>CAZWRE010000196.1:0-42397 GCA_964636335.1 uncultured Sedimenticola sp. | reverse complement strand
GTTCTGCTGGTTCTGCTGGTTCTGCTGGTTCTGCTGGTTCTGCTGGTTCTGCTGGTTCTGCTGGTTCTGCTGGTTCTGCTGGTTCTGCTGGTTCTGCTTCTTCCGCTGTTCCTCCAACAGCTTCTTCACCAGTTCACGATTGATCCGGGCATCCTCGAGTTCCGGGTTTCCTGCCAGTGCCTCATCATAAGCCGCGATGGCGTCTTCCAGTTTTCCCTCGCGGGCCAGGGCATTGCCCAGGTTGTAACGGGCCTCGGCGCTGTCCTTCTGCTTCCATATCCGTTCGGCCTCCTCATATTTTCCAGCCCGGTAGTAGGCGCTGGCCTTCCAGTCCGGGTTGCGGAATACCCGGGCAGCCTCCTCTGCCTGCTTGCTGTCCAGCAACAAAGCCTGCCCCTGCTGATCGGGCCGTTGCCACAGATCCTTCCACCACCCCGCCTCGGCACCGCCCGGCCAGGGCAGAACCATGACGAAGGCAAGCATCAGCACTCCCCGGCGGAAGGCCAGGGCGGCAATGGGAAGCACTGCCAGCAGCAGCCAGGGCCCCATGTCCCGCCAGCGCGCAACCTCCCTGTCCGTCAACTGCGCTTCTTGTTGCCGGTTGGAGGACCGGTTCAGCAGCCCCAGGGCGCGTATGTCCGATCCATCCACCGCCAGCCGGGCGAAGCGACCCTTGCCTGTCCGGGCCACCTCCTCCAACGCCGGCACATCCAGCCGGGCAATGACGATATTGCCCCGGGCATCCTTGATGGCCCCCTGGGCCGAGGGAATGGGTGCGCCCTCCTCGGTACCCACGGCAAGCACGGAGACCCGATAACCGGCCTTCACGGCCTTTTCCGCCGCTTCCACGCTGGCGGCGGTGTTCACGCCATCGGTAACCAGCAGAATGTCGCCTTCCGGCTGATCCGCCTGCCGCAGCAGCTCCACTGCCAGGTCAATGGCAGCAGCGGTATTGCTGCCCTGCACCGGCATGATATCCGTGGTCAGGGCCGGCAACTGTGCAATGATGGTGCGGGCATCATCCGTCAGTGGCGAGACGGTGAACGGCGCACCGGCAAAAGCAACCAGCGCTGTCTGGCCTTCCCTGCGCTGGCGCAGGATGTCCTCGATCTTGAAACGCGCCTGATGCAGGCGGGAAGGCTTCAGATCCCGGGAATTCATGGAACTGGACAGATCAAGGGCAATGACCAGCGAAGACGTATTGCTGTACACAGGTTGAGGCAGCCGTTCCCATGACGGCCCGGCCACCGCCAGCACCGCCAGCCCGAACCCCAGGCCCGCCACCAGCAGGGGCCAACGCGCCAGCCCGCCTTCATCTTCCATGAGCAGATGGGGCAACAGCTCGGGCGATACAATCCTGCTCCAGGAGGAATCCGCACCCCGCCTGTGCCACAGGCGGACCAGGCCCAGCACCACGGGCAGGAGGGCCAGCAACCACCAGGGACGAATGAAATGAAAGTCCTGCCAGTTCATGTCCGCCTCCACAGCAGCAAGCCAAGTGACAGCAGCAGCGCCGTTCCCGCGGGCCAGTGAAAAAGTTCGTCCACGGGACGGAAAAAGCGCTTCTCGTTCTCCACCGGCTCCATGGCATCGATGGCGTCATAGATAGCCACGAGCTGGGCCGTATCCCGGGCGCGGAAATAGCGTCCTCCGGTAAGTTCGGCAATACGCCTGAGGGTACGCTCATCCAGCGCACTCCCACCACTCACCATGCCGAAGAAATCCGCCTGGGGATCGGCGCCTATGCCGATGGTGTAGATCTTCAACCCTTCCTGGGCAGCCAGCTCGGCGGCCTTCAGGGGGTCCATCTGCCCCGCGGTATTCTCGCCGTCACTCATGAGGATCAGCACCTTCTCCCCTTTCTTGTCCCGCAGGCGCTTGATGGCCAGGCCAATGGCATCGCCAATGGCGGTCTTCTGCCCGGCCATGTTGATGAAAGCTTCCTCCAGCAGGGTCTTCACCGTCTTCAGATCATAGGTGAGGGGCGCCTGCAGGTAGGCCTGCTCGCCAAAAAGAATCAGGCCAAGGCGGTCACCCTTGCGTTTCTCGATGAAGTTGCCGGCCACGATCTTGGTGGCCGTGAGGCGATCCACCCGCTGGCGGCCGATAACAAAGTCTTCCTCCGCCATGGAGCCGGAAAGGTCTACCGCCAGCATCAGATCCCGTCCTTCCAGGGGCAGTGGCAGAGGGTCGCCCTGCCACTGGGGACGGGCCGCCCCGGCAACCAGCAGCACCCAGGCAAGGGCCGCCAGCCACAACCTGATCCGGCCACTGTCAGCTGCCGTGGATACACCGGATTGTAGTTGCCGGAAATCTTCCAGGAAGGGCACCTTTAGGGCCGCCCGGGGCTGACGCACGGGAGGCAGCCGCCGCGCCAGCAATGGCAGGGGCAGCAACAGGAAAAGCCAGGGCCAGGCGAATTCAAGCACGACCAGCCTCCTTCGTGACCTTTTCCAGCCAGCGCCTGGTCAGCGCAATCAACGCTTCAGGATCGTCGATATCCGCTGTCGGCCGATAGCCGGCCTCCAGCAGCAGACGCCCCGAACCCTTCTCGAAATCATGCCCGCCAAGCCTTTCATCCAGCCAGCGCAGCCAGGCGGCGCCCGTCATGCCGGCGACATCCGTCCCCGGATACAGACTGATGGCTACCCGGCGCAGCAGGGCGGAAAGTTCGGCGGCAAGGCGTGAGCCGTCCTGGTGACTTCGCCAGTCCGCTTCGGCCTGTTCCAGGGCCGCCAGGGCTTCCCGCCGCAGGTTCGGCATGGTGGTTCGGCGGCGCAGCCGGACGACAGCCCAGGCCACGCCGCCCAGCATCACCAGGCCCAGCAGCCACCAGCCCGGCGCCGGCGGCCACCAACTTACCGCCGGGGGCAGATGTATGTCCTTCAGTTGGGCGAGGGGATCGTTCATTTCTGCTTGCCGAACACACTGCGCAGCACTTCCACTGGGTCATCATCAGTGGCGCACTGCAACCAGGTCATGCGCAGGCGGCGGCACAGGCTGCGCAGATGCGCCACCCTTTGTTCAAAATTGCCGTGATAGCGCCGCTGCAATTCCGGCCGGTGGGTATCCAGTTCAACAATCTGTTCGCCATCGCCCAGGCGATAATGGCCGCCCGCGGGCAGCCTTGACTCCAGCCAGTCGTGAACATGCAGCAAGAGCACGTCATTGTGCCGGGCAATGCGCGCCAACTGCCGTTCCGAGGCTTCATCGAAACCACGGAAATCACTGATGAACACCACCAGGCTGCCGGGGTGGGCGGTTCGGCGCATGCGGCGGAAGACCTTCTCCATGGATGCCGGCGCGGCCTGGTTCACACCGTCATGGGTCACCAGGGCCTTGAGCAGATGCAGCACGGATTTCCTGCCCCGCCGTGGACGAAATTCATCGAAGCCGTCTTCCCAGTGGATTTCTCCTCCAACCCGGTCACCCGCCTGGCTGGCCGTCCAGGCCAACAGGGCAGCCAGGCGCGCCGCCTGTACCCACTTGAAACGCCCCCGGGTGGCGAAGAACATGCTGCGGCGGCCATCCACGCTCACCAGCACGGGACGTTCCCTTTCCTCGCGGAACACCTTGGAATGTGTCTTGCCGGTACGGGCGGTGACCCGCCAGTCGATATTGCGTACGTCGTCTCCCGGCTGGTAGGGGCGGGATTCATCGAACTCCATGCCCCGACCACGCATGCGCGAGATGTACTGGCCGCCCTGACGGGCGCGAATCACCCTTGGGCGAAGCTGTAGCTGGCGGGCCTGGTTGCTCAGGGCAACGAGTTCACCCAACCCGGCGGAGACCGGAGAAGCATCCATGGATTTCACCATTCCCATCAGGGTACGGGGACCAGGGCCACCAGCTCGGAGATGAAACGGTCCGGCGTGACGCCTTCGGCTTCGGCTTCGTAATTGAGTATCAGCCGGTGACGCAGCACATCAAAGGCCATGGTCTGGATGTCCTCGGGTGATACATAATCCCGCCCGGCCAGCCACGCATGGGCCCGGGCGCTGCGATCCAGTCCGATGGAGGCCCGGGGACTGGCGCCATACTCGATCCAGCCCGCCAACCGCTCACTGTAGGCAGAAGGATTCCGGGTGGCCAGCACCAGTTGCAGCAGGTATTCCTCCACGCCGGGCGCCATATGAATGTCCAGCACCTGACGGCGGGCCTCGAACAGATCTTCCTGGCTCAGCAGGTTCGGTGTCTCCAGGCTTTCATCACCCAGCTCGCCACGGGCCTCCGCCCGGGCCAGTTCCAGAATGCGCTGCTCGTAACGCAGTTCCGGGTAGTCGATGAACACATGCAGCAGGAAACGGTCCAGCTGGGCTTCCGGCAGGGGATATGTGCCTTCCTGTTCGATGGGGTTCTGGGTAGCCATGACCAGGAACAGGGGCGGCAGGGGGTAGGAGGCATTACCCACGGTGATCTGCCGCTCGGCCATGGCCTCCAGCAACGCCGACTGTACCTTGGCCGGAGCGCGGTTGATCTCGTCGGCCAGTACCAGGTTGTTGAACAGGGGCCCCTGCTGGAACACGAAGCTTCCATCCTGTGGACGGTAGATGTCCGTACCCGTCAGGTCGGCAGGCAACAGATCCGGGGTGAACTGGATACGGTGAAAACTGCCCTCCATGCCTTCACTGAGAGTCTTGATAGCCTTGGTCTTCGCCAGGCCTGGCGCTCCTTCCACCAGCAGATGTCCGTCCGCCAGCAGCGCCACCAGCAGGCGGTTGACCAGGATTTCCTGGCCGAGGATACAGGAGTCCATGTATTCCTGCAGCTTCCTGAATGCCTGCTGCTCTTTGCTCGGTGCCGCCATCATGTTTTTCTCCAGTTGTTTTGGCTGGTTAGAGGATAAATGGTGAATATAGTTCAACCACATGGGGACACTGGAGGGGATTGCAACCAGCACAGGAAACGGACGTGGCGGCACATGGGCCGGGATGCCGCCCGGCAGCCGGAAAAAAGCTTCTCCGGAACACCATTTCCCGGGCAGCACCCGCTTCGCCGGCCGGGAATGATGATATGCTAACAGCCAGGTTACATTTCATTGTCACCCCGGCTGTCCGGGCTGCCCGGCTGGTATCGCATTGTACTGATGGCGACAGAGATTCCCGACCCACTGACCTTTGAACAGGTGGAAAAGGTTCAGGTTGAAGCAGACAAACTGCGGAAGGGAATGTTTGTCTGTGAACTGGATCGTCCCTGGTCTGAATCCCCCTTCGTATTCCAGGGTTTCATGCTCAACAATGAAAACGATGTAATGCGGGTCCGGGAGCACTGCGACTGGGTGTATATCGACGTAAGAAAATCTGTACGCATCAAACCCAAAAAACATGCCGACATCAGCACCACGGCGCCCTGCCCCAAAGACGGCTTTAAACCAAGCTACAGCGCCGTGGCTGTCGATACCCCGGCACAATCGAAAACCCGGCAGGGGTTCATGGGAAAATTCAGCCGCGTGCTCAAGAGACAGGCATCTCCCGAACCGGACGACAGCTTTCCCCTGGCGCTCAAGTCATCCATAGAAAACCGGGTTCAGACCACCCGGCTGGTGAAATCCATCATGGCGGAGATCCGCCTGGGAAAAAGCATAGACACCCCGGCGGCCAGGGAAGCAGTGGCGACCTGCGTGGACAACGTGATGATGAACCAGGACGCCAGCCTGTTGCTGACGAGGCTGCGCAACAAGGATGAATACACCTCGGAGCATAGTCTCAACGTGGCCATCATTTCCATCGCCTTCGGCCGGCATCTGGGCATGAACCGCAAGGAACTCAACGTGCTGGGACTCTGTGGCCTGCTCCATGACATGGGCAAGATGCTCACACCAAAGGAGATTCTCACCAAGCCGGGCAGGCTGAACCGGGAAGAAATGGAAATCATGAAACGCCATCCCGTTGACGGACGGGAAATACTGCTGGACACACGGGAAGTCATGGACGCCGTGGTCGATGTGGCTTTCGGACATCATGAAAGACTCAACGGCCAGGGCTATCCCCGTGGCGTGGGCGGCAATGAAATACCCTATTACACGCGCATCGTGACCATTGCCGACGTGTTCGACGCCATTACCGGGGATCGTGTCTACCGTCAGGGAGAAACCGCGGAAACCGCCCTGGGCATATTGCACAAGAACGCCGGCAGCGCCTTTGACGAGAGGCTGGTGACAAAATTCATCCAGACCATCGGCACCTATCCAATGGGCACCATCGTGGAAATGACCAATGGCGAGATCGGCATCGTGGTGGACAACGACCCCGAACACCGCCTGCGGCCGAAAATCAAGCTGTTGCTGGATCACAACAAGCAGGTGCAGGATCCGAAAATCATCAATCTCACCACAAATCCCGTGGACAGCATGGGCCGGGCCTATGCCATCCGGACATCTCACCGGGCCGGCTCTTTCGGTATCGACCTGAGCCAGCATATCCAGAGCTACGTCAAGCGCATCTGACAAAATGGCAGGAGCAGAACCCGCCCCCGCGGGCGGCTTCAGTCTTCGTCGCCATTCAGCATTCTGACCCGGTATTCACCGGTACGGAGCGACTTCCAGTAGATGTCCCCCACCCTGTGGATAAAGCGGCCGGACTGCCGGTCCAGGAAAAACAACTTCAGGGTTTCCCGGATCACGGGAAAAGCCAGTTCATTCCAGGGAATATCACCTTCCCTGAACAGCGCCACTTCCAGGCTCTCATGGCCGGGAAAGAAATCCAGATCCTCCAGCCGCCCGCGAAACAGCAGGTACACCTGGCTGATGAGCGGCAGGTTGAATGTCGTGTACAACTGTTCCACCTTCACCCGCGCATTGGCCTCTTCCAGCGTTTCCCTGGCAGCGCCTTCCTGGGCGCTTTCATTGTTCTCCATGAAGCCTGCCGGCAGGGTCCACAGGCCTCTTCGCGGCTCGATGGCGCGGCGGCAAAGCAGCACCTGGTCTTGCCACACGGGTATGCAGCCGGTAACCATTTTCGGGTTCTGGTAATGGATGATGCCGCAGGCGGTGCAGACATGGCGCGGGCGGTTGTCACCGTCCGGAACCTCCGTGGTGACCGTACTGCCGCATTCACTGCAGAATTTCATTCTTGCCGCCCTTCTCTTGGTAAACTAACGCCTGTCACAGGCCACCCATGATTCCGATCCGGTCCCATGCCAGATTCACAGCCCGTCCTGCCCCGCACCATTGCCGCCGTGGACCTCGGTTCCAACAGCTTTCATCTCATTGTTGCACAGATAGAAAACGGACAATTGCAGGTGATCGACCGCCTCAAGGAGATGGTACGCCTGGGGGCCGGGCTGGACAACAGGAAGCGTCTGACACCCGAGGCCCGCGAACGCGCCCTGGAATGTCTGTCACGTTTCGGCCAGCGCCTGCGCGACCTGCCCCGCAATGCAGTGCGCGCCGTTGGTACCAATACCCTGCGCCTGCTGCGTGACGGCGGCGAGTTTCTGCGCCAGGCGGAACAGGCCCTGCGGCACCCCATAGAAATCGTTGCCGGACATGAAGAGGCTCGCCTGGTCTACCTGGGGGTGGCTCACGGTCTGGCCGGCGACGAAGAAAGGCGGCTGGTTGTGGATATCGGCGGAGGCAGCACGGAACTCATCATCGGCTCGGGCATGGAGACACTGAACCGCGAAAGCCTGTTCATGGGCTGCGTGAGCTTCAGCCAGCGCTTCTTTCCCGACGGCAGGATCACCTCCCGGATGATGGACGCCGCCATCATCGCCGGGCGCCTGGAAACACGGCCGGTGCAGACCATCTACAACAGCGGGCACTGGGAGCTGGCAGTGGGCAGTTCAGGCACCATTCGCTCCATACGCGACGTGGTACAGGCCCAGGGCTGGTCGGACAAGGGCATTTCCAGGAAATCCCTGAAGAAACTGCGCAAGGCCATGATCGACGCCGGACATGCGGACAAGCTGAGGCTGGAGGGCCTGAGCGACAACCGGCGCCCCGTTTTTGCCGGCGGCGTGGCAGTGCTCAGCGCCGTGTTCAAGGCCCTGGACATCAAACAGATGCGCGTTTCCGACCTGGCGCTGCGGGAAGGCCTTCTGTACGAACTGCTGGGCAGCATCCAGCATCATGACGTGAGAAAGCGCACAGTAGGCACCCTGGTGCAACGCTACAGCCTGGACGCAGACCAGGGGAAGCGGGTGGCGGACACTGCCCGGCAGTTGTTCGAACAGGTAAGCAAGAGCTGGAAGCTGGATGACGATGAAATGCGCCTGCTCCTGGAATGGAGCGCTCTCCTGCACGAGATCGGAATGGCCATTTCCCATGACGGTTACCACAAGCATGGCGCCTATATCCTCGCCAACGCCGACCTGTCCGGTTTCTCCCGCCAGTCCCAGAACCTGCTGGCCCTGCTGGTGCGAAGTCACCGGCGCAAGTTCCGCAGCCAGTTGTTCAGCGAACTGGGCAAGGATGTACGGGAACACTGCCGGCGGCTGGCCATCCTGCTGCGCCTGGCGGTGCTGCTGCATCGTGGCCGCAGCCCGGACCGGAAACTGGAACCAGGCATCATGGCGGAGAATAACAACATCATTCTCTCTTTCCCCAAGGACTGGCTGGAACAGCATCCTCTCACCGAGGCGGAACTGGAGCGTGAGGCAAAATACCTGGATGCAGCCGGTTATTTTCTGAGCTACTCGTGAGACCATCACTTTCATGACAGCAACAACCACCGAATGTGGGGCAGGCATACTGCTCATCAATCTGGGGACGCCGGATTCCCCTTCCCCCCGGGACGTGAAACGCTACCTCAGGGAATTTCTCTCCGACCCGCGGGTCGTGGAAATGCCCCGGATCTTATGGTGGCCCATTCTCAACGGGGTGATTCTCAACCTGCGTCCGAAGCGCTCGGCAAGAGCCTACGCGAAGATCTGGGATGAAAAGGGATCACCCCTGCTGGTTCACACACTGGCCCAGGCCGACGCCCTGCAGCGTCTCCTGGGCGGGAACCTGAAGGTGGTGCCAGCCATGCGCTACGGCAGGCCATCCATCGCCAGCGGCCTCCGGGAACTGCTGGATGCCGGCTGCGGCCGGGTGCTGGTCTTCCCCCTCTATCCCCAGTACTCCGCAACGACCACCGCCTCCGCCTTCGATGCCGTGGTGGACGAGTTGAAGCGCCAGCGGGTAATACCGGAACTGCGTCTGCTCAACCAGTACCACGACGATCCCGGTTACATCCAGGCCCTGGCCGCCAGCGTGAAAGACTTTCAGGCCCGGCATGGCGAGCCGGACAAGCTGGTGCTGTCCTACCACGGCCTGCCCCAGCGTTATGCCGATGCCGGTGATCCCTACCCCTTGCAATGTGAAGCAACCAGCACCGCCCTCGCAAGGACTCTCGGGCTGAGCGATGACCAGTGGACACATTCCTACCAGTCCCGCATGGGCAGGGAGCCCTGGCTGGCACCTGCCACATCGGACAGCCTGCGGCAACTCGCCAAAGAAGGGTGCCGGCACGTGCAGGTCATCTGCCCCGGATTTTCCGCCGACTGCCTGGAAACCCTGGAGGAAATCGCCATGGAGAACCAGGAGATCTTCATCCGCGCAGGCGGCGAAAGATACGAATACATTCCCTGCCTCAATGATTCCGAGGCGCACATGCTCGCACTGGCGGATCTGGCCAGGCGTTATCTTGGAGGCTGGATATGAGCACTACTCCAAAACCCGTGAACATCACGGCGCACACGAAGTCACACACCCTGGAAATCAGCTTCGACGACGGAAGCAGTTTCATCTACCCGGCGGAACTCCTGCGCGTGTATTCCCCTTCCGCCGAGGTAAGGGGCCACTGGGGCCAGGGCGCCAAGCTGCAACTGGACAAGCAGGACGTGAATATCACCGACATCCAGCCCGTGGGCCAGTACGCCATCAAGATATTCTTCGATGACGGACACGACTCGGGGCTGTACGACTGGGCCTACCTGTACGACCTGGGACGCAAGCAGGCCATCTACTGGACGGAATACCTGGACAGGCTGGCGCAGGCGGGACACAAGCGCAGGCCACCATCCTGGAAAAGTGAAGACGAAGGGATGACCGCGGGCTAGCCCGGGCTAGATGCCGGCTTCCCCGGCGGGATGATCCGTGCGAATACCCCGTTTCCGCAGCTCCCGCCGCAGTTCCCCAAAAGCCGCGGGCACCTCTTTCCCGCCCCGAAAGCCGAGTTCGACGAAAGACTCCTTTCCCATGCGGGGGAGACTGAAAAGTTTCAGCCCGGGCCACTTCCGGCTCATCTGTTGCAAAAGAGGCATGAGCTCGTTTTCCGACACCCCGTAGGTTCGCAGGGAAAGCTCCTGCTCCGGCGTTTCATCCGCGGGATAATACCTGTCCAGCACCCATTCTCCCATGGGGTGGGCCATGTCGGGAAAGCCGGGCAGAAAATGGTGTTCACGAATGGAAAAACCCGGCACCCTGTTCACGGGATTGGGAATGAGAGAGCTGCCCCGAGGCAAATCCGCCATGCGAATGCGGTGCGGCCTGGCGCTGTCGGGAAACTGCCCCTCTATCAGTTCAGCCGCCTCGGCATGCCGCACAAGGGGAAGGCCCGCAGCTCTCGCCGCGCACTCACGGGTATGGTCGTCTGGCGTGGCGCCGATTCCCCCACAGGAAAAAGCCGGCTCCCCCGCGTCCATGCTCTGCCGGAACTGACGCACGAGAATTTCCGGGTCGTCCGGCAATACCTGCACCCAGTGCAGGGAATGCCCTCCGCGCTGCAATATGCGGCGGAACCAGTCCACATGGGTATCACGCCTGCGGCCACTGAGAATTTCGTCACCAATGACGTACAAACCGAACTTCATGATGGCTTACCGGACAACCTGTCCAGGGCAGCGCGAATGGACTGAGCCACGTAGTAATAATACATCTCGATGGTATTCACACCGGCCATCTGCTTCGAAAGCTCCTGACCATCCGGGCCGAGAAACAGCAACGTGGGGGTAACAAAGACCCCGTAGCCGTGAGCAAGATCCGCCGCATCCATGGTTTTCCCCTGAAAATCGACAATCTTCTCTCCTTCATCCATGAACATCTCACGAATCAGGCTATCATCCCGGAAATCGCCTCCCAGTATCATGGGGCGAATGACCTCCTCCTTGATCACATGACAGTAAGGACAATCTGCCTGGGAGACCAGCAACATGATGACACGCCGCTCACGGCGCGCCCTTTGCGCCAGGGCCTGGAAGTCCTGAACACGGATAATCTCTGCTTCTGACAATGTTGTCACCGGATGAAGAAAATGCTCATTGTATCCACAATCAGCGCCCGTGAAATGCCGATTCCTGCCGGAACGGCAACTTTTTGATACCATACCGGTCTATTCTGGAGCTTCCGGAACCCAGACAACAATCAAAACATGAAACTGTTCGCCGACTTTCTCCCGGTCATCGTATTCTTTGTCGCCTACAAGCTATGGGGCATGTATGTGGCTACCGGCGTGTTCATCGCTGCTTCCCTGCTGCACATGGCATGGAACTACCGCGTTCACGGCAAGGTGGAAACCATGCAGTGGGTTACCCTGGCGCTGGTACTGGTATTTGGCGGCGCCACCCTGTTGCTGCACGACCCCATGTTCTTCAAATGGAAACCCACGGTGGTGAACTGGTTGTTCGCCGCGGCATTTCTCGGTTCCGGGCTGTTCATGGAACGCGGCCTGCTGCAACGCATGATGGACCAGGCCATCAATCTGCCCCGTCGGGTTTGGAAACAGCTCAACCTGGCCTGGGTGGTATTCTTCATTTTGGCGGGAACCGCCAATCTCTATGTTGCATACAACTATCCCGAAGACACCTGGGTGAACTTCAAGCTGTTCGGCATGCTGGGACTGACCTTGGCATTCTTGGTTCTGCAAGGCATTTATCTGGCGCGTTACATGCAACCCGTGGAAGAGGAGAATAACTGAATGTTGTATTCCATAATCGGCACAGACCGCGAAGACAGCCTTGAAGCCCGCATGGCAGCCCGACCGGCGCATGTGGAGCGACTCAAGGCCCTGCAAGCCGAAGGGCGGCTGGTGCTGGCCGGGCCAAACCCCGCCATCGATGCCGAGGACCCCGGCCCCGCCGGTTTTACCGGCAGTCTCATCATCGCCGAATTTCCCAGTCTCAAGGACGCCGAGGACTGGGCCGCAACCGATCCCTACGTGTCTTCCGGCGTCTACAAGCACGTTTCCGTCAAACCTTTCAGGAAAGTATTACCCGAATGAAAATATCCATGACCAACCGAATCAAGAACTGCGCGGCCGTTCTGGCCATCAGCGCCATATTGCCAACCCTTGCCGTTGCGGAAGAAAACACCGCACAGAAAACCAGGCCCCCGGTTCCCCAGACCATAGTAACCATCAACGGAAGCGCCATAACCGACCTTGAAGTCCTGGCCTTCAACGCCCTGCAGGGCGGCCAGAACAAGCTGGACAGCCAGCAGGCCCAGGTGCAACTGCTCAACCAGCTGGTGAACACCACGTTGCTAGCCCAGGCGGCCGAAAAGGAAGGCGTGGACAAGCTGCCGCAGGTCGTTGCCGCACTGAAAATGGCCAGGATCCAGGTACTGGCGGAAGCCAAGGTGAATGACTATTTCGCCAAGCATCCCGTCACCGACGAGGAAATCAAGGCCGCCTATGACAAGAAGTTCACCAAGGAAGCCCTGCAGGAATACAAGGTCAGTCACATCCTGGTCAAGGAAGAACAGGAAGCGAAGGACATCATTGCCGCTCTGGAAAAGGGCGAAGCATTCGACAAGCTGGCCAGGGAACACTCCCTGGACAGCAGCAAGGATGCCGGTGGCGAACTGGGCTGGGTGGGCCGCAACCAGGTGGTCAAGCCCTTCGGCGATGCCATGAGCAGCCTGGAAAAGGGCAAGTTCAGCAAAACACCAGTGAAATCACAATTCGGCTGGCATGTCATCCTCGTGGAAGACATTCGCGCCCAGCAGCCACCTCCCATGGATCAGGTAAAGGAGCAGTTCCGCGCCCAGTTGCAACAACAGCAGCTCGCGAAACTGGTTACCGAGATGCGTAACCAGGCAACCGTGGAAGTCGCCGGCGCGGAACAGGCCGCCAACGCCCCGACACAAGAGGCAAAGCCCGCACCACAGGCAAAATAGACCACTGCCCGAACAGGACTGAAAAAGCCCGGCCTGAAGCCGGGCTTTTTCATGGTGCAGGTACAGGCAGGCCGGTGTTCAGTCTTCCGGCTCGTCCTTGTTCAACCCGCCAATCTGAGAGATGGGAATGACTTCCGCTTTCTGTTTCTCGTCCGTGAAATAGGGTCGTAAGCGGGTCTCGCCCGCCGCATCCGCCAGTTCCATTTCCCTGGCGGCAATGAGGCGCAGGCACTGCCGGATATCCTCGATGGTGTTGGCGGACAACGGGTGCTTCATTGTCTTGAATTCGGGGGTCGTATCCTTGATGACGCTGGCAAGCACCTTGCGCATGACCATCAGGATATCTCTTTCCTTGCGGCTTTCTTCACTCATTGGAACGTCTCGCAATAATCGGCTATCAGCCAAGGATACCCGAACTCAATCCCTGCATTCCACAGGGAAAGGGCCGCGGTTGCTCTCCTGGGCCAGGAACCGGGATTCAATCAAACAGGGTCTCCGAGTCAAACCCCTGCTGTTCCAGAATCAGCCGTAATCGTCTGAGCGCATCGATCTGGATCTGACGTACCCTTTCACGGGTAACCCCCAGTTCCCTGGCCACCTCCTCCAGGGTGGAATTGTCATGCCCCTGCAGGCCGAACCTGCGCATCACCACTTCCCGCTGGTTGGGATTGAGCTTGCCCAGCCAACGTTCCAGGTGCGCATGTATATCCTCGGCAAGCAGGTGTTCCGTGGGTTCCTCCACCGAGACGTCGGCAATGGCATCCACCAGCGGCTTGTCGCTGTCCCGCCCGTGAGGCACGTCAACAGAAGCGATGCGTTCATTGAACCCCAGCATGCGCTCAACATCCTGCAAGGGCTTGTCCAGGAGATCCGCGATTTCCTCGGCGCTGGGATCATGGTCCAGTTCCTGGGAAAGACGGCGTGCCGCCCTGAGGTAGGTGTTGATCTCCTTCACCACATGAATCGGCAAGCGTATGGTGCGGGTCTGGTTCATGATGGCCCGCTCTATGGTCTGGCGTATCCACCAGGTTGCATAGGTCGAGAAACGGAACCCGCGTTCCGGGTCGAATTTCTCCACGGCACGAATCAGGCCCAGGTTTCCTTCTTCGATGAGATCGAGCAGGGGGAGCCCCCTGTTCAGATAGCGCCGGGCAATCTTCACCACCAGGCGAAGGTTGCTCTCTATCATGCGCTTGCGGGCCGCGTCATCCCCCTTGGCAATGGCGCGGGCAAGTTCCACTTCCTCTTCCGCGGTAAGCAGCCTGGCGGCGCCGATTTCCCGCAGATACAGACGGGTAGCATCCATGCTCTCGTTGTGATCGACCCATTCCCGCGGAGCCTCTCCGGGGGTTCCATCACTGTTCTCTTTTCTTGCCATGCACTTCCCCACTATCGACCAGATCGTCACGGGCCAGGGCCGGCGACCGATCCGTCATCTCCTCCTCTGCCGGCGCCTACGGGAACTGCGGGGCCGGGCGGTGTCAGCGCGGCAGGTACTTCAGGGGATCCACCGGTTTCCCATACCGTCGTATCTCGAAATACAACAGTGGTGTACCCTGGTTCGTCACACCCATATCGGAAATGTGCTGTCCACGGGAAACCTTTTCCCCTTCCTTGACACGCAACCGGCTGTTGTGGCCGTAAGCGCTTAGATACTTGTTATTGTGTTTGATGATAATAAGCTGTCCGTAACCGATGAGTCCACTACCAACATAGACAACCTGTCCTGCCTCGGCGGCGACGATTTTCTGCCCTTTCCTGCCGCCGATCTTGATTCCTCCCCTGGTGGCATCATTGGAGGCAAAGCGGGACAGGATCCGGCCACGCACCGGCCACTGCCAGCGCAGCGAACCGGCGGCCACCTTCCGGGGTTTCTTTACAGACGAATTCGTTGTCGAGGGCGCCGGCCTGGACTTTCCTGGCTTGTTGGCCACGGATTTGTCCGGAGAAACCGGCTTTCCGGATATCTTCCTTTTGGCTGCCGGCGGGGTCTTGCCGACCCTGGGCGGCGACAGGCGTATCAATTGACCGGGGTAGATGGTATAGGGGCTTTTCAGGCCATTCCAGCGCGCAAGGGTGCGATAGTCCAGACCCGCGCGCCAGGCAATGGAATACAGGCTGTCGCCCTTGCGTACGCGATAATAACCGCCAGACTTCTTGACAGCGGGCTTGGCACGGACGCCAGACTGCGGCGCCTTCTTTTCCGGCACCTTGTGCGTGGCGCAGCCGCTCATCATACCCGGCGCCACCAACAGTACCAGGACGCCAAGAAACAGCCTTGCCGGCGCATTTGTACGGAAAGCAGCGATCAATCTACCCCCCGGATGCCCGCGGAAACTCCGTCTTTTCCGTTCATTGAATCTTCACCACAATCACTGCCACAATGACCACCGCGACAATCGACCAGCCTATTACGTCCATGTACTTGTGCAGCTTCTCTTCCATGGGTTTTCCTCCCCAGGCCATGAGCGCGGCCACCAGCGAGAAACGCCCCCCTCGGCCAATCAGCGATGCAATGACGAAAGGAATAAAGCTCATGGATATAACCCCTGCTGTAATGGTGAATATCTTGTAGGGGATGGGAGAAAAACCGGCAATGAATATGGCCCAGAATCCCCAATCATCGAACCAGCCGCGCACCTCCAGGTATTTTTCATAATAACCGAGGTCATGCAACAGAGGCTCGATGAAATCGAAAGCCCAGAGACCGATACAATAGCCCGCAATGCCACCAGCGACGGAAGCCAGGGTGGTTATCAGGGCAAACCACCAGGCCCGGTCGGGACGAGCCAGGCTCATGGGAGCGAGCATCACGTCCGGCGGCACCGGAAAGAAAGAGGACTCGGCGAAGCTCAACCCGCCCAGATACCATGGCGCCCTGGGATGCCTCGCCCACTGCATGGCGCGAGCATACAGGGAAGAAAACAACTTCAAGCTTCCGTCCCCCCGAGCAGGGGCACGAACCTCACCGGCTCCAGCATTTCCGTGTCGTAGCCTCTTGCCGTACGGGTGATCTTCACCAGCGCCTGAGCATCTTCCTGACCAATGGGAAGAATCATACGCCCGCCAGGCCGCAACTGTTCCACCAGGGCACGGGGTATGCCTTCAGGCGCGGCGGTGACGATGATGCCGTCGAAAGGAGAAAACTCCGGCAGTCCCAATCCTCCATCAGAATGCTTGGGATGGATATTGCGCAATTTGAGCAGGCGAAATCGCTGTCTGGCCTGTTCCAACAGGGTGGCGATCCGTTCCACCGTGTAGATGCGGCGAACGAGGGGCGCCAGCACGGCCGTCTGGTACCCGGAACCCGTTCCCACTTCCAGGACCTTGTCCAGGTTCTCGCCTGCCAGCAGGGCTTCGGTCATACGGGCCACGATGTAGGGCTGGGAAATAGTCTGGGAACGGCCGATGGGCAACGCCGTGTTCTCGTAGGCCCGGCTGGCCAGGGCTTCGTCCACGAAAATATGCCTGGGGATCCGGGCCATCACCTGCAACACCCGCTCGTCACGTATGCCCTCGTCCCGCAACTGCCGCACCAGGCGCTCACGGGTGCGATCCGAGGTCATGCCCTGCCCGTTCTGTGAATGCATAATCACGACATCAGCTCTCCAGCCAGTGCCGCAGGGAATCGATGGCCTGGTGGCGGGTCAGATCCACCTGCAGGGGAGTGATGGACACATAGCCATGGCGCAGGGCATGAAAATCAGTGCCCGGCCCGGCATCCTGCTCTGGCCCGGCGGGCCCAACCCAGTAGATGGGACGGCCACGCGGGTCCCGTTCCCGAACCACGGGTTCCGCCTTGTGACGATGGCCGAGGCGGGTAATCTGAAAGCCCCGGATATCTTCCATGGGCAGATCCGGCACGTTCACGTTGAGGATGGATTCGGCAGCCAGGGGTTTGCGTTGCAGGCGCTGGATGAGCTGCAGCGCGACCTGAGCGCCGGTTTCGAAATGCCTGGGCGCATGAGAGGCCATGGATACGGCCATGGCGGGATAGCCGAGAAAACGCCCTTCGGTCGCGGCCGCCACTGTCCCGGAATAGATCACATCGTCTCCCATGTTGGCGCCGGCATTGATACCGGCAACGACCATGTCCGGTTCTTCCTCCAGCAGGCCGGTGATGGCAAGGTGCACGCAGTCCGTTGGAGTGCCTTCCACCCGGATAAAACCATCATCCATATTGTGGGCGCGAATGGGCATTTCCAGGGTCAGCGAATTGCTGGCGCCGCTACGATCCCGGTCCGGCGCCACTACCACCACTTCCGCCACGGTTTCCAGGACTGCCGCCAGCGCCCTCAGTCCCGGCGCCTGGTAGCCGTCGTCATTGCTCAACAGTATTCGCATCGCGCAATTTTAACCGAAACAGGCCGGGGCCACACAGTTGAATACCCTTCGATGAATGCAGCGCCAGGGCAGCCCGGTGCTGGTCGGGTATAATTCGTGCATGAATTCCAGAGACAAAGAATCCGACGATGAGTTCAGTGTTTTCCGCGAGGCCATGCAGGGTGTAAAACCCCTGGAACACGACAAGGCCTCCCCCTGGAAGCAACGCAGGCGTCCGATTCCCCTGGAACCGCGCCGAGAAGAACCGCCGGACGAAGAATTCGCAGACACCCAGGAAGACACCCCGGATTTCCTGGAGTTTCGCCGCCCGGGCATTCAACATCGCCTGTGGTCGGATCTGCGGCGTGGCGTGCTGGATCCGGAAGCCACCCTGGACCTGCACGGCATGCGCGTCCGCGACGCGCGCCAGGCCCTGGGACACTTTCTGAACCAGAGCATCGGCGCCAGACGGCGCTGCGTGCGCATCATCCACGGCAAGGGCCGGGGTTCCTCACAACAACCGGTGCTGAAACAACGTATCAATCAGTGGTTGCCACAAAAGAAGGAAGTGTTGGCCTTCTGCTCGGCCCCTCGTTGGGATGGAGGCACTGGCGCCGTCTATGTCCTGCTCTCACGGAAGTGGGAACAACCCTGACCCGGAACCCCGGTTGCCCGAATCATGTCATTGATCGACCAGAACCCCGATTAATACCCATGAAGCCGGCTTCCAAGCAACCAAATCAAGGGATAGAATTCCTGCATCCGGCTGCACTATCATACGGCATGCAACGACAGTCATTTTCCCATTCGTCGCAAGCCCCGTGAATAATTCAAACAACAAAAGCCGGCAGTCATCCATTGTGATTTTCAGCCATCAGGACAGCCCTGTGTACGAAGCATTCCGTGAACGGTAATTGTCTTTAGGCGCCAAATGTGAGACCTGTGTGAAATGAAGCGATGGTTGCGGGCAAACAAGCAAAATTTTCAAATCTGAATCCGTGGACACAGAGTGCAAGATATTGATTTGGATAACGTAATGAAAAACCGCGGCCATACTCTCAGGTCTGGCGAGATTTTTCATATAGTTTGACGGATCAAAAGCTTGCGCCATGCGTCCCGATGAACCCACGGATTCAGGTTCAAATAATAAATCAGGTTCAAACAAAGGAGACTGGAGATGCTGGAGAAAAAGAAAAAAATCATTGGCAAGCTGCGTGATGCAAAAAAGGCCCACCGGCGCTGGGTCAGCAACGCCCAGATCCTGATGCAGGGTGTGCCGGTAAAGAATGACCAGTTGCCACTCAACGAAACAGAATGCGGCTTTGGGCAATGGTATTATGGCGAGGGGCAGGCACTGCGCAAATACAGCGTTTTCAGAGCCATCGAAGCGCCCCACACGGCGCTCCACTCCACTTACCTGCAGATATTCGACCTGCTTTTCCGCGAACGCAAGGTCAGCCTGTTCGGACGGCTGCTGGGAAAGAAAGCCGAGCCCACCCGGGCGGAACTCGATGAGGCGAAAAAGCTGTTTTCCACGCTGAACGCAGAATCCCTGAAGATCATGAACCTGCTGGACGAACTGGAAGAAATCATCGCTTCCATGGATGAGCCGGACTTCAGGAAACTGTTTTTCTGACGGGTCTGCGGTGTTCGGCCAACGACTGGCTATATCGCCCTCAGCCCAGCAATTCCCGTACGACTACCGTTGCATAGCTGCCTGGGGGCAGGAAAAAATTCAGCTCCAGAACGGAACCATCCCGGTTCCATTCCAATGCCTGAACCGGCATGCGCAGAGCCCGCCGGTCAGCATCCAGGCCAAAACGCCGCAGGCCATGGATCCACGACGAATGCCCGGAAAGCACGGAAGATTCCAGCTCCATGGCGGCTCCTTCCGGTTCCAGGGCGCGGGAAGGCCGGCCGCATAATGGCCCGGTGACATGCACTTCCTGGCGTTGCAGCCGCTCGATCAGGTTCTCGTCTCCCTCCGCCCGGAACTGGCCGCTTCCCGCCGCCAGTTGCATCACATCCCCTTCCAGCAACTGGTTCCAGTTCCCCTGCCGTACACGCTCCGCCAGCACCAGGTTGAACAGCCAGGAGCGGGCGGCAGACAACCAGATACCACGCTTGTCCCGGCGAACTTTCTTCAGCTCACCGGCAAACAGGGCCTGCGCCCGTTGCAGATTGCTGCCTTCCCGACCGAAACGCTGGCTGCCGAAATAGTTGGGAACGCCATTGCCGGCAATCTGTTCCAGGCGCTCCGACAGCAGGCCGGCATCACCGTGGAAATCGGGGATGCGCAGATGGAAGCGATTGCCCCGCAGGGTGCCCCGGCGCAGCTTGCGATGATGGCGGGCCGCCTCGATGACCCGCAGGTTATCGCCTTCCAGGAGTTTCCAATCGGGGTCTGCCTTGCCCGGCAGATGAACAGAAAAGGTCTGGGTGGTGACCGCCACCCTGTCCTTGAGACCCGCGTAGCTCACATCCCGCGGGCGCACGCCGGCCAGGCGGGCGATATGCCGGGCCACTTCCAGGGTATTGAGATTGCGCTTGCGAATCTTCAGCAGCACGTGCTCACCCGCGCCGGACGGCTCCAGCCCAAGATCCTCAACCACCTGGAAGTCCTCGGGAGTGACCCTGAGACTGCCACTGCCCGCGGGACCGCCCCAGGCGCGGGGCAGCGTCACCACCGGATCACTCATGCAGCAGCACCACGGCGTGAGCGGCAATGCCCTCGCCCCGCCCGGTGAAGCCCATCTTCTCCGTGGTTGTGGCCTTGACGTTCACCCGGGCGGCTTCCACACCCAGATCCTCGGCAAGCCGTTCCCGCATCAGCGCGATATATCCACCCAGACGCGGCCGCTGGGCAATTACCGTGGCGTCCACGTTGCCAACCATCAACCCGGCTTCCCGCAACGAGCCGACCACCTTGCGCAGCAGGACACGGCTGTCCACATCCTTCCAGGCTGCCTCCGTATCGGGAAAATGACGCCCGATATCCCCAAGTCCAGCCGCCCCCAGCAGGGCGTCGCACAAGGCATGGATGAGCACGTCACCATCGGAATGGGCAATCAGTCCCTGATCATGGGGAATGCTCACACCGCCAAGAACCACATGATCACCATGACCGAAACGATGGGCGTCGTAACCGTGACCGATACGCATGTCACTTCCGCCTGGCGTGTTTCATCAGCCGCCGGCGCTTCTGCTGCTGGCGGGCGGTGAGCTTGTTGCGCCGCCCCTTGAAGGGGTTGTCGCCGGTACGGAACTCGATGCGCACCGGGGTACCCCACAGCTTGAAAGCCTTGCGGAAACGGTTTACCAGGTAGCGCTGATAGCTGGCGGGCACGGCGTCCGTCTGGTTGCCGTGGATGACGATAATAGGTGGATTCTTGCCGCCCTGGTGAGCATAGCGCAGCTTGATGCGCCGTCCCCGCGCAAGCGGGGGCTGATGCTCCATCACCGCCTGTTCGAGGATGTTGGTGAGATCCGAAGTCTTGAGATCGGAAACCGCGGCCCGGTAAGCGGCATCCACCGCTTTCATCAGATGCCCTACCCCGGTGCCATGCAAGGCGGAGATGAACATCACCTCTGCAAAGGAAAGGAAGGGCAGCTTGCGCTCCAGCTCCGATTTGATGCGCTCCCGTTCGTCACTCCGCAGCCCATCCCACTTGTTGATCACCACCACCAGGGCGCGGCCGCTGTCCACCACGTGACCAGCCAGGGTGGCATCCTGCTCGGAGATGCCCTGGTGGGCATCCAGCACCAGCAACACCACGTTGGCTGCCTCCATGGCCTGCAGGGTCTTGATGATGCTGAACTTCTCTATGGCCTCGTTGATGCGCGCCCGGCGGCGCACACCGGCGGTATCGATGAGGGTATAGTTTCGCCCTTCATGCTCGAAGGGCACGCGGATGCTGTCCCGGGTAGTGCCAGGCTGGTCGAAGGCCACCAGGCGTTCTTCCCCCAGCAGCCGGTTGATGAGAGTGGACTTGCCCACGTTGGGCCGGCCCACCACGGCGATCTGCACCCCGCCGCGTTCCTCTTCCGGCACTTCCTCGGCGGGCGGCAGGGTTGCGAGAACCTGGTTGACCAGGGGCTTGACGCCCCGCCCATGGGCCGCGGAAATCGCCACGGGCTCTCCCAGCCCCAGGGCATGGAACTCGGCCGCCGCCACCTCCCTGTCCAGGGACTCGGACTTGTTGGCCACCACGGTAATGGGCTTGCCGGTCTTGCGCAGCTCGGCGGCAATCTGCTCGTCGGCGCCCGCCAGGCCTTCCCGCGCATCCACCAGGTAGAACACGTGATCCGCTTCCTCGATGGCCAGGCGCACCTGCCTGTCCATGAGCACTTCCACGCCTTCCTTTTCGCCGCTGATACCTCCGGTATCCACCACCACGTAGGGACGACTACCCAACCGACCCACACCGTACTGGCGGTCCCGGGTCAGTCCGGGCTGGTCCGCCACCAGGGCATCCCGGCTGCGGGTGAGGCGGTTGAAGAGGGTGGATTTGCCGACATTCGGACGGCCCACCAGGGCGATGACAGGAAGCATGTCCTACTCTTCCGGCAGCCCCAGTGAAACGAGCCTGCCATCACTGGTGAGAACATAGAGCACGTCATCCACCGCCACCGGTGGTGCAACAATGGCGTCACCCACATCCATGCGTGCAGCCATGGAACCATCGGCGGAAGACAACCAGTGCAGGTAACCTTCGAAATCGCCCACCACGGTATAGTCACCCTGGATGGCCGGCGCGGTGAGCGCCCGGTTTTTCAGCGCCTGCTGGCGCCAGCGCGCCGAGCCGGAATCCGGATCCAGGGACCAGACGTTTCCCCGGGCGTCGGTCACCGCCAGTTGCTGCCAGTTGGCAGCCATGTTGTTGTACACCGACATCTCCCGTTTCCAGAAGATCTTGCCGCTGCCCTCACCCATGGCCGCCACGTCACCCTGGTAGGCCGCGCCGTAAACCGTGCCGCTGTACACCAGGGGATCGGCATCCACATCCACCATGCGCTCCAGGTCGGAACGGCCACTGGGCACGGTGACATGCTGTTCCCATTCCACCAGCCCGGTATCCAGGGCCAGTGCAACCATTTTTCCGCCCGCCAACCCGCAATACACCGTACCGCCACTGATGACGGGACTGCTGCTGCCGCGCAGGGTAAGCACCGGCACCTTGTGATCGTAGATCCAGAGCTGTTCACCGTCAGGGGCGTTCAGCCCGACAAGCTTGCCATCCGCGGTGTGCACCACGATCACGTCATCGCCCACCGCCGGCGCGGCCAGGATTTCGCTGCTCAGATCCCTGCGCCAGCGTTCCTCGCCCGATTCCAGTGAGAAAGCGACGACCTGGGCTTCACTGGTGCCAATGACAACGAGATCATTGCCCACACCAGGACCGGCGGACACGGGCAGCCCCGTCTCCACCAGCCAGGACTGTGCGCCGGTTTCCGCATCCAGGGCGCGCAGGTCGCCTTCCATGTCAACCACGTAAACCACGCCATCCCGCACCGCGGGCATGAGGCGGTTGTAAGCCGTCCCTGTATCACCGATATCCAGGCTCCAGCGCAGCCGCGGCTTGACCACGGGGGTGAAATCGACCAGTTCCGCGGGTTCCAGGGCGGGATCGTCACTATCAAACCAGGTGGTGGGATCCGCCATGGTGCCGCAGCCGGCAAGCGTCGCTGCAAGTACGGGCAACAGGAGCCAGCGAGTCATGTTCATCTAACCGCCCAGCTCCACCAGCTTCATGCGCACCAGGGCCGGATTGCTTACACCCTTCTCCAGCGCCCTGGCAAAATCGCCGCGCGCGCCTTCCCTGTCACCTCGGGCCAGCTTGACTTCCGCCTGGATGCTGAGGAACTCACCCATCCAGGAATCGTCCGCCGGGTTGGCCGCCAGGGTGGATGCCTCGTCCAGGGCATCCATGTCCAGCAACAGGCGCGCCAGGCGCACCTTCGCCAGTTTGCCGATGGCTTCGTCACCGGCATTGTCAATTACCCATTGCAGGCGGGTTCTGGCCTTGTCCTTGTCTCCGGCCTCGATCTGCAGGCGGGCAAGGTCCAGGGCGGTGAACAGGGCGTAGGTGGATCCCTGATATTCCTTCATCAGGGCTTCACCGCGTTGTACCGCGGCATCCAGGTCGCTGCCACGCGCCGCCTGGGCGAATCCTTCGTAGTTGGCCGAGGCGTTCTCCGCCTGCACACGCTGGTATTCCATCCAGCCCTTGCCGCCACCGACCACCGCCAGTCCCAGCACGATGCCGCCAATGGCCCACTTGCCGTTTTCCTTCCACCATTTCTTCAGGGCTTCGACCTGTTCTTCTTCCGTTTGATAGCTACTCACTCGATCACTCTCCAATCTCTTCTTTCAGAAACGCTGCGAGCTGGTCGTGGGCCAGGGAAACCTGATCCCGCTGCTCGCGCAGCCACTTGACGCCAACCGTCTGTTGCTGCAATTCGTCCTCACCCAGGATCAGTGCCACCCGGGCGCCACTCCTGTCCGCCTTCTTGAACTGGGACTTGAAGCTGCCTCCGCCACAGTTTACCTGCAATCTCAGGCCGGGCAAGGCGTTGCGCAGCTCCTCGGCCAGCACCAGCCCCGGCGCCCGCGCCTGGTCTCCGGCCAGCACCAGATAGACATGAGGGTCACCGTCCGTGGGAGCAGAACCCAGTTCTTCCAGCACAGCCACCACACGGTCAACGCCCATGCCAAAACCCACCGCGGGAGTGGGCCTGCCGCCAAGCTGTTCCACCAGGCCATCGTAGCGGCCACCGGCACACACGGTTCCCTGCGCCCCCAGCAGGTCGGTCACCCACTCGAACACGGTGCGGGAATAATAATCCAGGCCGCGCACCAGACGGGTATTGACCACATGGTCCACTCCGGCCGCTTCCAGCCCGGCGGTGATGACCCCGAAATGCGCGCGGGATTCCTCACCGAGGTCATCCATGAGAGTCGGGGCCCCCGCTATGACATCCGCCATGTCCGGATTCTTGGAGTCCAGCACCCGCAGGGGGTTGGTCTCCAGACGGCGCAGGCTGTCCTCGTCCAGTTGATCCCGGTGTTCCCGCAAATATTCCACCAGGCGCGCGCGGTAGGCCTTGCGCTCGTCCGGCGTTCCCAATGTGTTTATTTGCAGTTCCAGCCCGGGAATGCCCAGTTCCTTCCACAGCCTGGCGGTAACCAGAATCACCTCCAGGTCGATATCCGGTCCCGCCATGCCATAGGCCTCCAGGCCAATCTGCTTGAACTGGCGGTATCTGCCTTTCTGCGGCCGCTCGTGGCGGAACATGGCGCCCTGGTACCACAGGCGCTGAATCTGGTTGTGAAGCAGGCCGTTCTCCATACAGGCGCGCACACAACCCGCAGTGCCCTCGGGACGCAGGGTCAGGGAATCACCATTCCTGTCCTCGAAGGTGTACATTTCCTTCTCCACGATGTCCGTGACCTCACCGATGGAGCGTTTGAACAGCTCGGTCATCTCCAGTACCGGCGTACGGATTTCACGGTAGGCGTAGGACTGGAATACCCGCCGCGCGGTGTTTTCCACGAACTGCCACAGGGGGGTCTGCTCGGGGAGTATGTCTCGCATTCCCCGCACTGCCTGAATCTTCTTGGCCATCTATTCTGCTGCTGGTTCCAGGGTTAGTTTGGCGACATTGCCCCTGGTATGAGGAGCAAGATCATAAGGCTTTCCGTCGATCAGAATGGTCACGTTGCGCGCGTTCCCCAACACCATCTTGTAGGGGAACTCGCCGGTCAGCTCGATTTGCTCTCCGGCCTTGCGCTTGCCCACCATCTTGAAGCTCCTGTTCGCGCCGCGTACATCCACCCAGCAATCACCCTTGAACGAAAGGAGTACGCGGGGAGATGCGGCTTGCGGAGCCGGCTCGGGGGCTACTTCGTCTTCTTCCGTGCCGCTGGCGGCCTCCTCTGCCGGGGGCTCCGCGCTCTCGGTGGAAGCTGTTGAATCAGTCTGCGGTAATGTTTCTTCCGGCAGGGGCTGTGTCGGCTGGGGTGTCATCCCGGAAACCTCGGCGGATTCCGGCTGGATATCGGCAACACTCGCTGTCACATCACCCGCAACAGCCTTGTTCACCGAAGCACTGCTTTCCTCCTTGCCGACAGCAATGGCCAGTTCGTCATCCGTTCCGATTACCTGCGCTCCCTTCTCCAGGTTGGACTTCCACCACAGGCCGAAGGTCGTCAACAAGGCAATGATCACCAGCCAGGTCACCAGCCGCACCACGCCATGACTGCTGCGGATCTCTTTCCGCACCCCCTGGGCCACGGCAGGCGGTACGGTACAGTCCTCCCCCTCGGGACAGCGTTTTTCGAACTCGGACAGGACCACTTCTTCCGGCACATTCACCAGCCGGGCAAAATTCCGGTAATAGCCGCGCACGAAGACTCGTGCCGGCAGAACCTCGTAGTTCTCTTCTTCCAGAGCCTGCACCATGGCCTTGCTCAGGTGCAGCTGTTCGGCAAGGGTGGCAATCTCCATGCCCAGCGCCTCCCGCGCCTGCCTCAGCCGGCTGCCGGGAGAAGGCACGCTGGCCACGACAGCCTTGTCGCTTTTCCCGGATGCCTGGCGCTTCTTGTTTCTCACGCTTGCCATGACCACACTCAATTGTCCAGGGACCGAGCCTGCCTGGAATCGGGAAAGCTGGATTTCAGCAACATGGTGTCACTTCTTTCCTGGTGGGCATTGCCGAGCTTGCGTTCGGTCAGGATGCTCAGGTACAGCAGCTCCGCCGTCGGCTTTGCCACCTCCCGATACCGTTGCAGATAAGCGCGCGTGGACAGGTACTTGCCCTGATCGAAACGCAACTGGGCCATCTGGTACAGGGCCGGCGCATAGGACGGATTGCGTTCAAGAGCGCGCAACAGGTAATCTTCCGCCTTGTCATCCAGGCCGGCCTTCCTGGCGCAGGTGCCCGCATTGGACAGGGCAACCCAGGGCGTCTGATAGAGGGGATTCTCAAGGGCCTTGTCAAAATAGGGCAGCGACGACTGATACTCTTGCAGCTTGCACAGATAGCTGCCATAGGCATTCAGCGCATAGGGATTCTTCGGGTCCACATCCAGGGAACGGCGGTAGGCAGCGCTTGCCGAATCATTTTCTCCCAGGGTTTCGTAGATCAGCGCCAGTACCAGGTGGGCATTTCCGTTACGCCTTCCCTTGGCAACGGCTTTCTTGGCTTTCTTCAGTGCCGTGGTGTAATCGCCCTGGCGCAGGTATTCATAGGCCAGTTGCACATAAACATCAGATGCCTCATCGCCGAGGTTGTTGTTTCCCAGGTTCCCGGTGCTGGAATCATTCTCCCCCTGCACCAGCCCCTGGTTGCAGCCCCCGAGCAGCAGGAACAGCATGGCCAGGCCAATCAGTCTCATGAGGCCAACCTCCGCTGCTGGCGCATACGCAGGGATACTTCCGTGCGCCCGCTGCGATCCCGCACCTTGCCAACCAACTGGCCGCAGGCGGCGTCGATATCGTCACCCCGGGTCTTGCGCAGGATGGCCATGATGCCCGCCTTCAGGAGTTTCTGACGGAAGGCTTCGATGCGCTCCGGTGGAGAACTGCGGTAGTCCGTGCCCGGGAAGGGGTTGAAGGGAATCAGGTTCATCTTGGAAGGAGTGCCCTCGAGAAGCCGGATCAGGGCTTTGGCATGGGCGATGCTGTCGTTGATGCCGTCCAGCATCACGTATTCCCAGGTCACCTTGCGGCGCTTGTCGTTCTTCACGAACTCCCGGCAGGCGGGAATCAGCTCTTCCAGGGGGTACTTCCGGTTGATCGGCACCAGCTCGTCACGCAGGGCATTGTCCGGCGCATGCAGGGATACGGCCAGGCTCACGTCCGACACTTCCCGCAGGCGGTAGAGATTGGGCACGATGCCGGAGGTACTGATGGTTACCCGGTACTTGGACAGCATGTAGGTCAGGTCGTCCTGCATGAGATCCATGGCCCTGACCACGGGTTCGAAGTTGGCCAGGGGCTCGCCCATGCCCATGAGCACCACGTTGGTAGGCGGTTTGCCCATCCGCCGGGTGGCGTGCCAGACCTGCCCGATGATCTCACCCGTGGTGAGATTACGGTTGAAGCCCTGTTTCGCGGTGGAGCAGAAGGAACAGTCCAGGGCGCAGCCCACCTGGGAGGAAACACAGACCGTGCTGCGGTTGCCGTCGGGGATATAGACCGTCTCCACCCGCTGCCCGTCGTGCAGTTCCATGACCCATTTCACCGTGCCATCCACGGACGGCTTTTCCAGGATGATCTCGGGCAGGCGCACTTCCGCGCCGGCCTCCAGGGCGGCACGCAGCTTCTTGGACAGGTCGGTCATCTGACCGAAATCCGTGACGCCATGCTTGTGAATCCACTTCAGCACGTTGCGCCCGTGGAAAGGCTTGGCGCCCAGGCTCACGAAGTAGTCCTCCATGGCCTCGCGGTCCAGATCCAGCAGATTCAGGGGTTTGTCGGTAGCCAAGATGAGTTCCCGGTGGTTGCGAATCGAAACTGATTATATGCAAACAAGTTATTTTACTCTTCATGGGCGCTTTGCGCCAATGAATTCCTGTCCACGGCACGGAACCGGCATGCCATCCAAAAACTTCCTTTTCACCAACCATGAGCGTCTATAATCGCGGAAACCAGACCAAACCACGGACACAAGGACGCCCATGACTTTCCGGTTCACCAACAGAGGCCCCGCTCTCATTCTGCTCGCTGTCCTGTCCGGCGCCGCCACGGCGGCCGGCATTTCCTATCCGGATGCTCCCAGGGGCAACCAGGCCGATAACTACCACGGCATCCGGGTAGCAGACCCCTACCGCTGGCTGGAAGAACTGGATTCTCCTCGCACCCGCCAGTGGGTGGAAGCGGAGAACCGCCTCACGGAAAGCTGGCTGAAACGCTTTCCCGCCCGGGAAAAGTACCGTCAACGCCTCACGGAACTGTGGAATTTCGAACGCTATTCCGTGCCCTGGAAAGAGGGCGGACGCTATTTCTTCACGCGCAACGACGGCCTGCAGAACCAATCCCTGGTCTATACCATGCGCCATCTGGAAGACAGCCCCCGGGTGCTCATCGACCCCAACGAACTGTCCGAGGACGGCACCGTGGCGCTCAAGGGCGCGGCCGTCAGCCCTGACGGAAAATACTACGCCTACGGCGTATCCGACGCCGGCTCCGACTGGACCGAGTGGCGGGTGCGGAACATCGACAGCGGCCAGGATCTGGATGACCGGCTCAAATGGATAAAATTCTCCGGCGTCTCCTGGAGCGCCGACAGCAAGGGTTTCTACTATGCCCGCTATGATGCCCCCGGGGAAGGTCAGAAGCTGAAAAGCATCAATTACTTCCCCAAGCTGTACTACCACCGTCTGGGTGACCCGCAGGAACAGGATCGTCTCGTCTATCACCGGCCCGATCACAAGGAATGGTTTTTCGGGGGTACGGCCACGGACGACGGCCACTATCTGCTGATCAGCGTCGGCCGGGGCACGGAACAAAAGAACCTGCTCTATTTCCAGGATCTCCGGCACCCGGAAAAAGGGATACGTCCGGTCATCGAGACCTGGCAGGCCAGTTACGAATATCTGGGCAATAAAGGCTCCCGTTTCTGGTTCCTGAGCAATGACGACGCCCCCCGGGGACGCATTCTGGAAATCGACCTGGAAAACCCGGCCCGGAAAAACTGGAAGGAAATCGTGCCGCAAGGCCCGGACACCGTGGAAACCGCCAGCATGATCAACGACAGCTTCATTCTGAGCTATCTGCATGATGCCTGGCACAAGGTGGTCATCCATCCCCTGAAAGGCGAGCCCCGGGAGCTGAAACTGCCCGGCATGGGCAGCGCGGCTGGTTTCTCGGGCAAACGCACAGACAAGGAAACATTCTATTCCTGGACCAGCTTCAACACTCCCAACCGCATTTATCACCTGAACCTGGAAACCGGCGAGAGCCGTTTGTTCAAGGCGCCCAGGCTCAAGTTCAATCCGGACGACTATGTCACCCGCCAGGTGTTCTACAAAAGCAAGGACGGCACCCGCATCCCTATGTTCATCAGCCACCGCAAGGATCTGAAGCCCAACGGCAAGACCCCCACCCTGCTGTACGGCTATGGCGGTTTCAACATCTCCCTCACTCCCTGGTTCTCGGTTTCCCGCCTGGCTTGGATGGAAGCCGGCGGCATCTACGTGGTAGCAAACCTGCGGGGCGGGGGTGAGTATGGCGAGGAATGGCATCAGGCCGGCACCAGAACCCGCAAGCAGAATGTATTCGATGATTTCATTGCCGCCGGCGAATGGCTGGTGCAAAACGGATATACATCACCCGGGCACCTGGGCATCATGGGCGGCAGCAACGGCGGCCTGCTGGTCGGCGCCGTCCTGCTGCAGCGCCCGGATCTGTTCGCCGCGGCCCTGCCCGCCGTGGGGGTCATGGACATGCTGCGCTTCAACAGGTTCACCATCGGCTGGGCCTGGGAATCGGACTACGGCTCCCCGGACAACGAGGCGGAGTTCAAGGCGCTATACGCCTATTCGCCCTACCATAACGTGAAGCCCGGCGTCTGTTATCCACCCACACTGGTCACTACCGCCGATCACGATGACCGGGTGTTCCCGGCTCACAGCTTCAAGTTCACCGCGGCGCTGCAAGCGGCCCAGGCCTGCGACAACCCCATACTCATCCGTATCGAGACCCGGGCGGGCCACGGTGCCGGGAAACCCACCAGCAAGCGCATAGAAGAAGCCGCCGACATGCTGGCCTTTCTCGATTATTTTCTGAACAAACCATGAAAAACCAACCCGCCGGTCCTTCAGTGAAATGGGCTCTGCGCCTCGGAAGCCTGGCGGGCATCCCCGTCTATATTCATGCCACTTTTCTCATTCTGCTTCTGTGGATCGCCCTGAGCTACTGGCGTAGCGAACAGAGCCTGATGGCGGTTCTTCACGGCCTGGGGTTCATCCTGGCCCTTTTCGGCTGCGTGCTGCTGCATGAACTGGGACACGCCCTCACCGCCCGGCATTTCGGCATCCGTACCCGCGATATCACTCTGTTGCCCATCGGCGGCCTGGCCTCCATGGAGAAAATGCCGGATGATCCAAAACAGGAAATCCTCGTGGCCCTGGCCGGCCCGGCAGTGAATTTCGTGATCGCCGGTCTGCTCTGGCTGTGGCTCTCTACCTGGGGAGAAGCCACCACGAACAGCGTTTCCCTGATCACGGAAGGCGGCATGTTACAGCAACTGGCGACCCTGAACCTGTTTCTGGCCCTGTTCAACCTGCTGCCCGCCTTTCCCATGGATGGCGGCCGGGTGTTACGGGCCGTGCTGGCCCTGCGCATGGATCACCTCAAGGCCACCCGCTCCGCCGCCGCCATTGGCCAGGCCTTCGCCCTCTGGCTGGGACTGGCGGGCCTGCTGTACAACCCCTTCCTGCTGTTCATCGCCCTGTTCGTGTGGATTGGCGCCATGGCCGAGGCCGGCACCGAAGAAGTAAAGAGCCTGCTCCAGAACAGCACTCTGGAGCATGCCATCATCACCCGTTTCCAGACCCTGTCCCCTCAGGATGCCTTGTCTCGGGCAATACAGCTAACACTGGAAGGCGTGCAAAAAGACTTTCCCGTACTGGAGGATGGCGAAATCATTGGCGTGCTGACACAGGACAACCTGCTGCGCGGCCTGCAGGAACAGGGGGCCCTGGCCCCCGTGGCAAGCTACATGCAGACGGATATTCCCCGGGCGGACATCAACGAGCCCCTGGAAAAGGTCATGAGGGAACTGCAGGACTGCGCCTGCCACATCGTTGCCGTGACCCGTAACGGGCGCCTGGCGGGCATCGTCAACATGGAGAACATTCTGGAGCTATTGCGCATAGAGGCCGCATTGAAGGGAAACAGCCCCCTCGATGGTTGAGGCGGGGGAAGGCCCCCGGGAAGAATAACCACCCCGCACGGCGCGCAACCACTGCCGCCCGCCATGCGCATCCCCACGGGAAGCGCCCCTGCAACGCCCGAGCGCCCCGTCGTCAGGCCTGGGCAAGCATCTTGGTCAGGCGTTTTTTCATCACGCCGTAATACACCACGGGAATCACCACCAGAGTGAGTATGGTGGACACGAACAACCCGAAGATCAGCGCCACCGCCAGACCGGAAAAGATGGGATCATCAAGAATGAAAAACGCCCCCATCATGGCCGCCACGGCGGTAAGCACAATAGGCTTTGCCCGCACCGCCGCCGAACGCACCACGGCAGCCTCGAAACTGGAACCGGCGCGAACCTCCTGATTGATGAAGTCCACCAGCAGGATGGAGTTGCGCACGATGATGCCCGCCAGGGCAATCATGCCGATCATGGAGGTGGCCGTGAACTGGGCGCCCAGCAAGGCATGTCCCGGCAGAATACCGATGACGGTCAGAGGAATGGGCGCCATGATCACCAGGGGAACCAGATAGGAACGGAACTGGGCCACCACCAGCAGGTAGATGAGCAGCAAACCCACGGAATAGGCGATACCCATGTCGCGGAAAGTCTCGTAGGTAACCTGCCATTCACCATCCCACTTGAGGCTGAATTCATAGGGGTTGGCCGGCTGGCTGAGGAACCACTGCACCGGACCGCCCTGCTCCTCCAGGCGGGCGGAGATATCGAACATGCCATACAGGGGGCTGTCGGTCTGCCCCGCCATGTCCCCCAGCACATAGACCACGGGCAGCAGATCCTTGTGATGGATACTGTACTCCCTTTCCGAAGGCACCACGGATACCACCTCGGACAGGGGCACGAAGCTGCCGTTGCGCCCGCGTATCTTGAAGGCCAGAACCTGATCCAGGTCGGCGCGGGCGGCCTCGCTCAAGCGCACCCGTATGGGCACGGCATATTTCAGGTTGGTGCCGTGTATAAAGGCCATGTCTTCTCCATCCAGCACCGTGGACAGGGCCTGGGCCACGTCCGCCTGGGAAATGCCCAGGCGCGCGGCCCGGGCGCGGTCCACCACCACCACGGCCTTGTCCGAGGGAAACTCCACCGAATCATCCACGTCCACGATGTCCGGCGTGTCCTCGAAGACATCGCGCACTTTTTTCGCCGCCTCGATCTGCCCCTCGTAATCAATGCCGTAGATCTCCGCCACCAGCGGCGAGAGTACCGGCGGCCCCGGGGGCACTTCCACGATCTTGGCATTGCCATCATAGCTGGAGGCGATGGCCTGTACCCGGTCGCGCACGGACAGGGCAATCTCGTGGCTCTTGCGCTCCCGGTGATGCTTGTCCACCAGATTCACCTGGATATCTCCCAGGTGCGCCCCTTCCCGCAGATAATACTGACGCACCAGGCCATTGAAACTGATGGGCGCCGCCGTGCCCGCGTACACCTGGTAATCACGCACCTCCGGCACCGTGGACAGATAGGCGGCAATCTCGTTCAGGGTCAGGCTGGTCTGTTCCAGGGAGGTGCCCTCGGGCATGTCCAGAACGATCTGGAACTCGGACTTGTTGTCGAAAGGCAGCATTTTCATGATCACCTGCTTGCCCACCACCAGGGAGATGGACGCGGCAATCAGCGCCAGAACACCCAACAGCAGCAGCCAGCGGTTGCGCCTGCCTTTCTTCTCGTGCAGGAAAGGGCGCATGATGACGCCGAAGAAACGATCCAGTCCGCCTTGCGCCGCTTCTTCATGGCCCGCTGCATTCCCCCCGGCCATGTGCGCCAGCAGATGGTTGGTGAGCCAGGGGGTGAAAATGAAGGCCACCGCCAGGGAGATGAGCATGCCCATGGAGGCATTGATGGGTATCGGGCTCATGTAGGGGCCCATCAGCCCGGTGACGAAGGCCATGGGCAGCAGCGCGGCAATGACGGTAAAGGTGGCAAGAATGGTGGGGCCGCCCACCTCGTCCACGGCGGCGGGAATGGCCTCCAGCAGTTTTCTGCCTCCCATGCTCAGGTGCCGGTGAATGTTTTCCACCACCACGATGGCGTCATCCACAAGGATACCGATGGAGAAGATCAGGGCGAACAGGGAAACCCGGTTGAGGGTGAAACCCCAGGCCCAGGAAGCGAACAAGGTGATGGCCAGGGTCACGGCCACCGCCGCACCCACGATGATGGCCTCGCGCCAGCCCAGGGTGATGAGCACCAGCAGGATTACCGAGGAGGTGGCGAAGATCAGCTTGCTGATGAGCTTCTTCGCCTTGGCGTCCGCCGTGGCGCCATAGTCACGGGTGATGCTCACTTCCACGTTATCCGGAATGAAAATACCCTTGAGCTCATCGAAACGCTTGATCACCCGCTGGGCGATCTGTACCGCGTTGGTGCCGGGTTTCTTGGCCACGGCAATGGTCACTGCCGGATAGTCGGCGTCCAGCACCTCGGGGGCCGCCGGGCCGGGGCCGGTCCAGACATAGCTTTTGGGCAGGTCGGCGCCCTCTTCCACCCGGGCCACGTCCCGCAGAAACACGGGTTTGCCATCCTTCATGCCAACGACCAGATCCGCCACTTCCCCCGGACTGCTGAAGAATACTCCGGCCTGAACCAGGATCTCCCGATTGTCCGCCGTGACCTTTATGTTGTCCCGGGAGGCATTGCCCGCCTGCAAGGCCATGCGCAGGTCACTCAGGTCGATGCCGTAGCCCGCCAGGGCCTGGGGATCGATAATGACCTTCACCGCCCGCTCCGGCGCGCCGATGGTATAGATATCCCGGGTGCCGGGGACCCGCTTGAGTTCGGATTCGATGGCATGCGCCACCAGACCCAGCTCGTAGGCGCCCATGGCCGGGTCCTTGCTCCACAGGGTGGCGCTGACGATGGGCACGTCATCTATGCCCATGGGCTTGACGATGGGCTGTCCCACGCCCAGGTTGGGAGGCAGCCAGTCCAGCTTGGAGAAAATCTTGGAATACAGGCGCACGATGGCGTCGGTGCGGTCTTCTCCCACCTTGAACTGCACCGTGAGCACGGACATGCCAGGCATGGAGGAAGAATACACGTGCTTGATACCCTCGATCTCCGACAGGGCCTGTTCCGCCGGGGTGGACACCAGGCTCTCCACCTCCCGGGCCGCGGCGCCGGGGAAGGCGATGAACACGTTGGCGAAGGTCACATTGATCTGGGGCTCTTCCTCCCGGGGCGTGACCAGCACGGCAAACACCCCCAGCAGCATGCCCAGCAGGGCCAGCAGGGGGGTGATCTGGGTGGACTGGAAACGCCTGGCAATGGAGCCGGAAAGACCCAGCCTGGTCTTATTCATGACCGCCCTGCTCCCGCGCCTTGCTGCGCTGGCGTTTCAGGGCCACCCCCGCCCCAATGGGATCGAGAAACACCCGGTCTCCTTCCTGCAGGCCGGACAACACCGTGACCATCTCCTCACCCAAGGCATCACCCAGGCGCACATAACGGAAGTGGATGCGCTGTTCATCCTCATCCAGGACGTACACACCAGTGACCTCGGAACGATAGGCCACGGCGGAAGCGGGAATCACCAGGGCCGGAGCCATGCCGGTCTCGAAGGCCGTCTTCACCAACATGCCGGGGAACAGGTTCTCCACGTTCTTCGGCAGCATGAGGCGCAGTTTGAAGGTATTGGAAGCCGGATCGGCAAAGGGAAAGATGGTCATATCCGTGACCTCGATCCAGCGTCCATCGGGCAACTGCACCCGTGCCCTGCCTTTCTTGCGGATGGCGATGATCAGGCTCTGGGGCACATCCACGGCCACCCGCAACTGCTCCAGGGAAATGCCGCTCATCAGGGGCGTGCCCGGATGGGCCACTTCCCCCACCTGCACATGACGTTCGGTGACGATGCCCTTGTAGGGAGCCGTGACCCGGGTGTAGCTAAGCTGCTCCTTCGCCTGGGCCAGGGCCGCCCTGGCCGCATCCAGCTTGGCCCGGGCCGTGTCCAGGGAAGCCTGAGCCTTGTCCAGGTCAGAACGCGACACCAGTTTCTTGCCAAACAGATCCTTGATGCGCTTGTAATTGGAACGGGCATCCGCCATCACCGCCGTGGCGGCGCGCAGATCCGCCTCGGCACGGCGCAATGCCGCCTTCTGCTCCGTGTCCTTGAGCTTGACCAGCAGGGCGCCGGCCTCCACCACATCGTCCACATCGTAATAAATGGCTTCCACCTGGCCATTGGTCTGGGCGGAAATGGTAGACTGGTTCACCGCCTCGACCACGCCATCAAGCCGGAATACCCGGGGCACGGTGATTTCCTCCACCGTGGCCGTGGCCGGTTCCGTTTCCGTGGCCATTCCCGCGGCCGGCAGCAGCCAGGCCAGAAACAGGAAAGCAGCGCGTATATTCATGGTATTGCCCTGAGTATTTGATATCGTGTCAATATAGGGGTATCGAAAGGCCTTATCAAGAACAATTATCAATTGGAAAGACTTGAGAAATGAGTACTTATGACGTGGTTATCATTGGCAGCGGCCCCGGCGGCGAAGGCGCGGCCATGCGCCTGGCCAAGGCGGGAATGAAGGTCGCCGTAGTGGAAGAACAAAGCCAGGTGGGAGGCAACTGCACCCACAGGGGTACCATTCCCAGCAAGGCCCTGCGCCATGCCATACAGTTGTTGGCGGACTACCGCCACCATCCCCTGTTCGAGCATACCCTGTCCACCATGGACATCACCTGGCCCCAGTTGCTGCGCACATCGGATCAGGTCATCGGTCAGCAGGTGAGCATGCAGCACCGCTACTACACCCGCAACGGCGTGCACGTGGTGCACGGGCGGGGGCGCTTCATCGATGCTCACAAGCTGGAAGTCACCCGCGCCGACGGCAGCACCCTGAGCCTGGAGGGCGAGCATTTCATCATCGCCACGGGCTCCCGCCCCTGGCGTCCGCCGCAGTTGGATTTCAGCCACCCGGCCATCCGTGACAGCGACAGCCTGCTGGACCTGGATCACACCCCCCGCCGGGTGACCATCTTCGGCGCCGGGGTCATCGGCTGTGAATACGCATCCATCTTCGCCAACCTGGACGTAAAGGTAAACCTGGTGAACACCCGCGACCGCCTGCTCTCCTTCCTGGACGACGAGGTCACGGACGCCCTCAGCTATCACCTGCGCGACCAGGGCGTGCTGCTGCTGCACAACGAGGCCCTGGACTCCGTCACCACCGGTAACGGCGAGGTCAGCCTCACCTGCAAGTCCGGCCGGGTGATCCGTTCCGACATCCTGCTCTGGGCCAATGGCCGCACCGGCAATACGGCGGACATGGGCCTGGAAGACCTGGGCATCGCCATCAACAGCCGTGGGCAGATCGAGACCAACGAACGTTTCCAGTCCTCCCGGGAGCACATCTTCGCCGTGGGCGACGTGGCTGGCCCGCCGGGGCTGGCCTCCGCCAGTTACGACCAGGGACGTTTCGTGGGCAGCTACATCGCCGAGGGCAAGGTGGACTGGCGCCTGGTGGACGAGGTGCCCACGGGCATCTATACCAGCCCCGAGATCAGTTCCCTGGGGCGCACGGAAGCGGAACTGACCGAGCAGAACATTCCCTTCGAAGTGGGACGGGCGGAATTCAAGAACCTGGCGAGGGCGCAGATCTCCGGGCATACGGTGGGCATGCTGAAGATCCTGTTCCACCGGGAGACCCTGGAGATCCTGGGCATACACTGCTTCGGCCAGGAGGCGGCGGAGATCATACACATCGGCCAGGCCATCATGTCGCAGCCTGGCGGCGGCAACAACCTGCGCTATTTCGCCGAGACCACCTTCAACTACCCCACCATGGCGGAAGCCTACCGGGTGGCCGCCCTGTACGGCTTGAACAGACTGGGCTGACAGGGCACTGAAAAAGTCCTTCCATGGTTATTGAAAATGGCCGCACATCCTTGTGCGGCAGCAGGCTACCGAAAGACAGGTGTTTTTCAACACCCTGCCAACCCGGGCACGGCGCTGACACGCCGTTGCCAAGGCTACATTATCAACCCAGCAAATTTGCAGTTGCCGGATTGAGATTTTCAGCCTAACCCAAATATTTCACAAGAGCGCTGAAAGCTGATCATAACAACATGATTTACATGATAAATACCAATCAAAGCATCACCAGCACCGCTATGCGGTTCTTGGAAAAATCCCGCATTCTCATGACACATTCAGTCTAGTCGAAAGGTTGCGGCCTGGGGGTGGCATCCACGGAAGGCGGCAGGATGGGCATGAGGAACGCAGGCTGCTCACCTGTCAGCGTCTTCAGGAAGGCCACGATCTGTGCATTCTCCTCCTTGCTGAACTTGCGACCCAACTGCAGCCGGCCCATGATATCCACCGCCTCGGTCAGGGTCTCGGCTTCGCCATCATGGAAGTACGGATAGGTCAGCTCCACGTTGCGCAGGGTAGGCACCTTGAACATGAAGCGGTCTGCATCCTTGCCGGTCACGGCAGCACGACCCTTGGCGGGATTTCTGGTGTGATAGGGCTCCATCACTCCCATTTTCTGGAAGGAATTTCCGCCCACGGCGGGGCCGTTGTGGCAACCGGTGCAACCGCTTTCCTTGAACAACGTGTAGCCTGCCAGTTCTTTTTCAGTGAGAGCATCCTGCTTGCCCAGCAGCCACTGGTCGAAACGGGAATTGGGCGTGACCAGGGTCTTTTCAAACTCGGCAATGGCCTGGGTAACCTTGTCGATATCAATCTCATCATTACCGTACACCAGCTTGAACTCACGCACATAACCGGGGATGGACTTGAGCACATCCACCGCCAGGGAATGATTGGAAGCCATCTCGCCCGGGTTGGCAATGGGGCCGCCAGCCTGCTCCTTCAGATCCCTGGCCCGGCCATCCCAGAACTGGGCAAGATTCATGCTGGAGTTGAGCACCGTGGGCGCATTGATGGGGCCCTGCTGCCACTTGTGCCCGATGGAGGTCTTGAGGTTGTCCGTGCCCCCCATGCTGAGGTTATGGCAGGAGTTGCAGGAAATGAAGCCCGATTTGGACAAGCGTGGATCGAAATAGAGTTTTTTGCCCAGTTCAACCTGGGCCAGGTTGATGTTCTGCACTGGCTGGATCACCTGGATGGGCTCCGCAGCGAAGATCGGGGATAGGAATCCTGTGATACACAGGGAAAATACTGTTTTCTTTATCATTTTGAATACCACCTGTTACTGCTGACGGTTGCGTGGTCCGTCATCCGGAAGAATGTCTTCCCTGGCGCAAATCACCATTTCCATGGCAAACGCAGGTGATATATTAGAATTAGTCTAGTTCTAGAACATTGAGAAGTGTCAATACGGCAGGAATAATCAGGAGAAAAAAGGGAATCAGGAATGATTGCGAACCCGCACCACCACATCCACTCCATCCAGGACAGTACCCTGCGGCAGGTTCTGCATGATCAGATCATCCGCCACACGGCCTTCCATGTCCGTCAGGCGGCCATCATCGATATTGTAGAAATGAAAGTGGGGATGGACATTGGAATCGTAGAAGGTATGCGAAGCATTGACGAAGATTTCCCGCAACAGGCCCTTGTCCACGAACAGGTTCAGGGTGTTGTACACCGTCGCGCGGGATACCTTGATGCCTTCTCTGCGGGCTCTCTCATACACCTGGTCGGCCGTGAGGTGCTGGTGCCTGTCGAAAAGGATACCCGCCAGGGCCTGGCGCTGGGAAGTCGGATAAATGCCGGCTTTGGACAAGTGGTTGCGGATGTCTTTCCCGGCAGGCAGTGCTGATCTCGAATCCATGGTCAAGATTTCCCCGCGTGAAACGGGACTGTGTGAATTGGCATGATTATACGTGCATGAAGCCGCGTTTCAAAACCTGGCCCCGCTGCACCATCCCCATGAATGGCCCGCCCTATCTTGGCAACCACAATATCATCACGCCACAGAGAATCACCAGCGCAATGAACCAGATGACAAACCGCCTGCGCACCCCCGCACGATAGCCTTTTTCCTGGAAATGGGATACCGCGCCGCAGTGGGGGCAGTGCGCGACATCGGCGGGAATCTTCTTCCCGCAGTACAGGCAGTTAACCCGGTCTGCCATCGATCCGGGGCTTGATCAGGATAGGCGTGTACACCAACACGAACGCCAGGAAGGCCAGCATCCACAGACCACCCGCGATGTTGATCCACAGGTTGAACCTTTCCACCATGAACAGGGGGCCAAAAACCCGCACCAGCGCGCCAATGTTGAGCAGAACGAAGGCAACGGGCATCAGTGGCCCGGTATCATTGATGTTGCGCCCGGTATGCCCCAGGGCCACCCGCGACATCATTCCCAGGGTAAGCACACCTATTCCCCCAACGGTAACGGCATGCAGGGCCGCGGCATACGGCAACAGATCGAATCCCGCCAGCCCCCGCAAGGCCAAACCCAGCACCAGCCAGGCATAACCCACATGCAACACCCAGAGAATGGGAAAACGCCAGATTCCCCGGTCATACCACCCCGCCATGCGTATGCCCTGAACCAGGGCCGCAAACAGCAGCAAGATGCCGGCCAATGCGCCGTGGGGCAACAGCAGCTCCGCCACCGCCGCCAGGATCATGGTGATGAAAGTCGCCTTTTCCACCCAGGGACGCACCGTGGAACGCGCACCCGGCACGGCCTTTTCCGTGAAGAAAGGCACCACCCTGCCCGCCACCAGGAGCAGCACCAGCAGCACCATGTCAACCATGAGGTAGACACCGCGGGGCCAGAGCCCTTTGGACACGCCAGCCACATCCAGATGCACCAGCAGGTTGGCCAGGGTCATGCCGGCGAAGATCAGCAGGAACATGCGATTGACCTTGTTCTGCCCATACCACAGGGGACGCCACAGGGACCAACCCACCAGGGGAATGAAGACCAGGTCCACCAGGGCAACAAACACCCCCGGCATGCCTGGCGTCACCACCAGCAGGCGCCCCAGAAGCCAGACGGTCGATATGATCACCAGCAGCCGCCCCACGGGAACCGCCATGCCCGTCCAGTTTTTCACCGCGGTAAGCAAAAAACCGGCGATAACCGCGGCCGTGTAACCGAACAGCATTTCATGGGCATGCCATTCCACCAGGGTGAAATACCCCCCGGCGGGCACCACGCCCTGCCACAGGGCCAGCCACAGGCCCATCAACACCAGGGCGGAAATGCCGGCAGCCAGAAAGAAGGGGCGAAAACCAAGGGCAAAGAGCGCAAACCTTCCTGGCTTGCGCATGACCGGCGGTTCGCCAATCTGTAATGACATGTGTGGATACTCCTGGTTGGTGTGGGCGCCTATCTTCCCCGCCCCTTCAAAGGCTTTCCTTGACGTTCCTCAAATGATCCGGAAGACAGGCATGGCAAACTTGCGCCATGATTACACGATTGCCCATGCCATTTTCCCCGCCCTCTCCCGGGACATTGCTCACCCTGCCCGGACGGCTGTTGCCGGGACGCCTGCATTCCCGGGGATTGGCATTGATTCTGAACCGGGTGCTGTCCGATTCCCTGGCAGCCGGCGACCTGGATTTTCTCCAGAACCGCGTGTTGCAGATCGAGGTCATGGATCTGGCCCTTGATTATCGGCTGACCCTGGTGAATGGCCGATTGGCCGCCGCGCCCGCCGCTTCGGCACCAGACGTGCGCTTTGGCGGCAAGGCCCGGGAGTTTCTGCTCCTGGCCCTGAACAAGGAAGACCCCGACACCCTGTTCTTCCAGCGCCGCTTGCAACTGGAAGGCGATACGGAGCTGGGGCTGGAGATCAAGAACCTGCTTTATTCCCTGGAGGACGACCTGTTGCCCGATCCCGTGCAGCGACTGGCGGAACGGGTGCTGGCCCTTCTGTCCTGAAGGCGGCACGGCAGCAGGAAGATTTCCGGGCCATGGCGCGATTCGCTGTCGCTCACCGCACCCTGCGCTTTCCGGTATTGAGTCAGCCCAGTGCGTCGAGCCCGCGAAGCCCCCTACGCCGGGTCTGCAATGCGATCCTTTCAGGCTGTCTTGTTCATCCCGGCTTCACCGTGCCAATAACCGTCGCAAGCGCCCACGGGCATCAACCGCTCCAGGTCGGGTGAATCCGGCGTTCCCGCCAGGGCATCGGCAAAGGCCCGCGCGATCTTGTCCGTATGCCTCGCCTGCGGGCTGATGCGCAGCACATCCACGCCCATGTCACGCATCCGCGCCACTTCCGGCAACAGGTTACAGGTCAGGGCCGACTGGGTCTGGATGCCATTGATGGCCAGGAAGGGTTCGCCCTCCCGGGTACGCAGGGTCATTCCATCGGCGTGATCCAGGCAGCGGTACTGGCAATCGTCCTTGGGCAGATCGTAGGCCCTGGCGGTGTAGCAGCGCGCGGACATGGCCAGGGGAATGCGCCCCCAGGCAAAGACTTCCGTCTCCACGCCCCCGGGCGCCTCATCGAGAATGGCGGCCAGCGTATCTCGTCCCAGTTCCACGGGCAGTACCCAGCGCTTCAGACCCGCTTCCGCCAGCACCCGCAGGGTGGCCGCATTGTAGATGTTTACCGTGGGGCCGGCAGTGAAGGACAGGCCGGCCTCCGACATGAGTTGCACCGCCGCCATGTCATTGGCCTCCACGGGAAATTCGCCGTTGGCGCAAATGCGGCGCATGGTCTTGAGTTCGGATTCGGCTTCCAGCAGGGCCATGGTGGACAGCACCACTTCCTTGCCGGCATCGCGCAGCATGCGCGCCGTTTCCAGCCAGTCATCGTAGCGGAACAGGCGGCGCTTGGAACAGACGGTTTCGCCCAGATAGACGATGTCCACGGGCATGCCGGCCACCTGGCGGTAGAAATCCTGCAGATCCTCGCGGGGCCAGTAGTACTGAACGGGGCCAAGAGACAGCTTCATGACGGCAACCTCACTGCCAGGTCCGGTGGTAGGCGCCCAGGGTGGTCTGCTGACCCTCGGACACGGCACCGAGCTGCTGCATCCACTCCCCCCGGGGCTGGAAGTTCCGCGGATCCTTCAGGCAACTGTCGATGGCCTGGCGCCAGACCCGGGTAACCTGGCGCACATAGGCGGGGCTGCGCTGGCGGCCTTCGATCTTGAT
>CAZWRE010000195.1:0-22535 GCA_964636335.1 uncultured Sedimenticola sp. | reverse complement strand
TGGCGCGGCAGGGCTGATCACCATAGAGGACGTGCTGGAGCAGATCGTGGGGGAGATCGAGGACGAGTACGATTTCGACGAAGGCGCCTATATTCTCAAGCGCGGCGCGGATCTGTACACCGCCAAGGCCCACACCACCATTGAGGACTTCAATGAGTTCTTCCACACGGAGTTTGACGACCAGGACTATGACACCATAGGCGGCATGGTGGTGAACGCCCTGGGGCACATGCCCAAGCGGGGAGAAAGCGTGGAGATCGGCGGTTTCCGCTTTATCGTGGTGCGTGCCGACAGCCGCAAGGTGAGACTGTTGAATATCGAGCGCCTGGACGATGTTGCAGGTTCTTCCGCCGAGGAAACATGATATTGCTGGAGGATTTCCGCGCCAGGCTGGCCCTGGCCTTCGTCGCTGGCGCCCTGGGCGTACTGGCCTTTGCTCCCTTTTCCCAGGGATGGATCGCGCTCCTCTCCCTGGCCTTGCTGTTCTTTCTCTGGCGGGAGGAAACGCCCCGCCGGGCCTTTTTCCTGGGCTGGAGCTGGGGCATGGGCCTCATGGGCTTCGGCGTGTTCTGGCTGCATAACAGCATTGCCCGGTTCGGCGGTCTGAACCTGCCCCTGGCTGTATTCATTACCCTGGTCTTCGCCGCCTTTCTCGCCCTGTTTCCCGGTGTTGCCGGCTGGCTGGCCAATCGCCTGACCAGTGACGGGAAAGCACGCCTGTTGCTGGCCTATCCCGCGTTCTGGGTGCTGGTGGAATGGTTGCGCAGTTGGCTGCTCACAGGCTTTCCCTGGTTGAGCATGGGCTATTCCCAGATCGACAGCGCCCACGCCGGTTATGCGCCCCTGCTGGGTATTTACGGGGTGAGCCTGGCCACGGCACTGGTTGCCGGGGCGCTGGTGCTGTGGCGCAGTCCCTGGATACTGTTGCTGCCCGTGGTGGGGCTGGGCGGCATGGCCCTCAAACGGGTTCAGTGGGTCGAGCCGGCGGCGCCCCCCTTTGTCGCCAGCCTGGTGCAGGCCAGCATTCCCCAGGAGAGGAAGTGGCTGCCGTCCCAGCTACGGCCCACCCTGGAATTCTACGTGGCGGAGACCGAGAAACAGGTTCACAGCCGCCTGACCGTCTGGCCGGAAACAGCTGTGCCCGCATACGCGGACAAGGTAGAGGAGAATTTTCTGCGGCCCTTGCACGAGCACCTGAAGGCGCAGGGCAGGGATCTGCTGCTGGGCGTTCCGGTGCGCGAGGCGGACGGCAGTTACTTCAACAGCATGCTGGCCCTGGGCGCTTCCGGGCGGGGGCGTTACGACAAGCGCCACCTGGTGCCCTTTGGTGAGTTCATGCCTTTCGCCACCGTGCTGCAGCCCCTGGCGCGCATGCTGGCCATTCCCATGTCCTCCTTCAGCAAAGGCGATACCGGCAGCCCCCCCCGGCTGACGCTGGTAGGACAAGCTGCCGGTGTTTCCATCTGCTATGAGGATGCCTTTCCCATGGAAACCCGTCAGGCGTTGCCCGAGGCGACCTTCCTCGTGAACGCCAGCAATGACGCCTGGTTCGGGGACTCCCTGGCGCCCCACCAGCACCTGGAGATGGCGCGCATGCGGGCTCTGGAAAATGGGCGATACCTGTTGCGGGCCACCAATACGGGTATTTCCGCCGTCATCGACGAGTGGGGACGGCTGCTGAAGGCCCTGCCCTGGGGCCGGCGTGGCGTCGTCAGTGAGTCCGTCCAGCCCCTGAAGGGGAGCACCCCATGGGCGGGGGGTGGCAACTGGCCGGTGCTGTTGCTGTGCGGCCTGATGCTCCTGGCTGCCTACCGCCGTTCTCCCGGCGGCGCGCCGTCCAGGCCCTGAGCGCGCAACCTTTCCATTTCCAGGCGCTGCTGTTCCACTTCGTATTTGAGCACCTCTGCCTGCTGGAAGAGTTCTTCTGCTTCCGTGGGCCAGGGCTCCGCGGGCAGGGTGGGCTGCTGTTGCTGTTCGCAGGCTGTTGTCAGCCAGAGGGTTTGTGTCAAAATCAGCCAGTGTTTCATACAGCCAACTATAGGTGAAAAAATGAAAAAGGAAATCATCAGCACAGACCAGGCACCCCAGGCTATCGGCACCTATTCGCAGGCCGTCAAGGTGGGCAGCACCGTGTATCTCTCGGGGCAGATTCCCCTGGTGCCGGAAACCATGGAAATGGTGGAAGGTGACATGGAAGCCCAGATCCGCCGGGTGTTCGACAACCTGCGGGCGGTGGCCAACGCCGCCGGTGGCAGCCTGGCCGACGTGGCCAAGCTGAATATCTTTCTCACCGACCTGGCGCATTTTCCCCTGGTGAACCAGGTGATGGCCGAGTATTTCGAACAACCCTATCCGGCCCGGGCCGCCATTGGCGTGGCTTCCCTGCCGAAAGATGCCGGGGTGGAAATGGACGCGGTGCTGGAACTGGACGATTGAGCAGCCTGCGAATGCCTTTCAGCCGGTAACCGTGACCGTCACGGTTCTGCGGTGAGCATGGCTGCGGTGTTCGTACAGGTAGATTCCCTGCCAGATGCCCAGGGCCGGTCGGCCGCCGCTCACGGGAATGGTGAGGTCCATGTTGGTGAGTATGGAACGCACATGGGCGGGCATGTCGTCCGGACCTTCCGCGGTGTGCCGGAACAGGTGGTAGCCGTCGGGCACGATTTCCACCAGGAATCGTTCCAGGTCGCCGCGTACCTGGGGATCGGCGTTTTCGCACAGGATCAGTGATGCGCTGGTGTGCCGCACGAATACGTGGCAGATGCCGGTCTGCACGCCGGATTCCTCGATGACCCCGGCCACGTTTCGGGTAATGTCCAGGGTGCCTCTGCCGCTGGTTTTGATCTCCAGTGATTGCTGGTATGTCATGTCCGTAACCTGATGCAAGGTGGTGTTTGGGACGACGGTTGCCGGCTACCTCGCCTCGACGGAATGAGCGCCTTCCGCGCTTTCAGGCAGCGGGGCCCGCGAGGGGGTGATGATGGCCCGCAGTTGCCCGGCGTATTCCCAGGGGCCGGGGTTGACGGGCGCTCGCCGGGGTCGGCCTTCCATGTCGGCGGGCGTGGTAGGCAGCAGGGGCGCCCTGTCCAGGAAGGGCGCGTTTTCCGCGGGACGGTAGTCCTCGGCCCTGCCCATGCCATCCATGGGGAAATTGTTGAACCACCCGGCATCGAATGAGTTCAGCCTCAGCTCGCCAGGTGAAGGAGAAAAGCCGTCAAAACGGCCGCCGATATAGACATTGCCGCTGAACAGGTTGCCGGTGACCGTGGCCTGGTCCACTTCCACCAGCACGGTGTCTGGATTGGCCTCCGGATGCCCGCCTGATATATCCACGCCCATGAAAATGTTGTTGCGGATGTGGTTACGATCGGAATAGACAATGGTTTGCAGGACATGGCGGTTGTTGTTGCCGATGAACAGGTTGTGCTCGATGCGATTATCGCTGGAGCCCAGTTGGGGGACGTCGGTTTCCTGCCAGAAGCTGGTGCCATGCCGGGTATAGGGCCCGATGATGTTGTTGCGGAATACGGAATGCCGCGTGGAAGTCAGGTTGGGTCCGGTGTCGCTGTTGTGGAAGTAATTGTTTTCCACCAGGATGAACTCCGAAATGCCTTGCCCCTGCTGTTGCAGGGCGCTGCCATGGCAACGGGGGTCGTCATAGGGTATATCGTCTCCGGCACAGGTGCTTTCCGGGTCGGCATTGACCTGGAAATCGGAATTGCTGTTGTTGTACAGCTCGTTGTTGCGCACGATGAACCAGTCGCCGCCATTGGACAGATAGATGCCATGGCCATCGCCATCACCTCCGCCGTAGCCGGTATTGCCGTCCAGCACCATCCAGTCCGACTGGCCGGTGAAAAAGGGATCCTTGTACTGGTTGCCCGCGTTGGTATGAAGAATGGCGATGCCCTTCTGGTGCCCGCTGGCGGCGTAATCCAGGCCCACGGCGCGCACACCATAGCTGCCGCCATTCAGATTGAAGCCGTCGATGGCGATGTAGTTGGCACCTTCGAGATTGAAACAGGTGGCCCGACCGCTGTTGCAGCAGTCGATGCGTACGGCCGGTGATTGCGCCTTGATGACAATGGGCTTGTCATAGGTGCCGGACTGGCTGTCGTCCAGCTCCCAGCACCCCTGGTATTGTCCATCCAGGAAGAGTAGCTGATCCCCGGCCCGTGCCTGGGAAAATGCGCGATCGACGGACATGGGCGATGCCTCGCTGCCATCGCCGCTGCCGTCGGGGCTGATGTGCAGGATGCGATCGGGGACATAGGCGGGATCGGTGTAGTAGCGGTTGAAGCGCTCGCTCGTGCCGAAGAAGGTGGCGCCCCTTTGCGGAACCACCACCAGCCCTTCGTAGGGGGCGCCTGTTACGCTGCCGGCGATGCCGAAGGCCAGCAGCATGCCCATGCCCAGGGCTGAAAAAACGGTTTCTTGTCCGCGCATTGTCCTGTCCTCTGACTCTGTGTTTCCTTCTGCAAACATAGTATCACTGAATGCGGTTGTCCATGGGGAAAGACTGCCCGGTAGCTGTTGTGTGTTCCCGCGGCATTGGCGCATAATGCAGGACTCTGCTTTGAAGCGTGTTCCGGCCAGAGGCCGATCCGGGAGGAAATGCTGTGAAGATCGATTTCAATGCCATGCCAGACGAACAGGGCTACTTTGGAGAATACGGCGGCCAGATCATTCCCCCGGAACTCAAGGCCATCATGGACGCTATCGACAGGGCCTACGAGGAAGTGCGGCAGACCCCGGCATTTCAGGAAGAACTGGCCAGCCTGTACGCCGATTATGTTGGTCGCCCCAGTCCCCTTTTTCATGCCCGGCGCCTCAGCGAGCAGGTGGGCGGCGCACAGATCTTTCTCAAGCGCGAAGACCTGAATCATACCGGCGCGCACAAGATCAACCACTGCCTGGGCGAGGCCTTGCTGGCCAAGCACATGGGCAAGACCAAGGTGCTGGCGGAAACCGGCGCCGGCCAGCATGGTGTGGCCCTGGCCACGGCCTGTTCCCTGGTTGGCATCGACTGCGAGATCCACATGGGCGAGGTCGATATGGCCAAGGAGCATCCCAATGTCACCAGGATGAAGATCCTGGGCTGCAAGCTGGTGCCCGTGTCCCGGGGCACGCGCACCCTGAAGGATGCCGTGGACAGCGCTTTCGAGGAATACCTGAAGGACCCGCGGAACTTCTTCTACGCCATCGGTTCCGTGGTCGGCCCCCATCCCTTCCCAAAGATGGTGCGGGATTTCCAGAGCATCGTGGGGAAGGAAGCCAGGGCCCAGTTCCTGGAGAAGCAGGGCAGGTTGCCGGACGTGATCATGGCCTGTGTGGGCGGCGGCTCCAATGCCATCGGTCTGTTCACCGAGTTCCTGCCGGACGAGGAAGTACGCATCATCGGGGTGGAGCCCGCCGGCCGGGGTCTGGACACGCCGGATCACGCCGCCACCCTCACCAAGGGCAGCAAGGGGGCCATCCACGGCTTCAAGTGCTACAACCTGCAGGATGAGCAAGGCAATCCCCTGGCGGTGTATTCCATCGCTTCCGGACTGGATTATCCGGGGGTTGGTCCCCAGCATTGTTATCTGAAGGACATGGAGCGCGTGGAATACGTCACGGCGGATGACCGGGAATGCCTGGACGCCTTCATCAACCTGTCCCGCACCGAAGGCATTATTCCCGCCCTGGAAAGCGCTCATGCCGTGGCCCATGCATGCAAGCTGGCGAAGGAAATGTCGCCGGATCAGAGCATTCTGGTGAACCTTTCCGGTCGTGGCGACAAGGATGCCGACTTCGTGGCGGACAAGCTGGGCCTTTGACGCGGCGCTTCTGTTCGAGGCAGAATTGATGTCGGGTCAGGGATTGGCCCGAACAACAACTCAGGGAGAGAGTCATGCCAGCAAGAAAGCTCGTTTGCATCATTCTGTGGATGTCCTGTGCCGCCCCGGTTTCGGCGGCCCGGGTTTATCGCTGTCCCCAGGCGGACGGCGGCATCAGCTTCCAGCAACAGGCCTGTTCCGCGGAAGGGCAGCTCATCGAAACCGGTGAAGCCCAGCCCGCCTGGTCCGCCCTGCGCCCGGAAGAAAAACGCCTGTATGAAAGCTACCGCAGCCGTGACCGGGAACGTCTGGCGCGCAGGCGTGAAGCTCGCCTTGCCGTATCTCGTGAGGCACGGGCCGATGAACGCGGTTGCCTGCTGAAGAGGCAGAGGCTGGAAACAGTGAATGCCCGCCTGCGTGGGGGATACAGGGCCGGTCAGGGGCGGGATTTGCGCCGCAGGCGGGACCAGTACGAGGAATACTTGCGGCGTTTCTGCCGTTGACGGCCTGGCGGGATGTCGCCCGGCCAAGCCATCAGCGCCCGCTTTCCCGTGACCGCCACAACTGGAAGCTGGGGTGCGACAGGTAGCCCTTGGTGAGAATGAAGTTGAGCACATTGCGCAGCCGGAAGAAATGCACCACGGAATCCACACGGATGATTTCCCGGCCGTGTTCGTCGAAGAAGATCAACGTGGGCGCGTAGAATACACCCAGGCTGTTCGCCCATTCACGGGCCGTGAGTTTTCTGCCGTCGGGGGTAATAACCGGGTCATTGCCGCGCCTGTTCAGTTGTACGCTCTCGAAGGAGTCGAACAGTTTCTGTATGGCCGGTTGGCGCAATAACTGGGTGTGCAGGATATCGCAGGCATGGCAGTTGCCCTGCTCAAAGAAGACCGCCAGAGGGCGCTCGGCGGCGAAGTGGCTGCGATCCAGGTTGTAGGGTGGCGGCAGGAAGAAATCCTCTTCCACCATGTCTTCCGCTTCGAAGCGCAGGGTGCTGTCTCCCCGGGCCAGGTAAACATGGAAGGGCTCCCGCTTGTAGTGTTCGCCCGCCACGTACTCCAGGGCTGCGCGGAACTGGTAGGGGGGATAGTAGCCCCGCAGGCGCAGGGCGATCCTGCCGTCCTTGTCGTAGAACACCAGGGAGGGCGTGAAATTGGTGCCCATCTTCAGGGCGTAGTCACGCTGGGTCATGGTGTTTCCTTCCGGATCCGTCACTTCCTCGGGGCTCCAGATGTCGATGGCGATGACGTCGAAGTTGTCCCTGGTGTACTTGACGATATCCGGCAGCCTGAAATTGATTTCCATGAGCTGGCGGCAATAGGGGCAGCGTTTCTGGCCGAAATAGACAATGATGCCTTTCTTCCCGTTATTGATAGCCTCCGCGAGATCTTCCTGGAGATCCAGGAAACTTTCCTTGAACCAGTCGGGATGCTGGATCATGTTCTTCAGCGGCACATCGTCGAACACCAGCGGGTCGTCTTCCTCCGAGGCATGAATGCCGTTGCCCCATATCATCAGGGCAGCGCAAAGAATGCCGGGCAGGAGGAAGCGATAGTTCATAACCAGGCCTTCCAGTCGATGCTGTCGTCGCCAAATACCAGGAAGTGCGGGTTCAGCAGGGATTCCTTCTGATTGTAACGCAGGCGCCGCATATCCGTGTCTGTGACCTTTCCCCCTGCCGCTTCCACCACGGCCTGGGCGGCGGCGGTGTCCCATTCGGAGGTGGGGCCCAGTCGTGGATAGATGTCCGCCTTGCCTTCGGCCACCAGGCACAGCTTCAGGGAGCTGCCCATGCTCACCATGGTGTGTTCGGGCAGCCGGGCCAGGAACTGCTTCAGGCTGTCCCCCGCGTGTGAGCGGCTGCCTGCCACGCGCATGGGGGCCGCGCAGGGCCTGGTGACCTGGATGGGAACCGCCTCTTCGTTTGCCTGCTGGCGGAAGGCTCCCTTCCCGATATCCCCGAAATAGGTTACGTCGGTCACGGGTACGTGCACCACGCCAAGTACGGGAAGGCCATCTTCTACGAGTGCGATGTTCACGGTGAACTCGCCGTTGCGCTTCACGAATTCCCGGGTGCCATCGAGGGGGTCGATGAGCCAGTAGCGCTGCCATCGGCGCCGTTCTTCCCAGGGGATGTCCACGGATTCTTCCGACAACACCGGGATGTCGGGGGTCAGCTCACGCAGCGCCGTTGTTATATGGTGATGCGAAGCCAGATCCGCCTGGGTGAGTGGTGAATCGTCAGCCTTGTGTCCCACGGAAAAATCCTGATCGTAGATTTCCAGGATGGCCTTGCCCGCTTCACGGGAAACATGGTTGATGAGCTGAATGTCTGGTAATGTCATGAATACATGAAATCCGGGAATCGGTGCAATCCTGCCTCTTGTGGCAGGTCTTGTTTTCTTTTTTGGGGACACGATACCACATGTTTGATTGGGCAAGAATAGATACCGTCCTGCTGGACATGGACGGTACGCTGCTGGATCTGCACTTCGACAACCATTTTTGGCTGGAGCATGTTCCCCTGCGTTATGCCCAGAAACATGGCCTGTCTGTGGAAGCCGCCAGGCAGGAGTTGATGGCCCGCTATGCCCGGGTCGAAGGCACCTTGGAGTGGTACAGTGTGGACTACTGGAGCCGTGAACTGGCCCTGGATATTCCCCTGCTCAAGACTGAGGTCGAACATCTCATTGCCGTGCATCCTCATGTGCTGGATTTTCTTCAACGGCTCGGAGAAGTGGGAAAGAGCCGCGTGCTGGTGACCAATGCCCACCAGAAGGCGCTGCGGCTGAAGATGCGCAGGACGCGGCTGGGAAGACATCTCGACCAGGTGATAAGCGCGCATGAGCTGGGGCTGCCTAAGGAAAACCCGGTATTCTGGGAACGGCTGGGCCGGGAGCTTCAGTATGATCCCCAACGTACCCTGTTTATCGACGACAGCCTGTCGGTGCTGCGTTCGGCGCGGGAGTACGGCATTGCCCACCTGTTGTGCATGTTGCAGCCCGATGCCAGCCAGCCCGCGAGGGAGATACATGAATTCAAGGCCCTGCGGCATTTCCGGCCCTTGCTGGAAGAGCTGGCTTCAGTCTGAGTCGCTGTACTTTTCCAGGAGTACCAGCAACTGGTCTTCGGGGAGCGGTTTGCTGATGAGATAGCCCTGCAGGTAGTCGCAGCCGATATCAACCAGGTAGCGTTTCTGTTCCTCCGTTTCCACGCCTTCGGCAATGACCTTCATGTTGAAACTGTGTGCCAACTGCACGATGGCCTGTACCAGTATGGCGTCCTCGGGATCGCTGGTCAGGTTGCGCACGAACTCCCTGTCGATCTTGATACTGTCGAAGGGGAAGGAGCGCAGATGGTTGAGGGAGGACTGACCGGTTCCGAAGTCGTCCAGCGCCAGGGGAATGCCCAGTTGCCGGAGCTCCCCCAGCAGGGCCCGGGCGTTGGCCAGATCCTCCATGAGCGTGTCTTCGGTGATCTCGATATTGATGAGGGAGGGGAAGTCCAGCTCGGCGATGCTGTCGATCATGTCCCTGTGCCGTGCCGGGTCACGCAGGACCGAGGGAGACATGTTCATGGCCACGCGCAGGGGAATGCCGTACTTTTGCAGGGCGGCGCCCTGCACATGGTTGATGTGAGCCGACATGTGCTCGTTGAGTTTTTTCCCCAGCTCCAGGCTGAGTTTCTTCAGGGCGCCCATGAAGCTCGATGGATAGAGCAGGTCACCGTCTTTCGGCTGCCAGCGCATGAGTGCCTCCACGGCGATCAACTGGCCGGTTTCGGCGTTTATGATGGGCTGGTAGTGGTATAGGAGCTCGTTGTGCCGCACGGCCTTGCGCAGGCGCTGCTCCAGGTCCAGCTGCCTGCTGGCCTTGCGCAGCAGTTCGCTGGTGAAGAACTGGTAGTTGTTCTTGCCCCGCCGCTTGGCCTCGTACATGGCCGCATCGGCGTCCCGCAACAGGTTATCCGACTGGTTGTCGTCATAAGGGGCAATGGCGATGCCTATGGAAGCGGTGATGTGGAATTCCTGGTCATTGATGAGGTAGGGCCGCTGCAGGGTATGAAGTATTTTCTGGGCGATGGTGCGTGCGAAGGTCTTCTGCCGGATATCTTCCAGGAGGATGGCGAACTCGTCGCCTCCCAGGCGGGCGATGGTATCCGATCGGCGCACCACGTTCTTGAGACGCTTGGCCACGGTAATCAGCAGTTCGTCTCCGGCGAAATGGCCCAGGGTGTCGTTGATCTGCTTGAAGTTGTCCAGATCCAGGAACAGGCAGGAAATCATCTGGTTATGCCGGGCGGCAATCTGCAGGGCGTGTTCCAGCCTGTCCTTGAACAGCAGCCGGTTGGGGAGTTGGGTGAGAGGATCGTGGTGAGCCAGATGATCCAGCCCCTGCTCCCGCTTGATCACCTGGCGACGCATCTCGCCAAAGGCCTCGACGAGATCCCGGGTTTCCTTCAGTTTTGGCGTGGGTATGACCACCCGGCTGTCGCCACTGGCTTCCTGCCTCAGGGCATGGGCAGTGTCCGACATGGGCTTGATGACCCGGATCTTCAGGTAGTAGTAGGCGCCAAGTATCAGCAGCACACCGAGGACGGCAATGAGCAGAATGGCCTGACTCAGTCGTGATGCGCTGTTAGCCAGATCGGTGATGTCCCTGGACGCCTGCCTGCTCAGGTTCTGCTGCAGGTGGCCGAGGCGGGTCTTCATGTCTGCTATCTGCGGTTGCAGAGAGGTCTTGAACATGTACAGATCCTGGCGCCACTTGCTGGAATTCAGGCTGGACACCAGGGCCAGGTAGTGTTTTTCCCACTGGCTGATATCTGTTTCGAGCTGTTGCCAGTTTTCGTCGGGCAGGGGAAGGATGGCCTCCGGGGGAGGCCTGGTCTTCAGCTTTTCCAGCAGAGCGCGCATCTGTTCCAGGTAGAGTTCCACGTTGTAGGTCCGGCTGGCCATGCCATCCCGTGGCGTGTCGGAGAATACGCTGAAGCGATTGGCTACCAGCAGGCGGAACTCCGACAGCAGTTGCTGCCAGGTGTGCCTTGCCTGGTAGGCCAGGTGTGAATAGCTGTTGTCCCTGCCGTTTTCCGATATTTCGTAGATGAGGTTGTCCAGGGTGTCCATGACCGCCTGTGAGTGCGGTTGCATGTAGGTGCGCATGATATAGATGCTGGGGAAGCGCAACGTATTGTTGCGGGAGATGTGGAGGAAATCCATTACCTTGGTATGGAAGGTCGGCAGATCATCGACAGGAATGGGCGTGTCATCCGGGGGGACTTCCCCTCCGGGCCTGGGGATTTCCCTGGCGAGCGTTCTGAAGCGGGATTCCAGTTCGTCCAGCATGTGGGTCAGTTCGGATTCCGGAGCACTGCCGGGCTCGATGATCTGCTGTCCCAGCCACTGCTCGATGTTCTGCAGAAGCTGTTGCAGCCTGACGACCTGTTCCTGTGCCGCGGTGCGTCCGGCAATACGGCCGATGTGTTCCTCGGCGGCCCTTTCCACGTAGCGATGGCCGCTCCAGGCAATGAGCATGAGGGCTGCTACCAGCGCCAGCGCCATGTACAGATACTGGCCCTGGTATGAAGCCATGGTCGGCAGTCGCCATCGCTTGTTGACTTGCCTGCTCATGTGGTGCCGCCCGATTCCTCCTGATCCCTGATGGTTCCGGTTTTCCCTTCAGGAAGCTTTCATGAGAGCGCATCCTTGAAGGATTTGCCATTGTTGGCTTTCAGCCTGCGGTGTTGGCGGCGCAAGAAATGTCGTCAGCTTCTTCCCTGCCTGTGCCGGCGCCCCCCTCGATGGCCCGCGCTGCGTCCGCTTTTTTTTCTGCTTTTCTGCCCGGGTCTGCCTTTTGATCTGCGCGGGGCGCGGACCCGGCTGGCCGGGTCAATGTCGGCAAGCAGACCGTCCGGTACGGCGCTCATGGGGATCTTGTGCCCGATGTAAGCCTCGACTTCCGGCAATGAGAACGCGTGGGTCTCGCAGACGAAACTGATGGCGTTGCCCTTGGCTCCCGCCCGGCCGGTTCGCCCGATACGGTGTACGTAGTCTTCCGCGTCCTCGGGCAGGTCGTAGTTGATGACATGGGTGACGTCGGGGATATGCAGGCCGCGGGCCGCCACGTCCGTCGCCACCAGTACGTCCAGCTCGCCATCCGTGAATTTCTTCAGCAGGCTCATGCGCTTCTTCTGTGGCACGTCACCGGACAGCACGGCTGCCTGCAGGCCGTTGCCCTGCAGAAACCCCCAGACTTCATCGGCCGCGCGCTTGGTGTTCACGAAAACAATGGTTCTTGCGCCCTGCCACTGGCGCAGCAGGCCGATGAGCAGGGGAATCTTTTCGTCGTTGGCCGTCATGTAGCCCTGCTCCTCGATGCGGTCGGCAGTGACTTTCTCGGGCTCGATCTCCACGGCCTGCGGATTGTTCATGTGCTCGTAGGCGAGTTCCTTCACCCGGTAGGACAGGGTGGCGGAGAACAGCATGCCCAGGCGCTTCTCCGGCGGCGGGCAACGGCGCAGCAGAAAGCGGATGTCCTTGATGAACCCCAGGTCGAACATGCGGTCGGCCTCGTCCAGTACCACGACCTGGATTTCCCGCAGGTCATAGACCTTCTGCTTGAAGTAGTCGATGAGGCGGCCCGGGGTGCCCACCAGGATGTCCACCCCTTCGGCCACGGCCTTGCGCTGGGATTCGTATCCGGTGCCGCCATAGACCACCTCGATCTTGTGGCCGGTATGCCCGGCGAGCACCAGGGCATCCTTCTCTATCTGAATGGCCAGTTCCCGGGTGGGCGCGATGATCAGCACGCGAGGCTGGTTGGGGCGTCGTTTTTCCGAGGGCGGATGTTGCTCCATGTGATGCAGGGCGGCGAGGAGAAAGGCGGCGGTCTTTCCCGTGCCGGTCTGCGCCTGTCCAGCCACATCCTTTCCCTGCAGGGCCGGGGGCAGGGTGGCTGCCTGGATAGGGGTACAGTACTCGAAGCCGGCATCCTTCACGCCGGCCAGGATGGATTCCGACAGCCCGAAACTGTCGAAGCGGGTATCTGTAAGATGTTTTTTGTCGTTCATAGGCGCCAAAGGATACCGCAAAAGCGGCTGTTTCGGGGATGGGGATGCGGGATATGCAATAAAAACTTGAAAAATGCGCCGGGGTCAGTGCAAAATTGATGCACGGGAGCGATTTCATGCGTTTTGCACGCATCGAATGGCCTGCCGCTTTCAACCATACATTCAGACAGAACCTGTGAATTCATTAGCGCGTTGTCGGTTCAGACGGCGTAGTTACCCAAACCCAATTTTATATATCCGGAGAAACAGTCAGTGAGTGACAAAATCGTTCAATTGGCGGACGACACTTTCGAGAAGGAAGTGCTTCAGGCCGACGTCCCCGTGTTGGTTGACTACTGGGCGGAGTGGTGTGGCCCCTGCAAGGCGATCGCGCCGGTACTGGATGAAATCGCCGATGAGTATGGTGATCGGCTGAAGATCGCCAAGCTCAATATCGATGACAACCCGGATACGCCGCCGGCCTATGGCATTCGCGGCATTCCCACGCTGATGTTGTTCAAGAACGGCGAGGTGGAAGCCACCAAGATGGGCGCGGTATCCAAATCCCAGCTGACGGCGTTCATCGACAGTAATATCTGAGTTCCCGGCGCCGTGGCTTTCGGGCATGGCGCCGGCGGCAGAACCTGACGGGTATTGCCAATCATCTGTTATCAAAATTCGCGTATCCCGGCATCCCCGCCATCCGGGAATTCACATCCTCTCAATCTTCCTCGAATCAAACTCTCATGAATCTCAACGATCTCAAGAAAATGCCAGTTCCGGAGCTTTCCGAGCTGGCCCAGTCCATGAAAATCCAGGGCACCGGGCGATCCCGGAAGCAGGATCTCATCTTCGCCATCCTCAAGGCCCATGCCAAGAAAGGCGAGGACATTCACGGCAGCGGGGTGCTGGAGATTCTCCAGGACGGCTTCGGCTTCCTGCGCTCGGCGGATTCCTCCTTCCTTGCCGGACCGGATGATATCTATGTCTCCCCCAGCCAGATCCGCCGCTTCGCCCTGCGCACCGGTGACACCATTTCCGGCACCATCCGTCCACCCAAGGACAACGAGCGCTATTTCGCCCTGCTGAAGATCGACGAGATCAACTACGACAAGCCCGAAGTCGCCAAGAACAAGATCCTGTTCGAGAACTTCACACCCCTGTTTCCCAATGAGCCCCTGCATCTGGAAATGGGCAATGGCAGCACCGAGGACATCACGGCGCGCACCATCGAACTGGTGGCGCCTGTGGGCAAGGGTCAGCGGGGTCTCATCGTTTCCCCGCCCAAGGCGGGCAAGACCATGATGATGCAGAACATCGCCCAGTCCATCGTGCGCAATCACCCCGAGGTCTATCTCATTATCCTGCTCATCGACGAACGGCCCGAGGAGGTGACGGAAATGGCCCGTTCCGTGGCCAGTGCCGAGGTCATTTCCTCCACCTTCGACGAGCCGGCGGCGCGTCATGTACAGGTGGCGGAGATGGTCATCGCCAAGGCCAAGCGCCTGGTGGAGCACAACCGCGACGTGGTGATTCTGCTCGATTCCATCACCCGCCTGGCGCGGGCCTACAATACGGTGATTCCTTCCTCCGGCAAGGTGCTCACCGGCGGCGTGGACGCCAATGCCCTGCAGAAGCCCAAGCGCTTCTTCGGCGCGGCGCGCAACGTGGAGGAAGGCGGATCCCTGACCATCCTCGCCACGGCCCTGGTGGAAACCGGCTCACGCATGGATGATGTCATCTACGAGGAATTCAAGGGCACGGGCAACATGGAAGTGCACCTTGACCGGCGCATCGCGGAAAAGCGCATCTTTCCCGCCATCAACATCAACCGTTCCGGCACCCGCCGGGAGGAACTGCTCATTCCCCAGGCTGAATTGCAGAAGATCTGGATTCTGCGCAAGATCCTGCATCCCATGGATGAACTGGCGGCCATGGAATTTCTTTACGACAAGCTCAAGGCCACCAAGACCAACGAGGAGTTCTTCAACTCCATGAAAAAGAAGTAGGAGCCATGCCTCCGCCGCGGAATGCAAGGAAGGAAAACCGGCCTTCCTCCTGCATGATCCTCGCCGCCGGCCGCGGCGAGCGCCTGCGCCCCCTCACGGATCATACCCCCAAACCCCTGCTTGAAGCAGGGGGCAAGCCGCTCATCGCCTGGCATCTGGACAGACTTGCCGCGGCGGGATTTCGCGAGGTGGTCATCAATCATGCCCACCTGGGTGGGCAGATCGAGCAGGCCCTGGGGGACGGCAGCCGGTGGGGATTGCGCATCCGCTATTCCGCCGAAGGCCAGGGCCGGGCCCTGGAGACTGGCGGCGGTATCTGCAAGGCCCTGCCCCTGCTGGGAAACGGCCCCTTCCTGGTCATCAATGGGGATGTGTTCACGGATCTGGACTACGGCAGCCTGCGGTTGCAAGGGGATGATCTGGCTCATCTGGTGCTGGTGGACAACCCTCCTCATCATCCCGCGGGGGATTTCCTCCTGCGACAGGGACGGGTGTGGGCGCAGGGCGATCCCCGGCTGACCTTCAGTGGCATCGGCGTCTATGATCCGCGCCTCTTTGCCGGCTGCCGGCCCGAGGCTTTTCCCCTGGCGCCCCTGTTGCGCGAGGCAATGACAAAAGGACTGGTCAGTGGCGAGTATCATGGGGGATACTGGCTGGATGTGGGTACTCCCGAACGTTATCAGGAACTGAAGAACAGGCTGGAAGATGGGACAGGAAATCACGCATAGCAGTTTTTCCGAGAACGACTTCCGGCGCTTCCGTGACCGGGTGGTGGCGGAAACGGCCTTGCTGGAACAATGGCTGGCCGACGGCCTGCTGGACGATGCCGAACCCATGGCGGGCAGCGAGATCGAGGCCTGGCTGGTCAATGACCGCGGCCTGCCGGCGCCCCAGAACGACCTGTTCCTCAAGCGCATGGACGATCCCATGGTGGTGCAGGAGCTCTCCACTTTCAATGTGGAACTCAACACGGAGCCGGTGCCCTTTGCCGGCGGCCTGTTTGACCGCATGCATGAGGAGCTGGAAAGCCTGTGGCAACGCTGCGAGGCGGTGGCCAGCATGGATGGGGCGCACATGCTCATGATCGGCATTCTGCCCACGGTGCAGCAATCGGATCTCTGTCTGGCCAACATCTCCGGCATGCAGCGTTATCAGGCCCTGAACGAACAGGTGCTGCGCATGCGGGATGGTCAGCCACTGGTTCTGGACATACGCGCCCGGGAACACCTGGTGGCGGAACATGATGACGTGATGCTGGAGGCGGCCACCACCTCATTCCAGATTCATCTCAAGATCGATGCCGAGGGCGCCAGACGGGCCTACAACCTTTCCAAGATGGTTTCCGCGCCCATGGTGGCCCTGGCGGCCAACTCGCCCTTCCTGTTCGGTCATGAACTCTGGGACGAGACGCGCATTCCCCTGTTCGAGCAGTCCGTGGCCGTGGGGGCCAGCGACTATTCCAAACGCGTGACCTTCGGCGTGCGCTATGCCGAGCACTCCATTCTGGAGTGTTTCGAGGCCAACCGTGATCGCTATCCGGTGCTGCTGCCCCAGCTCATGGATGAGCCCGTGGAAGCCCTCGCCCACCTGCGCCTGCACAATGGCACCATCTGGCGCTGGAACCGGCCTCTGGTAGGGTTTTCCGCCAATGGTCGGCCTCATATCCGTATCGAGCACCGGGTGGCGCCCAGCGGCCCTTCGACCCGGGATGTGGTGGCCAACGCGGCTTTCTACTTTGGCCTGGTGCGCGAGCTCATGGCCGTGGAGGCGAATGCCGAGGCCCGCCTGCCCTTCATTTCCGCCAAGGAAAATTTCTATGGTGCGGCCTGCCGGGGCCTGGAAGCGGAAGTGACCTGGTTCGACGGCCAGCGGGGCAGTGTCGCGGATCTGTGCCTGCGGAAGCTGCTTCCCCAGGCGCGGGCGGGACTGGAACGCATGGGAGTGTCCGGTGCGGAAGCCAGCCGTTGGCTGGATATCATCGAGGATCGCGTGCGCCGCCGCCGTACCGGTGCCCGCTGGCAACGCCAGTGGGTGACCCGTTACGGCAAGGATTTTCCCGCCCTGGTGCGCGCCTACCGTGAGCAGCAGGCCAGCGACAGGCCGGTATCACGCTGGGATATCTGAGCCGTGTACGCCGAACTCCAAGAAGTCCCCCAGGGCCTGCTCGACCTACGGGCGCCGGAGCTGCACGACTTCCTCGGTGGCCCCACGCTGATACACCTGCGGGGGCGGCGGGAGGCGCCCCTGTTCGTTTCCGTGCTCATGCACGGCAATGAGGACGTGGGCTGGGAAGCCGTGCGACACATGTTGCGCAAGTACCAGCCTGGAGGCGGCGAGCAGGAACTGCCCCGCTCCCTGTCCCTGTTCATCGGCAACACATCCGCTGCTGCGGCAGGCATGCGTCGCCTGGCGGGACAACCGGATTACAACCGCGTCTGGCCCGGCAGTGATTCACCGCCCACGGCGGAGCACAGCATGATGGAACGCATCGTGGCAACCATGGCCCGCATGGGCGTGTTCGCCAGCGTGGACGTGCACAACAATACGGGCCTCAATCCCCACTATGCCTGCGTCAATGTGGTGCGCACTGAGTCATTGCACCTGGCGGCCATGTTCAGCCGCACGGTGGTGTATTTCACCCGCCCCCGGGGCGTGCAGTCCATGGCCATGACCGAGCTCTGCCCCGCGGTGACCCTGGAGTGCGGCAAGGTGGGGCAGGTGCACGGGGTGCAGCACGCCAGCGAATACCTGGATGCCTGCCTGCATCTGGCGCGGCATCCCGTTCATGCCATCGCGCCTCAGGACCTGGATCTGTTCCACACCACGGCGATTGTCAAGATTCCCCCGGAAGTGAGTTTCGGTTTCGGTTGCCGCAATCATGACCTGTGCCTGCTGGACGACCTGGAGAAACTCAATTTCCGGGAAATACCCGCCGGCACCTGCTTTGGCCGGGTGCGGGAAGGGCTGGATATTCCCCTGGACGTGAAGAATGAGCTGAACCATGATGTGGCTTCCCGCTATTTCGTTGTGGAAAGGGGAGAGCTGCTGACCCGTTCCCCCGTCATGCCATCCATGCTCACCCGCAATGAACAGGTCATTCGCCAGGATTGCCTCTGCTATCTCATGGAGCGTTACGATCTGCATCTGGAGGATGCGGCCAGGGCCGGCTGACTTGCCTGCATGGGTAGCGCTCCTACCCGAAAACATCCCTGTTTTTGCTTATTAAAATGTGACCGGGTTCACGTCAGAATACTATTGCCCCGGTTGGGGCTGGTATTGCCGGAAAGGGAGACAACAACAACCCGCCCTTTCCGGAGGGGAGGCCCCCTGTCAATCTGAACCAGGAGAGAGTGTACGAAAATGAATAGTCGTGGTTTGAGTGTGGCATTGTTCATGGCGGTGACCGCTGCACAGGCGGGCGTCGCGTGGGCGGGCGCGGAAGAAGACGCCTATTATGCAGCCATGGAGCGTATGGCCGCGGAGGTGAACGCGGATGATCCGGATCGGCTGGCCGAGGAAACCCGGGTGGATCTGGAAGCCCGTCTGGGCGAGTTGCGCCGGATTTCACCCAGTGCCTGGGCAACCTACAAGCGTTTGCGTCCCGCTTACAAGGAGGAGGTCCGCAAGGCCATCAAGGCGGACAAGGACATCTATTCCGTCATCGAGATGATCTTCGATCGCAACAGTTGATGCCGGGACCCCGGGGCGGACCGGGCTTCTACTGGTAGCCGTCGGGGTTCTGCTGTTGCCAGCGCCAGGTGTCCGCGCACATTTCCTCTATGCCTTTTTCGGCTTTCCAACCCAGTTCCCGCGCGGCCAGGCCGGGATCGGCATAACAGGCGGCGACGTCCCCTTCCCGGCGGGATGTGATTTCATAGGTGATGTCGCGGCCGCTGGCGCTTTCGAAGGCCCTGACCATGTCCAGGACGGAATAGCCCTGGCCGGTTCCCAGGTTGTAGGTGACCAGTCCGGGGTTCTGCGCCAGCTTTTCCAGGGCCTTTATGTGTCCGCGCGCCAGATCCACCACGTGAATGTAATCCCGCACGCCGGTGCCGTCGTGGGTGGGATAGTCGTTTCCGAATATGGACAGCTTCTCCAGCCGGCCCACGGCCACCTGGCTGATATAGGGCATGAGGTTGTTGGGGATGTCGTTGGGGGATTCGCCGATACGCCCGCTTTCATGGGCGCCAACGGGATTGAAATAGCGCAGGCGGGCAATGTTCCAGGCGGAGTCGGATACCCGCACGTCGGCCAGCATTTCCTCGATGATGAGCTTGGAGCGGCCATAGGGATTGGTGGCGGAAACCGGAAAATCCTCGGTAATGGGCAAGGTGGCGGGTTCGCCGTAAACCGTGGCCGATGAACTGAACACCAGATTTTTCACTCCAGTCTGGTCCATGGCTTCCAGCAGGTTCAGGGTGCCGCCAATGTTGTTCTGGTAGTAGGGAATGGGGATGCGCACCGACTCTCCCACGGCCTTGAGGCCGGCAAAGTGAATCACCGCGTCGATGTCGTGATGCTCGAAAACCGCTGTCGTGGCTTCCTTGTCACGCAGATCAGCCTGGATGAATTCGATCTTCCTGCCGGTGATTTCCTGCACGCGCTCGATGGCGGTGTACTGGCTGTTGCTGAGGTTGTCCAGCACGATGACATCGTAATCCGCCTCCAGCAGTTCGATATTGGTATGAGAGCCGATATAGCCGGCGCCGCCGGTGACCAGCACGGTTTTCAGCTTTGGGGTCATCACAGGCCTCCGTGTCGTTTGATGAAATCATGGATCTGTTCGGCCAGCAGACGATAGCCGGTGGCGTTGAGATGGACGCGGTCCGAACGGTTCGCGGACGATCCTAGCAGATTCGACAGACTGTCTTCGAGAACAGGCAGGTTTTTTCTTTCCGCCACCTGGGCATAGAGCGGGGCATCGGACAACAGCAGGGCCGGCTGGGGAACGGCGATCAGCACGGCCTGGGCCCGGTGTTGTCGGATGAGGTCGATCATGGCTTCCAGGTTGCGGGCAATGGCTGCCGCTGGTTTCTTGCGCAACAGGTCATTGCCGCCATGCAACAGCACGACCAGCGCGGGCTGATGCTGATCGAGGAGCTTCGGCAGCCGCCTCAAGCCTTCGGCGGTGATCTCGCCGGGCACTCCCGCGTTGATGACCCGGTGCCCGCTCAGGCGTTCGAGCACGGCGGGCCAGGCGTGTTCCCGTCCCGCGCCCGTTCCCCGGGTGAGGCTGTCTCCGAAGGCCAGGATGACATCACCGGGTTTCAGTGGTTGCAGTGCCGGCTGCGGTTCGGAACAGGCGGCCAGCAGCAGAAGCAGGAATGCGCCCGTGACCGACAGCCGGTTCCTGGTCTGGTGGCTCATTGGTTGTCGAGCAGGGGGTTGGCCTGGAGGTCCGCGTGATAGGAAGAACGCACCATGGGGCCGCTGGCGACGTTGGAAAAGCCCAGGGATTCGGCCAGCCGGCGAAGTTCCTCGAATTCTTCCGGGGGAACGAAGCGTGATACGGGCAGGTGATCCCGGCTGGGTTGCAGGTACTGGCCCAGGGTGAGCATGGCCACGCCGTGATCGCGCAGATCGCGCAGCACTTCCTCGATTTCCTCCGGCTCCTCGCCCAGGCCCAGCATGATGCCGGACTTGGTGGGCACATCGGGGTGGGCCAGACCGAATTCCTCCAGCAGTTTCAGGGACCAGTGGTAGTCGGCGCCGGGGCGGGACTGGCGGTACAGGCGGGGCACGGTTTCCAGGTTGTGGTTGAAAACGTCCGGCGGTGCTTCCGCCAGGCGCTTCAGGGCGATATCCATGCGGCCGCGAAAGTCCGGCACCAGGATCTCGATGCGGGTATGCGGGCTGCTTTCGCGCACGGCGCGGATGCAGTCGCGGTAATGACCGGCGCCGCCGTCGCGCAGGTCGTCCCGGTCCACGGATGTGATGACCACGTATTTCAGGGCCATTTCCCGGATGGCCTCGGCAAGCTGTTCCGGTTCCCTTTCATCGAGAGCTTCGGGCTTGCCGTGAGCCACGTCGCAGAAGGGACAGCGGCGGGTGCATACATCGCCCATGATCATGAAGGTGGCGGTGCCGTGGGTGAAGCATTCTCCCAGGTTGGGGCACTGGGCCTCCTCGCAGACCGAGGCCAGGCCGTGCTGGCGCAGGATCTTGCGGATGCGCGTCACTCCCGGTCCCTGGGGAGCGCGGGCGCGTATCCAGTCCGGTTTGCGCGGCAGTTCCGTGGTGGGCCGCACCTTGACGGGGATGCGGCTCAGCTTGTCCCTGCCCCGCTGGTGGGTTTCCTTCTTGTCGCGGGACGGAGCCCGGTAGTCGTCGCTCATGTCTGCCATCGGGGTTGAAGATGAAGGCGCTCACACAACTGCGCCACCAGTTCCTGTCCGGCCTGCCGCGGGTCGAGGTCCACGCCCAGATCCCGGAGGCGGGTCACGGGTTGTCCTGCGTGGCCACAGGGATTGATGCGGGAAAAGGGTTCCAGCTCCACGTCCAGGTTCAGGGCCAGGCCGTGGTAAGTGTACCCCCGCCGCACGCGCAGGCCCAGTGCGGCGATCTTGCCTTCATCCACGTAAACTCCGGGGGCATCGGTTCTTGCCCTGGCCCGGATTCCGTGAGCTTTCAGCAGTCCGATGACGGATTCTTCCATGTCCGTGACCAGAGCGCGTATGCCCCGGTGGATGGCCTTGAGATCCAGCAGCAGGTAGGCGATGAGCTGGCCGGGCCCGTGGTAGGTGACCTGGCCGCCGCGGTCGCTCTGCACCACGGGAATGTCGCCGGGATGGAGGATGTGTTCGGCCCGGCCTGCCTGTCCCTGGGTGAATACGGGCGGGTGTTCCAGCAGCCAGATTTCCGAGGTGGTGTCCGGACCGCGGTTGTCGGTGAAGTCGCGCATGGCCCGCCAGGTGGCGGCATAGGGCTGCAGGCCGAGTTGCCGGATGATCACCGGGGTTGTCACGGGAAATTCCGTCAGAGCCGCATCAGCACCCGGTCGTGGGCGGTGAGATCGTCGTAGATGGCGTCCAGGTGTTCCCGGCTCCGGGCTTCGATGTCCACGCTCACGGAGATGTACTTGCCGTTCCTGCTTGGGCGTACGCTCACGGCGCCTTCGTGGATGTCGGGACAATGGCGGCGGATGATCTCCACCACCAGGGCGTCGAAGTCGTCCTCGTCCAGGCCCATGGCGCGCACCTTGAAACGGCAGGGGTAGGTCATGCCTTCCGGTTCGGTGGTCGTCGGGTTCTCTTTTTCACTCATAACAGTTGTCGCTGGCTCGGGTTCTCAGCCGCAATCGCTCCTTGCAGGCGGCATACAGGGCGTCCATTCTTTCCCACATGGGGCCGGGACGGCCATTTGCAACCGGCTTGCCGTTGAGACGGGTGACAGGCATGACTTCCCTGGTGGAGCTGGTGATCCAGATCTCGTCGGCGGTTTCCAGCTCATCCGTGGAAATGACCGCCTCGGCATGGGGAATGCCATCATCCATGGCCAGTTCCAGCACCAGATCCCTGGTGATGCCCGGCAGCAGGTGAGGGCTCTTGGGTGGTGTGATGACCAGGCCGTCCTTCACCATGAACAGGTTGGATGCCGTGCCTTCGTTGGCCAGTCCGTCGCGCACCAGTATGGCTTCGTCGGCGCCTTCTTCCCGGGC
>CAZWRE010000194.1:0-30253 GCA_964636335.1 uncultured Sedimenticola sp. | reverse complement strand
GGTTTTCTTGGGATAAGGTGCTTGTCTGATCGAGTTACAGGAGGCAGATTGCTATTCATGGTTTCGAATGTATTTGATAGGGAGGGAAAACGGGTAGAACCCCTTGTGGATGCTCTTGAAAAAGCGCTGTGTCAATGCATTGTACACGGTGGGCTTCATTCGATCCCTAAATTCGGGTTTCAATGTATAGTCTATTGTGATAGTTGGGCGAATACAAGCGATTGCGCAGGATGTTCTCGATGGATCAACCACAGGTTAAGGGGTAATGAAAACGCGCAATGATCTGATGCTCTTGTGTGTTCCGAAACAGATTGAAACGAATTGAACCGGCCAACCGGGATAGAATGAAAGATTGACAAGACTTCCTGCGCCCGGAATGGCCGCTTCATGAAAACGATCCTGAAAAAGAAATTCATCCTGCTTCTCATCTTGCTGCCTGCCGTGGGGCTGGTGATGTTCAAGGTGAAAAGCAAACCACCTGTTGCCCATGAAAAGCTGGGGTATCCGGTGAGATCGGTGCAAGTGATGACGGTGCGTCCGATTTCATACCGCTCCCATGCCACAGGTTATGGCAATGTGGAACCCCGGGTGACGGTGAGGGCCAAGTTCGAGGTCAGCGGCAAGATCGTCTACATCCACCCGCAATTGCGCAAAGGCGCGAGCCTGCCCAAGGACACGGTGGTGCTGCGCATCGAGCCCACCACTTTCGAGTTTTCCCTGGAGCAGAGCAAAGCGGGTCTTTCTTCCACCGAATCCAGCCTGCGGCAACTGGAAACCGAGGAAGAGAGCACCCGGGCGTTACTGGCCATCGTGCGCAAGAATCTGGCCGTGCAGCAGAAGGAATACCAGCGCATCCAGGAGATCTGGAAGAAGAAGCTGGTGGCCCGTTCCAGCGTGGATGCCGAGGAGCAGAAAGTGCTGGCCCTCAAGCAGCAAGTAGCGGACCTGGAGGGCAAGCTCAAGACCTATGAAAGCCGCAAGGCCGGCCTCCAGGCGCAGATCAAGCAGTCGCGGACCCAGGTGGCCCAGACGCAGGACACCCTGGGACGCACGGAAATCCGTCTGCACATGGATGCCCGCATTGGCGAGGTGTTTGTGGAAAAGGGTGAATTCGTGGCTGCCGGCTCCGTGCTGTTCGAGGCCCTGGGGACGGATGCCGTGGAGATCACCGCGGAATTGCCCACGCGCCTGTTCCGCCCCCTGTTCGCCAACCAGGAACATGCGCGGGTGAACCTGGACGATCCTCAGACGTTCTGGAACCTGGTGGATTCCATGAAGCTGGAAGCCCGGGTGCGCCTGGTGGGTTTCCCCGAGGCGGCCCACTGGCAGGGAAAGCTGCTGCGCATTTCCGAGTCCGTGGACCCGCGCCGGGACACGGTGGGGCTGGTGGTGCGGGTGGACAGGCCCTATGCCAACGTGATTCCCGGCGAACGCCCGCCCCTGCTCAGGGGCATGTTCGCCGCCGTGAGTTTCTATGCTCCGGCCCGCTCCCTGCTGGTGATTCCCCGCAAGGCGGTGCATGAAGGCCGGGTCTATGTAGCCAGGCCCGACAACCGCCTGGAGATCCGCCCGGTGGACATTCTCTATCGCCAGGGAGAATTCGTGGTGCTCAAGGGTGGGCTGAAGAAGGGGGAGAAGATCGTTATCAGTGATGTGATTCCGGTGATCGACGGTCTGCCCCTGAAGCCCTTGCCGGACGAGGCCTGGGTGCGGGCTTTCGTGGCGGCGGCTGCCGGTGATGAAAAGGCCACCCGCGAGATTGAAAAATGATCCGTTACTTCACTTCCCATCCCACGGTGGCCAACATCCTCATGCTGGCCATCATCGCCATCGGGATGTTTTCCGTGCGGCACCTGAACAAGGAATCCTTCCCCGTGCTCAAGCAGAGCAAGGTGCAGGTATCCGTGGTTTATCCCGGCGCCAGCCCGGAGGATGTGGAGGAAGGCATCTGCAACCCTCTGGAAGACGCCACGGACGGCATCAGCTTTCTCAAGGAACAGGTCTGTGACGCCCGGGACAACATGGCCATCTTTACCCTTGAGATGCAGGAGCAGGGCGACATCCAGTTGTTCACCGATGATATCAAGGTGGCCCTGGACGGCATCCAGAACTTTCCGGATTCGGTGGAAGACCCCATCATCAAGCAGCTCGGACGCACCAGCCTGGTGGTCAAGGTGGCCATCACCGCCGATCACCTGACCACCGCGGAGCTGAAGAACCTGGCGGAATACTACCGCAACCGCATGCTGGAGGATCCGCGCATTCCCATCGTCAAGGTGGCGGGCTTTTCCACTCACCAGTTGCAGGTGCTGGTGCCGGCGGAGAGTTTGCGCAAGTACAACCTGAGCGTACAGGAGATCGCCGGTCTGGTGGGCGCCCAGTCCGTGCAGTTGCCGGCGGGCACCCTGGAGACCCGGGACAAGGACTACCAGATCCGCTTCGACGATTCCCGTCGCAGCGCCGAAGCCCTGCGTGACCTGGTCATACTGAACACGGCCGAGGGTGGCGAGATCCGCCTTGGCGATATTGCCCGGGTGGAGGACCGTTTCGAGTTCCGTGAGCAGACCATCGAGCTGGACGGCAAGCCCGCCGCGGTGCTTGAAATCAGCAAGAACACCATCGACGACACCCTCAAGGTCTTCGACGCCGTGCGGGAATTCGTGGACAGGGAGAATGCCATTCTTCCTGAAGGCACCCATCTCACCATCACCCAGGATGTGGCCACCGGCGTGCGCGACCGCCTGCGCCTGCTGCTGAGCAACGGTTGGCAGGGCCTGCTGCTGGCGGGTCTGGCGCTGTTCCTGTTCTTCAACTGGCGCTACACCTTCTGGGTGGCCCTGGGACTGCCCATTTCCTTCCTGGGTGGCCTGGCCCTGATGGTGCTGTTCGGCGTGAGCATCAACATGATCTCCATGATCGCCCTGCTCATGGCCATTGGCATTCTCATGGATGACGCCATCGTCATTTCCGAGAGCATCGAGCATGAGTACGCCAGGGGCAAGACGCCCCTGCAGGCGGCCATCGACGGCACGAAAAAGGTATTCCGCGGGGTTTTCTCCTCTTATCTGACCTCCGCCCTCCTGTTTGGCAGCCTGTTGATGATGAAAGGGGACATCGGCCAGATCCTCGGTGTATTGCCCGTGGTATTGCTGTCGGTGCTCACGGTTTCCCTCATCGAGGCCATGCTGGTGCTGCCCCATCATCTGAAGCATTCCCTGGAACATGCCCGTGACAAGGGACGGCCCGCCTGGCGGGAGCGGGTGGAACAGGGCTTTCTGCGCGCCCGGGAAGGTGTGGGCCGGGCGGCGGACATGGCCATCCGCTACCGTTACCTGACCCTGGGGCTGGCCCTGGCCATGCTGATCTTCTCCGTGGGGCTCATTGCCACGGGCATGGTGAAGTTCAAGGCCTTTCCCGATCTGGAAGGCAATACCGTGGATGCCCGGGTGCTGTTGCCCCAGGGTACGCCCCTGGAAGAGACGCAGGCCGTGGTTGTCCATCTGCTCCAGGCCCTGGCGAAGACCAACGAGGAGCTCAGCGCCAATGAACCCGAACCCCTGGTGCGCCATGTGCAGGTGGAATTCGGCAAGCACGCCGATGTGCCGGAGAACGGCGCCCACCTGGCCACCATTACCCTGGACGTGCTGAACACGGAGATCCGCCATACCCCAATGGCGGAACTGACCCGGCGCTGGCGGGAGAACAGCGGCGACCTGCCTGGTGTCATCGGCATCCAGTTCCGCGAGCCCAAGGTGGGGCCGGCCGGACGCGCCATCCATATCCGGTTGAGTGGCGAAAATCTGGATCAGCTTTCACGGGCTTCCTGGGAAGTGCAGAATTGGCTGCGCGGCTATGATGGCGTGACCAATCTGCTGGACGACCTCAGACCGGGCAAGCCACAGTTCAGCGTGCGCCTGCTGCCCGGTGCCCAGAGCACGGGCCTGACCGCACGGGACATCGCCTTCCAGCTACGGGCGGCTTATCAGGGATTGAAGATCACGGATGTCTATCAGGGGCGTGAAGCCTACGAAGTGATTACCAAACTCGACCGGGATCACGGGCGGCAGATGGATGATTTCGAGAACTTCTTCCTGTTCACCGCCCAGGGTGAGTCCATCCCCCTGAGCCGGGTGGCCCGGGTGGAAGAGAAGCGGGATTGGGCGCGCATCGGCCATGTGAATCATCATCGCGCGGTGAACATCTATGGCGACGTGGATCCGGACATTGCCAATACCTCGGAGATCATCGCCGGACTGCGGCGGGATTTCATGCCGGAGCTGCTGGCCCGTTATCCCGGTATCCGTTTTCATTTCAAGGGCGAGGTGGAGAACGGCACCGAGACCAAACTGTCCATTCTCAGCGGCTTTGGTCTGGGAGCGCTGGGAGTGTTTCTGCTGCTGAGCCTGCAATTCCGCAATTACCGGGAGCCCTTCATCGTGCTGCTGAACATCCCCCTGGCTCTCATCGGCGCCATCTGGGGGCATTTCATCATGGGACTGGATTTCACCCTGCCCAGCATGATTGGCTTCGTGTCACTGGCCGGGGTGGTGGTGAACGATTCCATCCTGCTGGTGGAGTTCGTCAAGTACCGGGTGCGCGAGGGCATGGTGTTCCATGACGCGGCCCGCCAGGCGGTGCGGGACCGTTTCCGCGCCATCTTTCTCACCTCGGCCACCACGGTGGCGGGCATGACGCCGCTGCTGTTCGAGACCAGTTCCCAGGCCCTGATTCTGGTGCCCCTGGTGACCAGCATCGTGTTCGGCATGCTCACTTCCACCCTGCTCATCATGCTGGTGCTGCCGGCGACCTACAGCATCATGGAGGACATGGGGCTGACCGACAAGGGAGAGGAAAGGCCGTCCGCCAGGCCGGAGCCGGCATGATTATTCGTGCGGGAGCTTGCCCGTGCCGTTCAGAAGATCATCCAGAGGAGCGGGATATCCAAGGTGGAAGCCCTGGGCGTAGTCCACGCCGATCACGCTGAGCAGTTCCAGGATCTTCTCGTTGGCCACGAACTCGGCAATGGTCTTCTTGCCCATGAGCTGGCCGATCTCGTTGATGGAGCGCACCATGGCCAGGCTGATGGGGTCGGAGTCCATGTCCTGCACAAATTGGCCGTCTATTTTCAGAAAATCCACGGGAAGATCCTTGAGATAACCATAGGAAGACATGCCGCTGCCGAAATCGTCCAGGGCGAACAGGCAGCCGGCGTTGCGCAGTTCGGTGATGAAGCGGCGGGCCTTGGACAGGTTGGTGATGGCTATGGTTTCGGTGATCTCCAGGCAGATGGAGTTGGGAGCGAGGTTAGGCGTGTGCAACTGTTCCAGCACGAAATCCAGGAAGAGGGGATCCGCGATGGAAGCCCCGGACAGGTTGATGGTGGTCAGGGGCGGCAGGGTTTCCGGGGCGGGATGCGTGGCCAGCCAGTGGAAGGTGCTGCGCACTACCCAGCGGTCGATGACGGAAATGAGATTGTAGCGTTCCGCCGGGGGCAGGAACTTGTCCGGCGTTACCAGGTTTCCTTCGGGGTCCATCATGCGCAGCAGGATCTCCATGGCCATGGGTGTTTCCCCGGGATGGCTGCCGACCCTGACTATGGGCTGCTGGTAGAGCATGAATCGGTTCTGGTCGAAAGCGGACTCGATGCTGTTGATCCAGTCGATTTCACCCCGCCGCCTCTGCAGGGCTTCGCCATCGACCTGGTTGGTGATGGAGATGCGGTTTCGACCTTCTTCCTTGGCCCGGTAGCAGGCGGCGTCGGCCAGGTGCAACAACTCGGTGACTTTCTGGTTCCGGTCGGCAATGACCACCAGACCGATACTCAGACCGATGCTGAAGATCTTGTCGTCCCAGTAGAAGCGGAATTCTCTTGCTGCCGATAACAGGGCATCGCCGATTTCCAGGGCGCATGGCAGGGCGCAGTTGCCAAGGATGAGGCCGAATTCGTCGCCGCCCAGCCGTCCCAGTATGTCCTCCTTACGGATGTTGTCCCGCAGCAGAACCGCCAGTTGCCGCAACAGCTCGTCCCCGGCGGCGTGGCCGCAGCTGTCGTTGATGAGCTTGAATCGGTCAAGATCCAGGTACATGAGGCAGTGTTTGCTGCCATCGCTGCTGGTGTCCAGAAGTTCCTGCAGGGCCTGTTCGAAACTGTGCCGGTTGAGCAGGTTGGTGAGGAAGTCGTGGGTGGCCTGGAACAGCAATTGCTCCGCCATCTCGCGGCTGTCCGTTATGTCGCGCAGGTAAGCCGTGAACAGCGGATGCTCTCCCAGATCCACACGGGTAATGGCCAGTTCCACGGGGAATTCAGTGCCGTTTGCCCGCATGGCGGTGGTTTCGATGCGTGTGCCCAGGATCGTGTGTTGCCCGGTTCGCAGATGGTGTTGCAGCCCCTGATAATGGCGTTCCCGGAGTGTGGCGGGAACCAGCAGCTCGGCCATGCGTTCTCCCAGCACTTCCTCCCGGGAATAGCCGAAGGTCTTTTCCGCGGCGGGGTTGAACTCCAGGATGCGGTCATGTTTATCGATGGTGATAATGCAGTCCAGCGCGGTTTCCACGATAGCGCTCTTGCGTTTTTCACTCTGTTTCAGTTCTTCCAGCATTTGTTGGCGCACTCTCGCGTGGCTGTGCAGGATGCGCGTCCCGATGATCAGGCTGGCAATACCGATGAGCCAGAGCATGAACAGGATGAAGGATTTCGATGCGATGGCTTTTTTTTCCGTTTCGCGCAGTTGTCTCATGGGAAGCTGGATGCCGATGCCGCCGCCGGGTTTGCCAACCTGAAAATCTTTTCCGGAGTGGCACAGCAGACAGCCGGGGTTGACCATCAGCGGTTGCATGAGGCGCAGATATTCCTCGCCATCGATATGGGTTATTTCGAAGACTTCCGGTTCGCCATTGTTGAGACGCTGCAATGCCTGTTTCTCCCATTCATCGGGAAGGTTTTCGGAAGCCAGTGGAGACAGGCTGGTAACCCGGCCCGTCACGCCGTAAAGATGGCCGTATCGTTCGTCCAGCTCACGAATGATCCTGGCCGGGTTGATGAGGGTCAGTTCCACGCCGGAGGGTGTGGTGATATCGCGTTCGGGAATATGGGCAAGGTTGGGGTCCGGGGGATAGCTTGGTGTCATGGGGACATACATGCGGCCATGTTCCGTGGCCCAGAGGCGTATGGCCTGATCCTTGTTGAAATAGGCCCGGGCCTCGGTGGTGGCCAGGGTGAGGGTGCTTTTCATCTCCTCGGAGATGGTCCAGGCGGTGATCAGTGCGATGGAGAGGGTCCAGAGGGCTGCCAGTACCAGGGCCTGTTTGTCCAGGGGCTTGAATCGCATGCGGGGATCACGCCCTCGGTTTGGAAGATGTGGTGCGTAACAACGGGAGAGTGGTCATGACGGAGGCTGTCTGTATGTACTGCGAGTGGGTGATTCTGATATGGTTTGCTTCCTTTGGCAACCTGGCTTATCCGAGGAAACTGTGCGTTTATCCGATTTTTCCACGCCCGTATTGGGGTTCGCGGCCTTTTCCGGCAGTGGCAAGACCACCTTGCTGGAGAAACTGATCCCCCTGCTGCGCGGACGCGGGCTCAGGCTGGCCCTGGTCAAGCATTCCCATCATGATTTCGAGATGGACAAGCCCGGCAAGGACAGCGACCGCCTGCGCCGCGCCGGCGCCGGGCAGGTGCTGCTGGCGTCGAAGTATCGTACTGCCTGGATACGGGAAGGAGACGGGGAAACGGAGCCGGATCTCGGGGAGTTGCTTCAGCGCCTGGATACCCGGGGTGTGGATCTGGTGCTGGTGGAGGGATTTCGTGAGGCGCCCATCGCCAAGATAGAGATCCACCGGCCGTCCCTGGAAAAGCCCCTGCTGTGTCTCGGGGACAGCCGCATCATCGCCCTGGCAGCCGATGAACAGCCCCGGCAGGACGTGCCGGTGCCGGTGTTGATGCTGGACGACGCCGAGTCCATCGCGGGGTTTATTCTTTCCTGGCTGGAGGGCTGCTGAGCAGTCATGATTCCAGTGCACGCGGAGTTTCGCCTGATGCACGCCGGGCGGATATCCGTGGCAAAGGAACTGCTCCGCCTCGACACTCCGCTTTGCCGGCGCCTGCGGGCGCTGGGATTGCGCCCCGGCATGACCCTGGCCTGCCGGTCTGCCCATCGCGCATTGCATGCCCGCCTGCTGTTCCTGCTGCCGCGCATGGGGTGCGCTTTCCTGCCGCTGGATCCCGATCTGCCGCCAGCAGTCAGCGCCCGCCTGCTGGAGGCCGCGGGACCGCACCTGCTCATCGATGATGCCGCTGTTCAGGAGTCTGCTGTGGTCGGTGAGGATTGCGGCGACAGCCACCCCCTCGCGCCCCGGAAGCCCTGCCTTCTGCTGGCCACCTCCGGCACCACGGGCCGGCCGCGGCTGGTGGAACTCACGGGAGAGAATCTGGCAAGCAGCGCCCGGGCTTCCTGTGATTACCTGGAACTGGGGTTGAACGACCGCTGGCTGGCCTGTCTGCCCCTGCATCACATCGGCGGATTGAGCGTGTTGCTGCGTTGCGCCTGGCGGGGTGCGACAGCAGTGCTGATGGAGCGTTTTTCGCCACCAGATGTGATGCGGCTGCTGCGTGAGCAGCACATTACCCATGTTTCCCTGGTGCCGGCCATGCTTCATCAACTGTTGCGCGAAGATCAGGCGCCACCGCGGTCTCTGCGCGTGGTTCTGCTTGGTGGCGCGCCGGCCCGGCAGGCCCTGGTGGATGAGGCCCTGGAGAAGGGCTGGCCGGTCTGTCCCAGCTACGGGTTGACGGAGGCGGCATCCCAGGTGGCTACCGTCTATCCGCCGAACGGGAATTGGCGGGAAGGGCAGGCTGGCCCGCCACTGCCTCACGTGGAGGTCAAGCTGGAGGAGCCGGGGGGGAATATCCGCATACGTGGCCCGTCGGTTGCCCGCTGGTGCCGGGAAGCGCCGGGTGTTCGACGGTCCCTGCGGGATGAGCAGGGTTGGCTGCGCACGGGAGACGCGGGCTGGCTGGACGACAATGGAAACCTGCATCTGAAAGGGCGGCTGGACGATATGTTCATCAGTGGTGGCGAGAACATTCACCCCACGACGGTGGAGGCTGCTTTCTCCGGCTGCCCCGGGGTGGAACAGCCGGCGGTGACTGCCCTGGACGATCCCCGCTGGGGTGATGCGTTGGTGCTGCTTTACCAGGGGACTGCATCGCCCCGGGAAGTGCGTTCCTGGGCAAGAAGGAACCTGCGGGCGGCTTTCCTGCCCAGGTATTTCTTCAGGGTCGATGCCTTGCCGCGCAATTCCCTGGGCAAGCTTCTGCGCCGGGAGCTGGCGCGGCTGGCCCTGGCCCGCGTTCAGTCTCCGGATTCCTGAAGCTTTTGTTTCAGCTCAGGGGGCAGGGTGGCTGGCTCCTGGCTTCTGCGGTTCAGGAACACGTGACGGGTGATGGCTGTGGCGCATAGCCGACCTTCCCTGTGAAAGGCATAGTGGAAACCGAATGAGCTTCCGCCGGGTGGCGTTGCCTGTAGTGTCACTTCGATCTCGTCGTCCAGCTCCATGGGCAGCCGGAAATCGGCTTCCGCGTGCACCAGGGGAACCAGGTAACGGCCTTCCTCCAGCAGTGTCTTGAGATCCAGGCCCATTTCCCGCATCAGTGCCGCGTAGGCTTCATGGGCATGGCTGAACAGGTGGGCGTGAAACATCACGCCGGCGGCGTCCACCTCATGAAACGGGATTCTGAATCGGTGACGGAAAGACTTCATCTATGCCCAACCCGGGGCTACTGGAAAGGTACATGAATCCTGCCTCAATCGGCGGCGGTCTGGCAACGTCCTTTTGCAGCCAGCCGGAAGTTGCCAGGCCGTGAGCCAGGCCGGGTGACAGGCTGTCCACCGCCGCGGCCAGTTGCGCGGCCGCATGAATGCCAACGGCGGATTCGACCAGGGAAGTGACCACGCATTCCTTGCCTGCCGCTGCCGCCATTGTCGCCATGCGGTAGCCGTGCTGCAGCCCTCCCTGCAGGGCAGGCTTGATGACCAGACGGGGCAGCTTGCTGTCCAGCACTTCGTCGAAGGGCAGATGCTTCAGGGATTCGTCCAGCGCCAGGGGGATTCCGGTTTCGTTCTGCAGGCGGCCGAGATGGTCCAGATCCGGAGATGCCAGGGGCTCTTCCAGGGATTCGATGGGCAGACCTTCCAGGGAATGGATGAGTTTTTCTGCTGTTTCATGGGACCAGGCGCCGTTGGCGTCTAGACGTAGCCGGATGCCGGGAGGCAGATTTCGGCAAAGCGTGCGCAGGCAGTGGATTTCGTTCTCCACCGGCTGCTGGCCAATCTTCAGCTTGATGATCCGGTAGCCTTGTTCGGCGGTATCGTCGATCCCCTGTTGGCAGGCACTGCCGGCCATGGCGTTGACGCCGATCCGGTCCGCGGCCTCTTCCGTCAGCCATCGGCGCAGGGGAATGTCTTGCTGGCGGGTCAGTATGTCCAGCAGGGCGGTTTCCAGGGCGTGATGGGCGGCTGGATGGCTGTGGCCGGTGATATGCGGATCCAGCAGTGTATTCGCAATGCTGCCGGTTGCGGCGGGCCGCCACCTGCTCAGGAAGGCTTCGGCCTGTTCCCGGGTTTCCGTGCCCATGGACGGAAAGGGGGCGCAGTCTCCCCAGCCCCGCAGCCCGTTCCATTGCAGTCTCACGATCCAGCCCTGACGCTGCCGAACAGCCTGTCGTGAGCGACCGGGCCAGGGAAAAACCAGGGGCAGACGGTAGGGGTGGAGTTGTATCTGAAAACGGGTCATTGATGGGGGTAAACCGGGGAAATTCCGGTGTTTTTGATTTATGTCAAACCAAGCCTGTGTGAAATGACACACACTAACTCCGTCCGAATAACCGGCGCCCTGCCAGCCGAATTGGCGGGTCATGATTCCGATTGGAGCGAGGATGTTTGTTTTCTCGTTTCCAGTCGTTTTATAAGGTAGTTACCAGAAGGAGAATACCATGAAAATACGCAAGCCTATGCTTGCCTCCCTTATCGCCTTGACGGTGGGACTGACAGCTGGAGGCCAGGCCTGGTCTCAGGACACGTTGAAAGACGTGATGAAAAAGCGCGGTCTGACCGAAAAGGATATATTGGCGGCGGCAAAAACCTACACCCCTACCGGTGGTCGTGACGAGTACATCGCGTTCAGCTCCGGCGGCCAGAGCGGTCAGGTTATCGTGTATGGCATCCCGTCCATGCGCATTCTCAAGTACATTGGCGTGTTCACACCGGAGCCCTGGCAGGGCTACGGCTTCGATGACGAATCCAAGGAAGTGCTGGCCCAGGGCCGCATCGAAGGCAAGGACATCGTCTATGGTGACACCCACCACCCGGCCATTTCCGAGACCAACGGTGAATACAACGGCAAGTACCTGTTCATCAATGACAAGGCCAACCCGCGTATCGCCGTTATTGATCTGCATGACTTCGAGACCAAGCAGATCGTGGTCAACCCCCTGTTCCGTTCCGAGCACGGCGGCGCTTTCGTCACGCCCAATACCGAGTACGTGATGGAAGCGACCCAGTATGCCCATCCCTACACGGGCAGCGGTTTCGTACCCCTGGAAGAGTTCAACGAAAAGTATCGCGGGGGTCTGACCTACTGGAAGTTCAACATGGAAAAGGGGCGCATCGAGCCCGAGAACTCCTTCACCTTTGAAATGCCCCCCTACAGCCAGGACCTGTCCGACGCGGGTAAAGGTCCTACCTATGGCTGGGGCTTCACCAACTCCTTCTGCTCCGAGCGTTACGTGGGCGGTATCGAGAAGGGACGTCCTCCCTTCGAGGCGGGTTGTTCCTCCAAGGATACCGACTTCCTCCACATAACCAACTGGAAGAAGGCCGCCGAGCTGGTCAAGGCCGGCAAGATCGGCAAGAAGGTCAACGGCATGACCCTCATCTCCATGAAGGAAGCCGTGGCCAACGAGCTGATGTATCTGGTACCGGAGCCCAAGTCACCCCATGGTGTTGACGTGGCTCCCACCGGCGACAAGATCATCGTTTCCGGTAAACTGGACAGCCACACCTGGGTATATGACTGGAACAAGATCCAGAAAGCCATGAAGAACAAGAAGTTCGAAGGCAAGGATCCCTATGGTATTCCCATCATCGACCTGAAGGACGCGCTGGACAAGTCCGTGGCAGTGGGCCTTGGTCCCCTGCACACCCAGTACGACGCCAAGAAGTGCGTGGCCTACACCTCCATCTACGTGGATTCCATGATCACCAAGTGGGATTACTGCGAAGGCAAGGTGCTGGATCAACTGCCCATTCACTACAACGTTGGTCACCTGATGGCGATGGAAGGCGATTCCGTCACGCCTGACGGCAAGTACCTGGTTGCCCTGAACAAGCTGGCCATCGACCGCTTCAACCCGGTCGGTCCTCTGCATCCGCAGAACCACCAGCTCATCGACATCAGCGGCGACAAGATGCAACTGCTGTACGACATGCCCATTCCCCTGGGTGAGCCGCACTACGTGGTTGCCATCAAGGCCGACAAGCTCAAGCCCGCGATTCGCTACAAGTCCGGCTGGAACAGCCGCAAGGACGAGCGTTCTCCGTGGAAGACCCGTGCTGGTCGTGAAAAGATCGAGCGCACCTGTGACGCCAATGGCAAGTGCACCGTACATGTATACGGCACCGCCATCCGCTCACACCTGACGCCCGAGATCATCGAGGTTACCGAGGGTGATACCGTTCATATCCATATCACCAACCTCGAGCGTGCCGAGGACGAGGTACACGGTTACGCCATGTACGGTCACAACGTTCAGCTCTCCGTTGAGCCCGGCAAGACCGCCACGGCGACCATCCATGCCGACAAGGCCGGCGTTTATCCCTTCTACTGCACCGAGTTCTGCTCCGCACTCCACCTGGAGATGCAGGGTTATCTCCTGGTTCAGCCCAAGGGATACAAGGCCAAGACCGGTGGTCTGAAGGCAGGTACCAACTACACCGAGGAAGATTACAAGAAGCAGGTCAAGACCAACATCGAGACCCAGGCTGTAATCAACCAGGTAGTTGGCTTCATCACCAGCCACAACTACAAGGACTTCCCGACCGTAGTTGCACTGGTTGAGGATGCCACCGACCAGCTGGGCTTCGCCAAGGAAGCCAAGGCCAAGGCCGAAGCAGCCGCTGCCAAGAAAGACTGGAACAACGCCATGCTGTGGGCGAACCAGTGGTGGCAGTATCAGGTCAAGACCGCTGACCTGGGTCTGCGTGCCAAGACCTATCTGGAAGAGCACGGCGCCAAGAAAGTCAAGTAAGGCGCTTCTCCCCGGCACCAGCCTTTCAAAGGCGGGGTGTCGGGGAACTCATCCAGTGATGTAATATTAGGGGGTGATTTATCACCCCCTCTTTCTTTCAGGAGAAAACATCGTTATGAAAAAACAAGTAATCATTGCCGCTGCCGTATCAACGGTACTGGCCATCACCGCTTTCGGCGGCAGTGCATCCGCTGCGAGCGGCAAACGCCTGTACATGACCTGTGCCGCCTGTCATGGCAAGGACGGCAAGACGCCGTTGATGCCTGCCTACCCGAAGATCGCGGGACAGAACAAGGAATATGTCCTGCAACAGATCAAGGACATCATGACCGGCAAGCGGGCCAATGGTCAGTCCGTGGCCATGAAGGGTGTGCTGGTCACGCCGACGGGCGAGCCCCGTTTCAGCGATGAGGATCTGGACGTGCTGGCGGACTACGTGTCCAAGCTCGCTCCCTGAACGAAGCGGCATTCGACCGAGGCCTGCTCATGCAGGCCTTTTTCTTGGCTGAAACATTTTCACAACAATGCTACCGATGATGAAACTTTCCTTATTGCCCGCCCTGTTATCCCTGCCGATGATCGCGTATGCGGAAGAACGGGTCATTCCTGATTTTGACCCTTATGACGGGGAGGAGATCATGGAAATCTGCGCGGGTTGCCATGGGATTTACGCCCAGGGGACGCCGGATGGCGAATATCCCCGGCTGGCCGGCATGAATCCGGAATATCTGGCTTATCAGATCGAACTGTTCAAGACCCGCAAGCGCATCAATATTCCCATGTTGCCCTATGCCACGGATCATGAGCTGTCGCCTTATGATGTTAAGACCATCACGGCCTATATTGCCAGCATCGAGCTGCCCCGGCACATGAGCAAGCTTGATCCCAACAAGGAATTCGATCCTCTTGCCCGCCTGGAAGAAAGCAAGAAAATGACCAATATCCCGCATCATCCCGGCGATCCTGATGCCGGAGGCAAGCTGTACAAGAGCGAGTGTGCTTCCTGCCATGGGCGCAAGGGAGAGGGCAAATGGTCCAAGCGGGTGCCCATGCTCACGGGGCAGCACACAGAGTATTTGTGGCGTCAGATCAGGAATATACGCAAGGGCGAGCGTTTTCATGATTCAGAGGATGACGCGGAGCTGTTCCGGGATTACACGGATCAGGAGATAGACGATATTCTGGCCTGGCTTTCTTATCAGGATGACTGATGGATCGTTGAAAAACCCGGTTTTTCAATGGGCTGCCGCTAATACCACAAGAATATTGTATTAATTGTCAATTCAAGTACTTATGGTTCAAACTTGATATTGCTCAAGTGCGCTCCCGGGTTTGAATGTTACTATTTCGTTGTTTTTTAATATGGTGTGAAGAGGTGGAAGCCGCCTCCACACAAAGCCTTTTTTCGGAGATACAGAGATATGAAAAAACGTTTGATGGTATCCATGCTCGGCTTTGCCGCTACCATGCTGGTCAGCAGCACCGCCTTTTCCAACCAGTGGATGTCCGAGGGTGGTGAGCGTGACGAGGCGCTCCATCTCAAGCCGGATCATGAAAACGGCATCGAGGTTTTCGAAGTCTGCGCGGCCTGCCACCTGACCGAAGGCTGGGGATCCAAGGATGGCACCTTCCCGCAAATCGCGGGTCAGCACCAGTCTGTGCTGGTCAAGCAGCTTGCCGACATCCGTGAAGGCAACCGGGACAACCCCACCATGTATCCCTTCGCCAAGCCCGAGTCCATCGGTGGCCCCCAGGCCATGGCTGACGTTACCCACTATATTGCCGGTCTTCCCATGAACCCGGACAACGGCAAAGGCCCCTGGGCGGAAGGCACTCCCGAGTTCGAGAAAGGTAAGCAGCTGTTCAAGGACAACTGCGTCAAGTGCCATGGCGAGCACGGCGAAGGCAAGCCCGACAAGTTCTACCCCAAGATCCAGGGGCAGCACTACAAGTACATGGTGCGCCAGTTCGAGTGGATTCGTGACGGCAAGCGCCGTAACGCCAACCCGGACATGGTCAAGCAGATTGCGGAATTCAGCAACGACGACATGAAGATGGTAATCAACTATGCGTCCCGGATTCCCGTGCCCAAGGAGAAGCTTGCACCTTCAAAGGACTGGGTGAATCCCGATTACGATTGATCTTGGCCTGTCGCCCGGGTATTGGCCCGGGTTGACTGCCATGCGCCGAGGTTTCTCTCTTGCCGGTGATTTTTCCGGCGGGGAGAATCCAAACAGAAAAAAGCGATTCGTCGCTTTTTTCTGTTTGGGAAGCTTCAAACCCTGAATTTATTGTGGCCTTGATTGCGGGAAATCATGGCCGCTCACGGTTAAATTCCCTAGTTTTGTCACTTCAGTTTTCAACCCAACGGGTAAAGTCATGTCCAAGCGCGTAATCATTTCCAACCTGCTGATTCTGGCAAGTATCGCACTGCTGGCAGTCATCTATTTCGCACCAGCCTGGTGGGTATCGTTGACTGCGCCCAATTATCCCGAGGAAGCCTTCCCGGACGGTGTGCGCATCGAGTTCCACATGAACGGCGTGTTCAATGGCTGCAAGAAGGTGCAGAAGACGGAGATCGAGGAAAGCGAGGCGCTGGATTGCGTGCATGAGATGGACACCATCAACCATTACGTGGGCATGTATCCCATTGCCGCGGGTGGCGTCATCGAGCGGGCCTTCTCTCCCTTCCTCATGGCCTTTCTGGCGGTGATGCTGCTGGGCTTCGCCTGCACCAAACCGAAGATCCGCGTACCTCTGATGTCGGCCGGTTTTGCGGCCATCGCTATCTGGATGTACATGACCTGGTATGGCGCTGATGGTTTGAAATACCAGAATGCGGGTTATATCGAGGCTTTGGTGACTTCCATGGATCAGGATACGGAGCGGGGCAGCGACCGCAACAGGAACGACGAGCTCATCAAGCGCATGAAGGAGGCCATTCCCGAGAACGTGGTTTCCGTGGAAGAACAGAAGGACAGTGAAGACGAGATGGTCAAGAAGCTGGCTGGCCTGGGCGGCGAACTGGTCAGTGACAAGGATCTGGGAGTGCAGCTTGACGCGGATGCCGAGTCGGAAGGCGCCACCGGTGACCCCAAGACCGACAATATCGCCCTGCTCAAGGGTACTTTCCTCATCGATCAGAAGAAGAAGCCGGCCAGTGAGCGCGAGGAATGGACGGGCAGCAACGCTCAGGTCATGCGCTGGCATTACGCCAAGAGTCTGGGCCGCTATTTCAACAATCAGGAGGAGATCCGGCCCATGGTTAAGAAGATGACCATGGCTTCCCATGTGGTGTTCTGGGGAATCATCGCCGCCATGGTTCTGCTGGTCTGGGGTGCGCGCAAGAGCAAAGGCATCCTCTACTGGCTGCTGATCGCAGTGCCCATGGCCCTGCCGCTGTTCTTTGTCATCGAATACTCTGCCTGGCTGTGGTGGTATGGACACAACCTCAACGCCATGGGTGCGTTTACCGTGAAACCCTTCATGCCCACGGTATTCGGTCAGGGCAAGGTGGCTCAGTTCACCACCCATTCGTATCCTGACCTGGGCTTTGGTCTGATGATGCTCATGGCGGCCCTGCTGGCGGTGGCGGCGCTTCTGCGGATCAAGGATGCCCGGCAGCAGTGATGGCTGTTCGCCGCTGGGTCTTGCTGTTCCTGCTGCTGCCGGCGGTTGCTGCCGCCGGCTATCCTTCCCTGCAGGAATTGATTGACAAGACCCCGGAAGGCGAAACCCTGGTACTCGAACCCGGCACCTATGCCGGGCGGGTGCTGATTACCAAACCCATTACCATTGATGGGCAGCACAAGGCGACGGTGGATGCCGGTGGCAAGGGATCGGTCATTGTCATCAAGGCAGACGGCGTGACCATCAAGAATCTGCACCTGACCAACTCGGGTGAGTCCACCAATGACATTGATTCCGGCGTGCAGGTGCGCGGCAATTTCAATGTCATCAAGGATAACGTCATGGACAACGTCCTGTTTGGCGTGGATCTGCAGCAGTCGCGCAACAACATTGTCAAGCGGAACCGCATTAGCTCCAAGGATGATTTCTCCCTGGGCCAGAAAGGCGATTCCGTGCGCCTGTGGTACAGCTTCGACAACAAGATCCTGGACAATATTTCCGACAATGTTCGCGACATGGTGGTCTGGTATTCCGCCAACAACATCATTCGCGGCAACCGCACCAGCAATGCCCGTTATTCCCTGCATTTCATGTACTCCCGCTACAACCTGGTGGAAGACAACTACTACGTGAACAATGCGGTGGGCATCTTTCTCATGTACAGTGATTCCGTGGTGGTGCGCAACAACCATATCGCCCACGCGGCCGGCCCCACGGGCGTGGGTATTGGCTTCAAGGAAACCTCGGATCTGACCATAGAAGGCAACGAGATCCTGTATTGCGCCAGCGGCCTGTACATCGACGTGTCGCCCTATCAGCCGGATACCACCAATCGCTTCACGGACAATCTCATTGCCTATAACGGTATCGGCATCCGGTTTCTCAATGACTGGCACGGCAACGTGTTCAAGGACAACCGTTTCGTGGACAACCTGACCCAGATCGTGGTGTCCGGTGGAGGCACGGCCAACCGCAACGAGTGGACCGGCAACTACTGGAGTGATTATGAGGGTTTCGACCAGGATCATGATGGCATTGGTGACAACCCCTATGAACTCTATGCCTATGCGGACCGCCTGTGGCAGAACGAGCCCTATGCCCAGTTCTTCAAGGGCTCGCCCCTGTTGGAAGTGCTGGACTTTCTGGAGCGCCTGGCGCCTTTTTCCGAACCACGTCTGTTGGTGCGTGATGACAAACCCTACCTCAAGTTGCTGGCGTTGAATGAGCGCCCGGCACAAGAACAAATACAGGAGAGCAAGGCGGCAACCGCCCAGGATCCCGCCGATCTGAGCAATGCCCTGGATGCCTTGCGCAAGAGCCTGGAGAATTGATATGAGCAAGAAACCGACAAAACGGCTTACGCCCAAGCAGAAGGAGCGGCGCAAGTTTCTGCGCTCCATCGCCATGACCATTGGTGTGAGCGGTATTGCCCTGCTGGGCATGGTGCCCGTGCTGGGCAAGTGGGTACAGCGCCTGCGCCCCCCCGGCGCTCTCAATGAGCAGGAATTTCTGGCCGCTTGTATTAAATGTGGTCAATGTGTGCAAGTGTGCCCCGTTGAAGCCATCAAGCTGGCGGATCTGAGCGATGGCCTGGGGGTGGGGGTGCCGTATATCGACCCGCGTGGCCAGGCCTGTGATTTTTCCTGTGACGGTTTGCAATGCGTGCTGGCCTGCCCCACGGGCGCCCTGATCCATGAAATTTCCTTTCCTTCGGAAGTGGATATGGGTGTGGCCCGGGTAGTCAACGAAAAGCAATGCCTGGCCGTGCTGGGGCAGGGCTTCAAGGGACTGGCTCGGGGGGCGGACTTCAAGGGCAAGCTGCGTTACGCCGAGATCGACCGCTGGAATCCCATCAACCTGGCGGATCATCCCTATGATCTGGAGCTTTGTGATCTTTGTGTGCGCCAGTGCCCCATCGAGATCAGTATTGCCGAGTGCGCCGCGGAAGACGAGAAGCGCCAGAGTGGCAAGGTGGATCTCGTGGCCGTGCGCCAGAAGAACGAATGCCCGCCCAAGCACGCCATAGAGTTGCGCAACATCGACGGCAGAATGACGCCAGTGATTCTGGATGGCTGCGTGGGCTGCGGCGTGTGTGAAATGGTTTGTCCGGTGGAGCCCGCTGTCATTGTCATGGACGGCACCGACAGCCGTGCCAACAGCCGGGGGATGAGAACGCTATGAGTAATGTCACTGAATCAATCCGTGTCCTCCTCGGAGGCGCGCCCAGGCGTGTTGCGAAGAAAGACATGCCGGAGGAAGTCCGTGAACTTCATGCGCGCAAGTTCGCCGACAAGGAACGCATCGAGAACATTCGCATCGAGCTGGCGGAAAAACACGCCAACCCCACGGTGGAGAAACGCCGCCTCAAACGCTGGGCGGTGCTGATTGCCGTGAACCTGTTGTTTGTGGTGTCTTATTATCTGGATATCCAGCTCCTGGAAGGCGCGCTCACCGCTTCGCGCTTCGCCGGGTTTCACATGGCGGATCTGAACTCCGCCCTGCAGGTGATGCTGGCCTTCAAGCATGTGGTCATCAATCTGGTCATTGGCACCACTACGGTATTTATCCTCTGGTGGCTGCTGGGTGGCCGTACTTTCTGTTCCTGGGTATGTCCCTATCACCTGGTGGCGGAGTGGGCGGAAATGCTGCACCTGAAACTGGTGGACAAGGGCTGGGCCAGGGATATCCAGTTTGACCGCCGTTCCCGTACCTGGTTGTGGCTGGTGTTCGTCATTCTGGCGGTGGTCACGGGCTATACCGTGTATGAAAGCATTTCGCCCACGGGCATACTCAGCCGTGCCTTGATCTATGGTCCCGGCGTGGCGCTGATCTGGGTGGCCCTGCTACTGTTGTTCGAGATATTCTTCTCCCGCCGGGCCTGGTGCCGCTATGCCTGCCCCATTGGACTGACTTACGGCATCGTGGGCGCCACTTCCCCCTTCACGGTGCACTATCAGCTGTCCAACTGTTTCCATGAAGGCGAATGCCGCAAGGTCTGCCTGGTGCCTCATGTGCTGGACACGGTGCTCAAGGGCAAGGCCCAGGCCATGGAAGTGGATATCGGCGCGGATTGCACCCGCTGCCTGCGTTGCGTGGATGCCTGTCCTACCGGTGCCCTGACCATCAAGTACAAGGGCCTGTCTTCGTGATGCGGATTCCGGTGGCTGTGATATGCTCCGGCCTGCATAAACATCCTCACAGGCAGAGATGACATGGCAATGATCGAATTCGAGAAGGTCAGCAAGCGCTTCCGTCGCGTGGAGGTGCTCAAGGGTATAGACCTGAGCATCGACCGGGGTGACCGCGTGGCCCTGGTGGGTTCCAACGGCGCGGGCAAAACCACCATGATCCGCTGCCTGCTGGGGGAGTACCAGTGCGGCGGCAAGGTGAGGGTGAACGGCCTGGAGCCCCGCCAGCACCGCACCGAAGTGCTCAAGCACGTGGGTTTCGTGCCCCAGATATCGCCCCCCCTGAAGATGCCCGTGGCTCAGCTTATACGCTTTGCTGCCGGGGTCTGCGACAGCGAGCCGCGGAAGATGATAGCAGTGGCGGAAAAGCTGGGCCTGGATATTCACCGAATGCGCCACCAGCCCTTCAACAAGCTGTCCGGCGGTCAGAAACAGAAATTGCTCATCAGTATCGCCCTGGGCAGGGAATGCCAGTTGCTGGTGCTGGACGAACCAGCCGCGAACCTGGATCCCGAGGCGCGCCATATCTTCTTCCAGCTTTTGGAGGAGAAGCGCGACAAGGCAGCCATGATCATATCCAGTCACCGCCTCGACGAGGTGGCTTCCCTGGTAAACCGGGTGGTGGAAATGGATCAGGGCAGGATCGTGCTCAACGATCACGTGGCCGACGACGTGGAAATGACCAGCATGCTCAGTTGCCGCCTGGTGCTCACCCGCGCCAGCGAGGCCTTTGCCCGTACCGTGGCGGAATGGGGTTTCTCCGATGTGCGGGAAGGCATCATCTGGGAAGGTCGCGTTGCCGGGCCGGATCGGTTGCGTTTTCTGGGCATGCTCTCCCGTTACGCGGCCATACTCAAGGCCATTCACCTGGATGAGGCCACGGATTGATGCGCGGGTTGTTCCGGCTGTTGGGCCTGCTCCTGTTGCTGGCCGGCTGTTCCAACGAACCGGACACGGGGCCGGGCAAGGTGCGCTGGGATCGGGAAGTCTGTGCCCGCTGTGCCATGACGGTCAGCGACCACAACTATTCCGCCCAGGTGCGTGGTGGACCAGCCGGGCAGAAGGGCAAACTGTACAAATTCGACGACATTGGCTGCGCGGTGATCTGGCTGGATCAGCAACCGTGGAAAGATAATCCGAAAACGGAAATCTGGGTGACGGACTATCGCAACGGTGACTGGCTGGATGCGCGCAAGGCCTGGTATGTAAAGGGCAAGATCACGCCTATGGGATATGGTCTTGGGGCGACTCCCGAACAGGAACCCGGGGCCCTGGATTTCGCCCAGGCGCGCAAGCACATCTATGAAGTGGAAGAACAGACACATACCCATCGTGGCGACGAACATCAGCATCCGGCTGCCGGAGGTCAATAGAACATGAAACACCTTCTTCTGACTGCGGGAGCAGATATCAGTGAATCCCTGCGCTCGCGCTGGTTCATGGTCTATACCCTGGTGTTCGGCGGGGTGGTGGTGGCCCTGTTTGCTTCCGGATTGACTGAATCGCGTATCATGGGCTTTACCGGCCTGTCGCGCATGCTGGTCACCTACTTGCAGATCACCATGGCGGTGCTGCCCCTGTTCGTGCTCATCACCACCGTGCGTTCCGTGGCAGGCGACCGGGAAGCAGGCATCTTCGAATACATGCTCTCCCTGCCCGTGAGCCTGACCAGCTGGTTCTGGGGCAAGCTGCTGGGTCGTTTCTTCGTGGTTTTCCTGCCCGTGGTGCTGGCCATGTTCGCCGCCGTGGCCTGGGGCATGTACAAGGGGGTGGAGATTCCCTGGACCCAGGTGCTGTTCTACACCGGCTTTCTCATCTCCCTGGCCTGGTGTTTCCTGGGCATCGGCATGCTGGTGTCCACCCTGGCGCGGTCTTCCGACGTGGCCACGGGCTCGGCCTTTCTCATCTGGCTGTTCCTGCTCCTGTTCCTGGATTTGATTCTGCTGGGAGCCCTCATCAAGGAGGGCCTGCCACCGGAAACCATCATCGCCATCGCCCTGGCCAATCCTCTGCAGGTGTTCCGTACCGGGGCCATGCTGCTGTTCGATCCCCAACTGGTGCTGCTGGGACCTTCCGCCTATGTCATTCTCGACAACTTTGGCGAAACGGGCTATCTGGCCTGGACCCTGGTCTATCCCTTTGTCCTGGGGTCGCTGACCGCGTGGCTGGGTTACCGCCTGTTCCGCAAGGGCGATCTGCCATAGGAGTATTCCATGGCTGAAAGAAAATCCCGGATTCTTCCCGTCGTCATTCTTACCGCCGCGGCCGTTTTGGGCGGTGTGGCCTGGTATTTCCGCGACTATTTCGAGCCGCCGCCGGCGCAGACGCTTTCCCTGGACGACTGCGACCTCCATGACGGTCCCTGCCGCCGGAGTCTGCCCGGTGGTGGAGAAGTGGTATTTGCCATCGAGCCGCGCAGCATCCCTCTTACAAAGCCCCTTAAACTCCTGGTGGAGGTAAAGGGCGTGGATGCCGACAGGGTGGAAGTGGACTTTTCCGGTGTGACCATGAACATGGGCTACAACCGTCCCCTGTTGCAGAAGGTAGCCGATGGCCGCTTTGAAGGGGAAGGCCTGCTTCCCGTGTGCATACGGCAGCGCATGGACTGGGAAGCCAGGGTCATCCTGCGCACGGATCGGGGCAGCTTCATACTTCCCTGGCGTTTCGAAACCGTAAAGTAGTTCCATGGCCCGGCAAGCCGACAAAGCAGGATCCCTTCCCCTATGGCTGGGCCGCCTGCGCATGGAGTTGCGGCAACTGGCCATGCCCGTGCTCCGCTCCTCCCGCCGGGGATTGCTGTCCGTTTCCGTTGAAGCGCCTCTCGCCGTTTTGACGGCGCCGCCAGTAGGAGCAGGGGAATGGCTGTACTGGCGTCGTCCCCAATCGGAATACTGCCTGCTGGGCCTGGGTCTGGCATGGAAACAAGCGGCTTCCGGCAGCCGGCGCTTCGCGGAACTGGATATAGCCTGGCAGGGCCTGCAGGGACGCTGGACCCGCATCACCCAGGGACGTGCCCGGCCTCGTGCCCGGGCTTTTTTCGGTTACGCCTTCGATGCGGGCTACCAGCCTGGCGAACAATGGCGGGGCTTCGACAACGCCCTCATCCAGGTTCCCCGCCTGCTGGCCGAATGGCAGGGAGATCGTTGCGTCCTGAGCTTCAATTGCCATCTCGATGGGAAGGAACAACCGGAACAGCTTTTTTCCCGCTGGATGCGGGATCTGGAGCTATTGCTGGGAGACAAGGTGGAAGGGGATGCCAGTCCGTCTTCCTGCTCGGTGACCGAGCAGCCGGACAGCAAGCACTGGCGGGACCGGGTTTGCCGGGCCGTGGCGGCAGCAGACCGGGGAGAACTGGACAAGGTGGTGCTCAGCCGCCGCCTGCGGTTGTGTTTCAACGGCAAGATTCCCCATCATCACCTGCTGCCAGGTCTGGCGCGGCGCTATCCCGGTTGCAGCGTCATGTCCCTGTGCCTGGGGGGCGATGTGCTGCTGGCAGCCACGCCGGAGCGCCTGTTGCGCATGAACGGGAACGATATCCAGTGCGATGCCCTGGCCGGCACCTTTCCGGTGGACAGCAAGGCCCGTCACGCCGACATGGCCACCCATGAGCATGCCCCCGTGGTATCGGCCATTCGCCATGCCCTGCGGCCGTTCTGTTCATCCTTGCGGGTGGACGAGGCGCCGGGACGCATGGCGCTGAACAACCTGGCGCATCTCTACACCGCTATTCACGGTCGGGTCCGGCAGGGTGTTCGCCCCCTGCAGTTGGTTGACAGCCTGCATCCCACCCCGGCGGTGGGTGGCATGCCCAGGGATGTGGCTCTGGAATGGATGGGAGAAGCCGAGCGCCAGCAGCGGGGCTGGTACACCGGCGGTTTCGGCTGGCTGGGCGACAACCGCCAGGCCGACCTGTCCGTGTTGCTGCGTTGCGCCCGCATCACCGGCGACCAGGCTATATTGTATGCCGGGGCCGGTATCACCCGCGTGTCCGATCCGCACAGGGAATTGCGGGAAACCGAGTTGAAATTCGAGCCCATGCTGCATGCGCTGACGGGGGGGTGATGGATCAGGGCCGCGTCAATCTGGATGCCGGTCTGGCCTTGCTGGACGGGCTGGCCGGTGCCGGTCTCGAACGCCTGGTGTTTTCTCCGGGATCCCGCAACACACCCCTGGTGCTGGCGGCCCAACTCCATCCCCAGATACGGGAGAGCGTGGCCGTGGACGAGCGCAGTGCCGCCTGGCAGGCCCTGGGGATGGCGCGGGTCTCGGGGCGCCCGGTGGCTCTGGTCTGCACCTCGGGCACGGCGGTGGCCAACTGGCACCCGGCGGTGGTGGAGGCCGACCGGCAGGGCCTTCCCCTGGTGCTTATCAGCGCCGACCGGCCCTGGGAGTTGCAACATTGCGGCGCCAATCAGACCATCGACCAGGGCAATCTCTTCGCCGCTCATGTACGGGCCTTTCACCCGCTTGCGGCGCCGGAACAAGGATGGGATCAGAGGCGTCGTTTACAAGCCCTGGGCCGCCAACTGGTGCGTGAGACCCTGAACGCCGATCCCGGCCCGGTGCATCTGAACTTTCCGTTCCGCGAGCCCCTGGTGCCGGAAACCCTGCCGGAAGCCGTGAATGCGGTGACCATCAGCAGCCTTGATCGTCCCATGCCGAGCCTGCCGGTGGAGGAATTGAAAGCCCTGGCCGAAAAATTGGTGGCGGGCAAGGGGATCATTGTCTGTGGGCCGGGTGAAGTGCCTCCCCTTGTCCTGACACTGGGCGCGCAATGCCGGGTTCCCGTGTTGGCGGATCCACTTTCCGGTCTGCGTTTTCAGTCGGAAGGCCCCGCTCCCCTGGCCTGCTACGACCTGTTCCTGCGGAATCCCCGGTTGAGGGAGACATTGCGACCCGACTGGATACTGCATTTTGGCGCTCCGCCTGTTTCCAAGGCCCTGCTTGCCTGGCTGGCCGCCCAGCCCCAGGCCGACTATTGGTGGGTGTCTCCCGCCGGCCGCTGGCTGGATCTGCCCGGGCGAAGCGTGGAGACCCTGGTGACCAGTCCGGCTTTCCTGGCGGCCGATCTGCTGACGCGGTTGCCGTCTGCCGCGGATACTTCCTGGCTGGCGAGTTGGCGGGACCTGGAGCAAAAGGCCAGGGAACTGGTGGCCTCGGTGGCCTTGCCGCCGGAGGCGGATATGCTGCGCCTGTTGTTGAACAAGCTGCCAAGCGGCAGTCTGCTGTTCGTGGCCAACTCCCTTCCGGTGCGTTTTCTCGATGCCTGTTCCGGCGTGGCGGAAAAGGATATCGCCCTGTTCGGCAACCGCGGCGCCAGTGGCATCGACGGCAACCTGTCCACCCTGGCGGGACTGGCCGCCGCCTGGCCGGGGACGGGGAAGGTGGTTGGCGTGCTGGGGGATCTGGCCTTCTTCCATGACCTAAACGCCCTGGCTCTGTGCCGGGAGCGGGATATCCTGCTGTTATTGTTCAACAACGGGGGCGGCGCCATCTTCGACTACTTGCCCCAGCGCCGGCTGCCTGGCCATGAACAGGGATGGCGCACGCCGGTTCCCCTGGATCATGAAAAGCTGGCTGCCGCCTTTGACATTTGCTACCGGCGGGTGCGGCAACCGGGTGAATTTGCCGGGGCGCTGGACGAGCTGCTGTCCCGTTCCGGTCCCCGGCTGCTGGAAATCGTTATTGACGCGGAAGCCAGCCGCCAGCAGTATCTGGATCTTACCCAACGATTCATGGAGTCCTGAATGACCGGCTTCGACTGGAAACCCGTGGCGGACAAGCGCTACACGGATATCCGCTATGAACATCTCGACGGCGTGGCCAAGATCACCATCGCCCGTCCCCAGGTGCGCAACGCTTTTCGGCCCCTGACCGTGGAAGAGCTCATGGACGCCTTCCATCACGCCCATCACGCCCGGGACATCGGCGTCATCATTCTCACCGGCGAGGGCGAACTGGCTTTCTGCTCCGGCGGCGATCAGAAGGTGCGGGGCACCGGGGGCGGCTACAAGGACGAGGAAGGCGTGCAGCATCTGAACGTACTGGATCTGCAGATGCAGATCCGCCGTCTGCCCAAACCCGTGGTGGCCATGGTGGCGGGCTATGCCATCGGCGGCGGCCATGTGCTGCACCTGGTCTGTGATCTCACCATTGCCGCGGACAATGCGCGTTTCGGTCAGACCGGGCCGAAGGTGGGTTCTTTCGACGCCGGGCTGGGCGCTGGCCTGCTGGCGCGCACCGTGGGTCTGAAGAAGGCCAAGGAAATCTGGTTTCTGTGCCGCCAGTATGACGCGCGGCAGGCCCTGGACATGGGCTTGGTGAATGCCGTGGTGCCTCTGGACAAGCTGGAGGAGGAAACCCTGGGCTGGTGCCGCCAGATGCTGCGCCATTCTTCCACCACCCTGCGTCTGCTCAAGGCGGGCTTCAACGCCGATACCGACGGTCTGGCGGGCATACAGGAACTGGCGGGCAATGCCACGGCCCTGTTCTACATGTCGGAAGAAGCCAGGGAAGGCCGGGACGCCTTCCTGGAAAAGCGACCGCCGGACTTCAACAAGTTTCCCCGCCGCCCGTGAGCCTTTTGGCTTGCTGAAAGCCGCCATGACGCATCCCTGGCTTGCCGCCATCCGCCCGAAAACCCTGGGCCTGTCCGTCAGCCCGGTGCTGCTGGGCACGGTGCTGGCCTGGTCGGAACAGGGCGTACTGCACTGGCTGCCCGCCCTGGCGGCCCTGCTGGCGGCCATGGCCATACAGATCGGCACCAACCTGCACAATGACGCGGCGGATCATCTCAAGGGCACGGATACCCCGGATCGCCTGGGGCCGCCCCGGGCCTCTGCCCTGGGGCTGCTGGACCCGCGCCAGGTAAAGCGGGCGGCTTTCCTTGCTTTCGGGCTGGCCTTCGCGCTGGGCATCTACCTGGTGTTTCAGGGCGGCTGGCCCATCCTGCTCCTGGGGCTGGCCTCCCTGGCGGCGGGGGCGGCCTATTCCGGTGGACCCTGGCCCATTTCCGAATCCCCCCTGGGTGAGCTTTTTGTCTGGCTGTTCTTCGGCCTGGGCGCCGTGGGGGGCAGTTACTGGCTGCAGACGGGACAGCTTTCCTGGATCCTGCTGCCGCCTGCCGCGGCCCTGGGGGCCTTTGCCGCCGCCGTGTTGGTGGTGAACAACTACCGGGACAAATACACCGATGCCCGGGCGGGAAGAAAGACTCTGGCCGTGCTCCTGCCGCCGGCCGCCAGCCGCCTGGCCTACGCCCTGCTCATGCTGGGACCTTTCCTGCTGCCGGGTATCCTGTGGCAGGATGCCTTTCGCTGGTGGCTGCTTCCGGCCCTGCTGGCCGCCCTGTACCTGGTATGGCTGATGTATCACACGCCCCATGGGCGGCAGTTGAATGCCCTGCTGGGGCTTACGGCGCGTTTCCAGTTGCTTTTCACGGTGTTTTTCAGCCTGGAGATCCTGTTTTCGGGGACAGGGTGAAAGAGATGCGTGATGTGCCGGGAGGTTGCGCCATTGCCCTCCGGGTTCCGCTGGCGGCTCTTTTCGGGCCGTGTTGAATCTCGTCCGTAGGCCACGTGAAGCGCGGCGCGATGCGGGGAGGAGGGCTGCTTCCCGGCTTGCAGTGCATGGGAATTCGCGTTCCAATTGCATGTCAATACTGTTGTTCCCTTTTTCCGGCGCCTGAGCGCCGCTTCATCTCGAAGGAATTGGCTATGAAAGGTTTTCTCAAGACGGTATTTGCATCCCTCGTTGCCCTGGTGTTGTTCTTTGTATTGCTGCTGGTGCTGGTGGGGGTCATCATTACCGGCCAGGAGGCGCCACGAACCCTGGAAGACAATACCCTGCTGGTGCTGAACCTGTCCGTGCCCATTACCGACAAGGCGCCGCGGCAGAAGTTTTCCGATGTGCTGGGCAACGCGGTGCAGAAGAAAGAAGGGGGACAGCAATCCCTGCGTACCGTGGTCACTGCAATACGCAAGGCGGCGAAGGATGATCACATCAGCGGCCTGTATCTGAAGGGGGCCGTGGCCCGTGAGGGGTATGCTTCCGGTTGGGCGGCCCTGAAGGAAGTCAGGGAGGCCGTTGCCGATTTCAGGAAATCCGGCAAGCCGGTGATCACCTGGCAGGAAGGCCTGGACGAGGAAACCCTGTATGTGGTGTCGCCTGCCGATGAAATCATCCTCAATCCCCTGGGGCTGATGGAGTTCAACGGCTTTGCCGCGGAGGTGAAGTATTTTCGTGAAGCCTTCGACAAGTACGGTATCGATGTGCAGGTCACCCGTGTAGGCAAATACAAATCGGCAGTGGAACCTTTTCTCCTGGATCACATGAGCGAGGAGAACCGCGAACAGCTCAATATGCTGCTGAATGACTTGTTCGGGGAAGTGGTGAATGCCATTGCCGAGAGCCGTGGTGTTCCCGCCGACAGCCTTCACCGTCTGGCGCGGGAAGATGCGGTGATCCAGGCGCGGGAGGCGCTCGAACGGGGGTATGTGACAGGGGTGGACTATTACGACGTGGTGCTGGAAAGACTGCGCGAGTTGACTGGCACGGAAGCAGGTGAGGATATCGAACGGCTGACGGGTGTGGCCGGTTACCTGGCCAGCGTGGAAAAGGATGAGGAAGACAAGGACAAGGTCGTGGTCATCTATGCCGAAGGCGATATCGTTTCAGGCAATGATGAAGATGAAGTGGCGGGCACCTACATCTCCGGCCTGTTGCGCGAGGCCAGGGAAGACGATGATGTAAAGGCCGTGGTGCTGCGCGTCAACAGCCCCGGCGGCAGCGCGGATGCCTCGGATATCATCCAGCGGGAGACCATCCTGCTGAAGAAGGAAAAGCCGCTCATCGTGTCCATGGGGACGGTGGCGGCATCCGGTGGCTACTGGATCTCCGCCTATGGAGACGAGATCATCGCCGAGCCCAATACCATTACCGGTTCCATCGGAGTGTTCGGCATGTTTCTCAACATCAAGAAGCTGGTGAATGAATTCGGTGTCAGGGTGGAGACGGCGCGCACCGCGCCGGCGGCGGACATATTCAGCCTGTTCCGCCCCAAGACCGAAGCGGAACTGGCGGTGATTCAGAAATTCATCGACAATATCTATGACCAGTTTCTGAACAAGGTATCCGAGGGACGCAAGTTGGACAGGGCTGCGGTGCACGAAATCGCCCAGGGGCGGGTATGGTCCGGTAAACAGGCCCTGAAACTGGGACTGGTGGACAGGTTCGGTGGCCTGAGCGACGCTATTGCGGCGGCTGCGGAAAAGGCGGGACTGGAGGACTACCGTGTCGAGGAATACCAGCAGCCCGGCAGCTTCGTGGAGGACATCATGGAGGAGCTGGGATTTGGCGCGTCCGTCGCCACCGGGGTGCCGGAGCTGGACAGCCTCTGGCATGATCTGGCTTATCTGCTGGGCACGGTCGATGCCAAGGGCTTTTACGCCCGCCTGCCCTATGATCTGAACATACACTGACAGGAAGAAGGGATGACGATGGAAAAAACAGAGGAAGAAGGCAGGGAAGAATCCAAACGCGGGTTCCGCGCGGTTCATGTGCTATGGATCGTGCTGGGCACCATTCTGGTGACGGCGGCGGTCACTTTCTGGGCGGTTCGCACCTACATTTACGCCCATGATTTCAAACCCGTGGAGTTGAGCCAGAAGGAACAGAAACAGTTGGCGGGAAAACTGCGCCTGCTGGGATATCAACCCGCGCCGTCCCGGAAGCAGGCAGATTCCGGAGAAACCGATGAGCAATGGCTGCGTCCGGAGCCATACCGGGAGCAGGACGGCGGGCGGGCTCTGTTTTTCACGGAGCGGGAGCTCAATGGTTTGCTGGCCAATAACCCGGATCTGGCGCGCAAACTGGCCGTGGATCTGGCGGATGACATGGTCAGCGCCCGCATGCTGGTGCGCGTGGATCCTGATTTTCCCATCCTGGGGGGCAAGACCCTGCGGGTATCCGCAGGGGTGGAGGCTGCTTTTCACGATGGCCGCCCGGTGATCCGGCTTCGAGGGGTCAGCGTCATGGGTGTACCCATTCCCAATGCCTGGCTGGGTGGCTTGAAGAATGTGGACCTGATCAGCGAGTTTGGTGATGCCAACGGTTTCTGGAAGGCCTTTGCTGATGG
>CAZWRE010000193.1:0-5459 GCA_964636335.1 uncultured Sedimenticola sp. | reverse complement strand
GCCATCGAGGAAATCGGCGTCCAGGGTGGAGCCTTCGCCGTCGAGGCTGTCATACAGGGCCTCCTCCAGGCCCTTGACGAAGAACACGGCCATCTGGGCGCGGGTGACATAGTCCTCGGGGCAGTAGTTGTTGGCGTCGCAGCCCGAGGTGATGTTCAGGCTGGCGAATTCCTCGATGAAGCCGCAGGCCCAGTGGGTGTCCGGCACATCGTCGAACAGGGTGCCGGTACAGGTATAGGCGGCGGCCTCCAGAAAGGCGGCATAGGCCGGTGAAGGCGGCTGATCCGCGTTGGCGGTTCCCCCGCCGGTCACGGCGGCAAGAACCAGGGGAAGTAGGATTTTGTGGAAACTGGTGTGGGTGCGCATCGTTGAATCCTCCTGGAGACAATGAAACGTTTTCCATCGAATTCCTGTTTCGATGATCCTGCTTGTCCGGAAATGCCGGGTTTGTTCAGGCATTCCACCGGGCTGGCAATATGCCGTTAAAATCCTTCGCGGCATGCGATGGATTTTGTCTCCCCCGTCAATTCAGGGATGAATTGTTCCGGGTTACTTTATATATAGAACAGGATGAAAAGCCCGGAGTGGATGGAAATGCCAAACAATTGATCTGGGGCAAATCAATGGCGGGAGACGGCGCGTTGTTTGATGCGTCCGCTGTTCCAGAAGGGCGGCCCGCGTGACAACATGATTGCCTTGTCAGGACAAGGTGTTGCTCAGACAGGCAAAATCTTGCAGGTTCAGTTGTTCCGCCCTGGCGGAGGGGTCGATGTTGCAGGCGGCCATTGCGTCGGGAGAAACCAGCCCTTTCAGGGTGTTGCGCAGGGTCTTGCGGCGCTGGGAGAAGGCCCGGGTAACGAGCTGGCCGAACCGGGACATGTCCGTCACCCCGTGCCGTGGGGCGGAATAAGGAACGAGCCGCACGAAGGCGGAGTCCACCTTGGGGGGAGGGTTGAAGGCGCCGGGGCCGATGGGAAACAGCATCCGCACCTGACAGCGGATCTGCAGCATGACGCTCAGGCGGCCATAGGTCTTGCTGCCGGGGCCGGCCACCATGCGCTCCACCACCTCCTTCTGCAACATGAAGTGCATGTCCCGGATGCACTGGCTGTTTTCCAGCAGGTGGAATAGCAGCGGCGTGGAAATGTTGTAGGGCAGGTTGCCCACCACGCGCAGTTTTTCCCCTTCCGTCGCCAGGGCGCAGAAATCGAACTTCAGGGCATCCGCCGAATGCAGATGGAAATGTTCCCTGTCCGCATAGCGGGATTCCAGCAGGCGCACCAGGTCCCGATCCAGTTCCACGGCGTCCAGGCGCCCGACCCGGGGCAGGAACTGCTCCGTGATGGCGCCCTGTCCCGGGCCGATTTCCACCAGGTGGTCTTCCCGGGAAGGCGCCACGGCCTGCACGATCCTGCCGATGACCCCCGGGTCGTGGAGAAAATTCTGGCCAAATCGCTTGCGGGCTTTGTGGGACATGGGGGAATTGTACTTGTATTTTCCGGTGGCCGGGCTATTGCTTATAGGTACCGCAATACAGAGGAGAGAGAACATGTCCGACTGGTGCACAGATGTGCTGATCCACATCGACGAAGAACTTGATGATGCAAATATCCACGACATCGAGCGAGATGTAAGCATGATCGACGGTGTTTACAGCGCTTGCGTTCACGAAAAGGCCCGGCACCTGATGGTGGTGGACTACGACCCGGAGATGGTGGAAACCATGGAACTGCTGGATCCGGTACAGAACCGGGGCCTGCACGCCGAACTGATCGGCCTGTGACGAACGCGGCCGGGCACATGGCGGATGGCGGGAATCGTCTGAAAGTTATACAATTTCCTGCCGTTTCTCACTGACTGAGCAAGAATGCCCGGCAAGCTGTATATCAAGACCTTCGGATGCCAGATGAACGAGTACGACTCCAGCAAGATGGAGGACGTGCTGCGGGAGGCTCATGGCATGGAGCGGGTGGATGTGCCGGAGGAGGCTGATCTGCTGTTGCTCAATACCTGCTCCATACGCGAAAAGGCCCAGGAAAAGGTGTTTTCCCTGCTGGGCCGCTGGAAGGGCTGGAAGGAGGAAAGGCCGGGCCTGGTCATTGGCGTGGGCGGCTGCGTGGCCAGTCAGGAAGGTGAGGCCATCCGCCGCCGCGCGCCCTTTGTGGATCTGGTGTTCGGTCCCCAGACCCTGCACCGGCTGCCGGCCATGCTGGAGCAGGTACGCGCCACCGGCGAGCCGGTGGTGGATGTGAGCTTTCCCGAAATCGAGAAATTCGACCGTTTGCCCGAGCCCCGGGCCGAGGGGCCCACGGCCTTCGTGTCCATCATGGAAGGCTGCTCCAAGTACTGCACCTACTGCGTGGTGCCCTATACCCGGGGCACGGAGATCAGCCGCCCCTTCGATGACGTCATCGCCGAAGTGGCCCAGCTCGCCGCCCAGGGGGTGCGCGAGGTGAACCTGCTGGGGCAGAATGTGAACGCCTACCGGGGCGAGATGCACGACGGCGAGGTCGCCGACCTGGCTCTGCTCATCCGCTACGTGGCCGCCATCGACGGCATCGAACGCATCCGCTTCACCACTTCCCATCCGGTGGAATTTTCCGACAGCCTCATCGAGGTCTATGGCGAGGTGCCGGAACTGGTAAGCTTCCTGCACCTGCCCGTGCAGTCCGGTTCCGACCGTATTCTCATGGCCATGAAACGGGGGCACAGCGCCTTTGAATACAAGCAGAAGATCCGGCGTCTGCGCGAGATCCGCCCGGACATGAGCATTTCCTCGGATTTCATCGTTGGCTTTCCCGGTGAAACGGACGAGGATCACCGTCTGACCATGAGGCTCATAGATGAGATCGGTTTTGACCAGTCCTTCAGCTTCCTCTACAGCCGCCGCCCCGGCACCCCTGCGGCGGATTACGAGGATGATGTGCCCCACGAGGTCAAGCAGGCCCGCCTCATGGAGCTGCAGCAGGCCGTCAATACCAACGCCCAGCGCATCAGCCGCCAGATGGTGGGCACGGTGCAACGGGTGCTGGTGGAGCGCCACGCGCGCAAGGATGGCAACGAGCTGGCCGGGCGCACGGAAAACAACCGGGTGGTGAACTTCGCCGGCCCGGATTCCCTCATCGGGCAGTTCGCGGAGGTGCGTATCACCGAGGCCCTGCCCAACTCACTGCGGGGAGAACTGCCGGAGCCCGCCGCGGCGGCGACCGCCTGAAGAAGCATCCATGACCCAAGCCCTGGCATCCGATCATCCCGAATCCCTGGATCTCGTTCTCACGCCCGACGACAATGAGCGCCTGCGCAATCTCTGCGGCCAGCTTGACGAGCACCTGCGCCTGCTGGAGCGGCGCCTGGGCATAGAGATCAACAACAGGGGTAACAGCTTCCGACTCATTGGCGCCGCCCCCGTCATTACCGCGGGCAGTGAGGTGCTGCAAGCCCTTTATGCGGAGACGGAGAACGAGATTCTGACCCCGGCGGCGGTACACCTGGCCCTGCAGGAATCCGGCGCGGAGCAACTGTTGCAGGCAGTGGAGCCGGATCTGCCCGAGGTGGTCATCAAGACCAAACGTGGCCTGATCCGCGGTCGCGGCCCTCACCAGAAGGAATACCTGCACAAGGTCATGACCCATGACATCAACTTCGGCGTGGGGCCCGCGGGCACGGGCAAGACCTACCTGGCCGTGGCCTGCGCCGTGGAAGCCCTGGAGCGTGACCGGGTGCGGCGCATCATGCTGGTGCGCCCGGCGGTGGAGGCCGGCGAGCGCCTGGGTTTCCTGCCCGGTGACCTGGCGCAGAAGATCGATCCCTACCTGCGTCCCCTGTACGACGCCCTGTACGAGATGCTGGGGTTTGAAAAGGTGCACAAGCTGGTGGAGCGCAATGTCATCGAGATCGCTCCGCTGGCCTACATGCGGGGGCGCACCCTGAACGAATCCTTCATCATCCTGGACGAGGCCCAGAACACCACGCCGGAGCAGATGAAGATGTTTCTCACCCGCATCGGTTTCGGTTCCACGGCGGTGATCACCGGGGACGTGACCCAGGTGGATCTGCCCCGCCACCAGCGCTCCGGCCTGCGCCAGGCCACGGAGATCCTGGCCCAGGTGGAGGGCATCAGCTTTACCTTCTTCAACGCCAGGGACGTGGTGCGCCATCCCCTGGTGCAGCGGGTGGTGCAGGCCTATGACAGCCATGATGAAGCGGGTTGAATTACGGACAATCCCGGGGTGCGATGACGACTGCATGGATGCGGGAGGTAGGGCAACGCATGGAGCGGTTGCCCAGCGCAGCGAATTGCACCGAGCCTCCGGCCCGTCAAGATGAATCTCGAACTTCAGATAGCCACCAGGATCCCGGATCTGCCGCCGGCAGAGGATTTCGAAACCTGGGCGCGGACCGCTCTGGGGGACGAGCCCCGCCGGTCACTGGTAATCCGCATCGTGGATGAAGCCGAGAGCCGCCGGCTCAACCGCGACTACCGGGGCAAGGACAGGCCCACCAACGTCCTGTCCTTTCCCTTCGAAGCGCCTCCCGGGGTGCCTGATGAACATCTGGGCGACCTGGTCATCTGCGCCCCTGTGGTGCGACGGGAGGCAAAAGAACAGGGCAAGGTGGAAGCCCGTCACTGGGCGCACATGGTGATACACGGTGTACTGCATCTGCGTGGCCATGACCACCAGCACGACGCCGAAGCGGAAATCATGGAAAACCTGGAAAGACAACTGCTGGCCCGTTTGGGCTTGCCTGATCCTTACATGGAAACCCTGTAGGAGCAGCGTTACCCGCCGCTCCCGCATGCAAGAAACCACAACATCTATGAATACAAGCTCCAAACCTCCCTCGACCTCCTGGTTCAGGAAACTCCTGGGCCCCCTGGCAAAAACCGAACCCGAAACCCGTGACGATCTGGTGGCCGTGCTCAAGCAGGCCCGCTCCCGTCATCTCATGGACGGCGAGGCCCTGTCCATGATGGAAGCCGTGTTGCAGGTATCCGAACTGCGCGTGCGTGACATCATGATTCCCCGGGCGCGCATGGTGGTGGTGGAAAGGGACAGACCCATGGAAGAGATCCTTCCGGTGATTGTGGAGTCCGCCCACTCGCGCTTCCCCGTCATCGGCGACGACCGCAGCGAGGTGGTGGGCATACTCCTGGCCAAGGACCTGTTGCAGTACTGTGGCCCCTCGGCGCCGTCCTTCAACATGCGCGACGTGCTGCGCTCGGCGGTGTTCGTGCCCGAGAGCAAGCGCCTGAACGTGCTGCTCAAGGAATTTCGCGTGAGCCGCAACCACATGGCCATCGTTATCGATGAATACGGTGGCGCGGCAGGGCTGATCACCATAGAGGACGTGCTGGAGCAGATCGTGGGGGAGATCGAGGACGAGTACGATTTCGACGAAGGCGCCTATATTCTCAAGCGCGGCGCGGATCTGTACACCGCCAAGGCCCACACCACCAT
>CAZWRE010000192.1:0-10142 GCA_964636335.1 uncultured Sedimenticola sp. | reverse complement strand
GTGACAACGCCTCTTTCATGCAATCAATGAAACATCGGGAATCCTGATCGGCGGAAACCGGGAAAAGTTAACCACTTGATGGTGTGCCTTGTTTTTTCTGACGTAACTTCAGTACCGTACCAGTACCTTGTATTCCAGGGTTACAGAATCTTCTGCGGGAATATCCATGTGCCATTCCACCAGGTTGGCGGCTGCTTTCTGGTGACGATGCGATTCCCTCAGGATCTTCCAGTCTCCGGGGATTGGTTCCTGTACAGTTACCTGTATCGGTGTTTTCTTCGCATTCTTTAGTTCCAGGCGAAAAGTGGCTTCTGCTGCATAGTTGTAGGGATGGCCGTGGTTGACCTTTCTGTAGTTGACCTGTTTCTTGCTGGCGGTGACATCGAAGGCCTCGCCCAGTTTGAGGCGCACCTGTTCGTTCCTTGGCGTGTGGTCGATGCGGTCCTCGCCCACGAACTGGGCGTTGCCCCTGCTGTCTTCCTGGTACACGCGCACGATGCCCTTGGGCAGTGGCATGCCCAGCCCCCGGTCTTCGCGATTCTCGAAGCGGATGTAGGCGGTAGCCTTGAGCTTCTGTCCCAGATCGCTGTAGCGCCCGCGGTAATAATAGTTCCGGCCGTGGAAGACCAGTTCCTTGCGGGCGGGCACGCCGCTGGCGTTGAGCAGGGCCACCTGCTTGGTCTGGTTGTCGGCGATGGTGGTGGGACGGTTCAGGGTATAGAGGTGGTATTCGAACAGGGATTCCTCCGCCATTGGAGTTGGCGTCTCGGCAACCATTTCCACCATGGGGGCCTTCTTCAGGTAGCGCAGGTCTTCCCGAACCTGATTCACATCACCAGCCACCAGTTGCAGGCGGGCGTCAGGATAGCTGGTGCCGCTGCGGTTGGTGAGGGTGACCCAGCCAGCCAGGTCCAGGGAGTCCGCGTTCCGGTTCAGGTTGACCACGTAATCCGCCTTCCAGGAGAGCCCGCCGGACAGGTAGGACAGTTCCAGTTCCTGGGGACCGGCCGCCCTGGTGGACAGCCGGGTGACCAGGGTGGGGCGATCTCGCAGGTTGTCGGGAATGCGGGGGAATATCCAGCGCCCCTTGGGATCGGTTTCGATACGTCCGCCAATCTCCACCACCACGCCGTCGTTGGTGCTCAGGATGGTGGCGCTTTCCCGGGTTTCCTTGCCCGTAGCCGGGTTCATGCGAACCAGCTCCACGGTCTGACCGGTGTATTTCTCCAGCATCTTGTCCGGAGTGAGCAGGTCGAAGTTGAAGTTCTGCTCCAGCACCGCCAGGTCACCGGGAGAGCTGATGTTGCGCAGCAGGGCGGTTTCCGGACGCATGTTGGCGCTGACATCGCGTATGGCCAGATTCAGGGCGCCTCCGGGCAGCGTCAACTTGCGCCGGTCGCGGATCAGGGCCAGGTTTTCGTTATAGATGGTTACCGCCAGGGCGGTCTGGTCGCTGATGTTGGTGACGGTTTCCGCCGATTGCGCGCCGGCGCAGGGAGGGAGGAGGACAAGAAGGGGAAAGAGGAAATGCTTGAGCGACATGAGGATACTCCGCAAGGGCATGATGTGTCGATGGTACTCCAAAAGCCGGGCCTTCGTCAGGGCAGGGTCTTGCCGGGATTGAGTATGCCCAGGGGATCGAAGATTTCCTTCAGTTGCCGCATCAGGGACAGGGTGGGATCGTCGATTTCCCGGCTGACGAATTCGCGCTTGACCAGGCCGATTCCGTGTTCGCCGGAGAGGGTGCCGCCCAGTCCCAGCACCAGGTTGAAGACCTGATCCAGGCAGGCTTCCGCGGCTTGCATCTGGGCGGGATCATCCGGGTCGATGAGCAGGTTGACGTGGATATTGCCGTTGCCCGCGTGGCCGAAGTTGACGATGGTGATGCCGTGTTTCTCCGCCAGTTCACCCAGGCCGCCGATGAGCTCCGGGATGCGGGACACGGGCACCACCACATCCTCGTTGATCTTCTTTGGCGCCACGTTGCGCAGGGCGGGGGAGAGGGCCTTGCGGGTGCGCCACAGGGCCCGCACCTGCTCCCGGCTGGTGGCGGTTTCCACGCCCAGGCAGCCGGGAATGTCCGCCGTGGCGGCGATCTGGGAGGCGGCATCGTCGATGGCGGCAGCGCTTTCCTCCAGCTCGATCATCAGCAGGGCGCCGGCGTCCGCGGCGATGCCCGGATCGGAATAGCTCTTCACCATGGCCAGGGCCTGGGCGTCCATGAATTCCAGGGCGGAGGGCGTGATGGGCTGGGCCATGATGGCGGAGACCGCGGCGGCGGCGCTGTCCACGTCCCGATACACGGCTTGCAGCGTGCGCCGGGCCCGGGGCAGGGGCGAGAGCTTCAGGGTGGCCTCGGTGATCACCGCCAGGGTGCCTTCCGATCCGATAATCAGCCGGGTCAGGTCGTAACCCACCACGCCCTTGGTGGTGCGCACCCCGGTGCGCAGCAGTTGGCCGCTGCCGCTCACCGCGTGCAGGCCCAGGGTGTTTTCCCGGCAGGTGCCGTATTTCACTGCCCGGGGCCCCGCGGCGTTGCAGGCAAGGTTGCCGCCAACGGTGCATACGGCGGCGCTGGTGGGGTCCGGGGGCCAGAAGAAGCCGTGTTTCGCCGCGGCCTGTTGCAGCGCCTGGTTGGTGACGCCGGGTTGCACCCGGGCCAGGCGGTTGTCCGGGTCGATCTCCAGGATGCGGTTCATGCGCTCCAGGGACAGGGCCAGGCCGCCGGCCGGCGGAATGGACGCGCCGGTGGTGCCGGTTCCCTTGCCCCGGCAGGTCAGGGGCAGTTGCCAGTGGTTGCAGTGCGCCAGCAGCGCCTGTACCTGTTCCTCGCGGCGGGCAAAGACCACGGCGGCGGGCAGGGCCTGGCGCTGGCTGTTGTCATAACTGTAGGCCAGGGTGTCGGCCGGGTGGGTGAGCAGGTCTTCGCCGGGGAACAGCTCCCGCAATACCTTCAGCCGAGCGGGAGAGAGGGAAGGCGGCAGCTCATTCAATCGGCATCTCCCAGCAACTGGGTGTCGATGAGGTCGCAGAGGCAATGGATGACCAGCAGGTGAACTTCCTGGATGCGCGCCGTGGAATCGCTGTCCACGCGGATTTCCACGTCACCTTCACGCAGCATGTCCCCCAGCCTGCCGCCGCCGCGGCCGGTGAGGGCGACGATCTTCATCTGCTGCTCTTCGGCGGCTTCCACCGCCCGCACCACGTTGAGGGAATTGCCGCTGGTGCTGATGGCGAGCAGCACGTCGCCGGGATGCCCCAGGGCGCCGATCTGCTTGGCGAAGACTTCTGCGAAAGCATAGTCGTTGGAGATGGAAGTGAGAGTGGAGGTGTCCGTGGTCAGGGCGATGGCCGGCAGCCCCGGACGTTCGCGCTCGAAGCGGTTGAGCATTTCCGAGGAGAAATGCTGGGCGTCTCCCGCCGAGCCGCCATTGCCGCAGGCCAGCACCTTGCCACCACCGAGGAGGCTCTGCACGATCATCTCCGCCGCCAGGCGGATGGGAGCGGCCAGCAGGGGCAGGCAGCGCTGCTTGGTGGCCATGCTTTCCTGGAAGAGTCTTTCGATGCGCTGGTCGAGGTTCAAGGTGTCTGTCCGGCTGATGGGCTACTGGAGCGCGTTGCGTATCCACTGGATATGGTGCTCCGGGTCGATGCCGATTATATCGAATCGGCAGGCCGGCGTACGGCCCAATTGCTGCAGGTAGTGCCGGGCGGTGCGCCGCAGTTTCTGCTGCTTGGCCGGGGTCACGGATTCCACGGCGCTGCCGTAACCGGGGTGACTGCGGTAGCGCACCTCGATAAATACCAGGTCCGGGCCGTCTTCCATGATCAGGTCGATTTCCCCGGCCTTGCAGCGGTAGTTCCTTTCCCGCAGCTTCAGTCCCCGGCTTTCCAGCCAGCGGCAGGCCAGGGATTCGGCGGCTTCACCTTTGCGCAGGTGCCGGGCTTTCATCGGGGCTTTCCATGCCGCCGTCCGGAATTTCTTTCGGCACCACCTGCACGTTCCTCTCGCTTGGCGTGATGCCCAGAACCCGGGGAGGATTTTCCAGGGACACCCAGGTCATGCGCCGCAGCAGCTGGCGCTGTTCATTCAGGTACAGCAGCCCGGTGCGCCCCGGGAAAGGCTCCGCTTCGCTGCTTTCCAGGCTGCGCAACAGGGGCAGAACCCGGTAGGCATCCACGCCCATGGGCACCAGGCGCAGGTACTTGCGCGCCCTGGGAGGCAGGTTGGCTTCCAGGGTTGTCCGCGACAGGGGATCCTCGGGTCTGTCTTCCAGCATCCAGGGCATCTCCGGCAGCATCAATCCGGCCAGGTCGAAGCCTTCGTCGTGGCTGAGGCGGCCGTTCCAGGCCCTGGAGGTGGTGAACACGGGCAGATCCTCGGCATAGTGGAATTGCACCATGGGGCGGATCTGGCGCATCTGCCGGTTGTTGCCGATGGCGAAGATGAAGTCGATACCCCGGGGTGGCAGCTCGTAGTCCACTTCCTCCAGTCCTTCTTCCCTGGCTTTTTCCTGGGCTTCCTTCAGCTTTTCAAGCTGGGCCTTGCGCTCCTCGGCCATCACCAGTTCGGCTACTGGCGTGGAATAGTCGCCGCTGGCGGGGTCGTAGTCCCGGGTGCGCATGCTGGCGCCGCCCAGGGCGCGCCAGGTTTTCATGAAGGCCCCCGCCATGCGCTTGCCCAGGGGGGTTGCGGGATAGAGCAGGGCGGGTTGGGAGTATCCCTGCCAGGCGGCCCAGACGGCGACCTGGCGGGCCTCGTCCTCGGGCGACAGGGAATACTGGTACAGGCCCTGGGGAGGAATGCTGTCCGTGCTGACCTGGTTAAGGGCAAGCACGGGCAGCGGCAGACTGCCCGCCCGGGCCAGTTGTTCCACCGCGGGTTTGGTCAGGGGGCCGATGACGATGCTGGCGCCTTCGTCGGCGGCCTGGTTGAGCAGGGGCCAAATCTGCTCCGTATTGCTTGAATCGTAGAACCGCATGGGCGGCCGGTTTTCGTCGGGGTCGGCGTACCATGCGGCCATCAGCCCGTCCCTGATGGTGGCTGCGGCCCTGGCATAGGGACCGCTCAGGGGCAGCAACACGGCTATCTGGTTCACTTCCAGGGGCGCACGCTGTTGTTGCCGGTGGTAGTAGCTGGTGATCAGCTCCGGCAGGGCGGGGTGATCCGGGAACAGATTTCGCCATTCACGATAGGGCGCGATGATATCTTCCGGCGCGTTGGGAAAATCCCGCAGCAGGGCGGCAAGCTCCATCCAGCCCCTGGTGTTGCTGTCGGCGTCGGGAATCCGCTCCTGCAGATCCCGGGGACGGAAGCGGGTCAGGGTGTCCAGTATGCCGAGCTGGGTCTGCAATTGCTGTTCGTCGTCCTGTTGCAGTCCGTCCAGGATGATGAGTTCCCGGGCGTAGGGCAGATTCCGCCGCAACTCCTTCAGGGCAGCGGCCCGCAGGCTGTGATAGCGGATGGCTGCATCCCGGGGGGCATTTGCCGGCAGGGTCTGGAGTCTGTCCAAAACGGTTTCCGGCTGATGTCTTTCCAGGGCCAGGCTGGCGCGCACCAGTTCCAGACGGAAGGTTTCCGTGGCGGGCAGGGTGGCGGGCTGAATCTGTTTCAGCAGGGCTTCGGCCTTGTCAAGCTGCCCGTCATGAATCAGACTGTCTGCCGCCAGCAGCTGGTAGAGGGCGCGGTTGCCCGCCGTGGCGCGATTCACAAGATCCAGGTAGAGATCGGCGGCTTCCTGATAGCGTTGCTCCTCGTAGAGCCTGGCCGCGTGAACCGCCTGCGGATCCGTGGGGACTGTCGGCTTGATCGGCGTGGTCTCACATCCTGTGAGCAGTGTCAACAGAAGGAATAGAGGGAGGATATACCGTGAATACTGTCTGCTGCGCATTGTCCATGTGCCACGAGTTGCAAGGCAGCAGAGTATCCGATGCCGGAGGGCGGAGTGTCAAATAACAGGGGCACACTCTATATAGTGGCCACGCCCATCGGCAACCTGGACGATATCAGCCTGCGCGCCATCCGGGTGCTGGGGGAAGTGGATCGCATCGCCGCGGAAGACACCCGGCATAGCCGCCGCCTGTTGCAGCATCACGGCATAGGCACGCCCATGCTGGCCCTGCACGAACACAACGAGCGCCAGGCGGTGAAGGGAGTGCTGCAATTGCTGGAGCAGGGGCGGGACGTGGCCCTGGTCTCCGATGCCGGCACGCCCCTGGTCAGTGACCCCGGTTTTCCCCTGGTGCGGGCCTGCCGTGAGGCAGGGATCAGGGTATCGCCGCTGCCCGGTCCCAGTGCCGTCATCGCCGCGCTCAGTGTCTCCGGCCTGCCCGTGGACAGCTTCTGCTTTCACGGTTTCCTGCCGCGCGGCCCCGGTCCCCGACGGGAGCGGCTGCGGGCCCTGGCCGCGGAAACTTCCACCCAGGTGTTCTACGAATCCTCTCACCGGATCCTGCATGCCCTGCGTGACATGGTGGAGGTGCTGGGTGCCGGGCGTGAGGTCTGCGTGGCCAGGGAGCTGACCAAGCAGTACGAGGATGTCATGCAGGGCTCCCTGGCTGAGGTGCTGGCCATGGTGGAGACGGATGACATGCGTCAGCGTGGTGAATTCGTGGTCGTCCTGGCCGGCGCGCCCGCGCGCGACGGGGATCTTCCTTCGGCGGAGGCCATGCGGGTGCTGGATGCCCTGCTCGAAGAACTGCCCCTGAAGCAGGCGTCGGCCCTGGCGGCGCGCATCACGGGAGAAAAGAAGAACCTGCTGTACAGACTGGCCCTGGAAAGACGCTGAGCTTTCCTTGCAATCTTCGCCTGTTGCCTATATGTTTTTCGGGGGAAGACGGTCGGATAGTCGCTGTTGCTTGTCAACGGAGGAAAGTCCGGGCTCCACAGGGCAGGTCGCCAGGTAACACCTGGGAGGCGTGAGCCTACGGAAAGTGCCACAGAAAATATACCGCCTGTCTCGGCAGGTAAGGGTGAAAAGGTGCGGTAAGAGCGCACCGCGCTGCCGGTAACGGCAGTGGCAGGGTAAACCCCGGCCGGAGCAAGACCAAATAGGGAAGCATTGCTGTTGCCCGCAGCCGCTTCCGGGTAGGTTGCTTGAGGCGTCCGGTGACGGGCGTCCCAGATGAATGACTATCGCGGCAGCTTCGGCTGCCGACAGAACCCGGCTTACAGACCGTCTTCCCTCTTCTTTCTTTTGCCATTCGGCTCACATTTTTTCCATCCATTCGGGAAAGCATCCTAATAAATTACTTTAACTTGCGCCCGCAGGTTACTGTTTGCGGTTCCTTTTTTCCTGCATCTTGTTTGTTTCGTAAGCCTTTGACAACTAAGCGTTTTTTCTCCGTACCGGCTTGACCCGGTGGGGTGTAGGGCCTATCATTCGAATCAATGTGGGGAATTGTGGGGAAAAAGGGGTAATTGTGTTTCTAGGGATCAACACCTTGAATCTGGATGCCAAGGGGCGTCTGGCCATTCCGGTCAGGTACCGGAAGGAGCTGGTCGGTCCCGAGGGTTCCGGCGTGGTGGTGACGGTGAATCCCTATGAGCGCTGCCTGTGGCTCTATCCCCGGAGTGAATGGCAGGAGGTTGCCCGCAAGGTGATTTCCCTGCCGGACCTGAAGAAACACAACAAGAGCCTGAAGCGGCTGTTGCTGGGGCATGCCTCGGAACTGGATCTGGACGGACAGGGACGCATCCTGCTCAGCGCCAGCCTCCGCGAGTACGCGGGCATGGACAAGCCTGTGGCCCTGGTGGGGCAGGGAAACAAGTTCGAGATCTGGGCGGAGGATGCCTGGTTGGAAACCCGTGACGATTGCCTGGAAACGGTGATGCCGGGCGACGAGGCCGAGCTGTCGGAAGAGCTGGCGAACCTGGCCCTGTAGATGAATGGCTTGCATCTGCACAAGCCAGTACTGTTCGAGGAAGCGATAGATGCGATGAACATCCGGCCCGACAGTTGTTGCATGGACGGCACCTTTGGTCGTGGAGGCCACAGTGGCGCGATACTGGAACGCCTGGGAGAAGACGGCTGTCTCATTGCCCTGGACAAGGACGAGACAGCCATCGAGCACGGACGGAAACGATTTGCCGGAGACCGGCGGCTGTGCCTGGAGCACAGCAGTTTTGCCGATCTGAAGAACATTGCGGAGAAGCATGGCGTGGCCGGCAGCGTGCATGCCGTGCTGCTGGACTTGGGGGTGTCTTCTCCCCAGTTGGACGATCCGGAAAGAGGCTTCAGCTTCCAGCGGGAAGGTCCCCTGGACATGCGCATGGACAGAAGCCGCGGTAAGAGTGCCGCCCAGTGGCTGGCGGAAGCGGAGGAAAAGGAGATTGCCCGGGTGTTGTGGGAATTTGGTGAGGAACGGTTTTCCCGGCGCATTGCCCGGGCCATCGTGGAGCGGCGCAAGACGGAGCCCCTGCGCACCACCGCGCAGCTGGCGCGGCTGATCCAGCGTGCCAGCCCGGTGAAGGAGCGCCACAAGCATCCGGCCACGCGCAGTTTTCAGGCCATACGTATCCATGTGAACAGGGAGCTGGACGATCTGCGTGAAGGTCTGCGCCAGGCAGTGGATGTGCTGGCGGCCGGTGGCAGGCTGGTGGTCATCAGTTTCCATTCCCTGGAAGACCGCATTGTGAAACGCTTCATGCGCGAGCAGTCCCGGGGCGAGGTCATGCCGCGGGGGGTGCCGGTGCCCGACGCCAGTCTGAAGCCCGGTGTGCTGAAGCTGGTGGGAAAGGCCGTGCGGGCCGGCAGGCGGGAACTGGAGGAGAACCCCAGGGCGCGCAGCGCCATCATGCGGGTGGCTGAAAAGCGCGCATGAAACGTTCGCGCAAGGTCATGCTGGTGCTGCTGACATTGGCGGTGCTGGTATCCGCCGTAGCGGTGGTGCACAGCAAGTACCGTTCCCGGGTGTTGTTCCGGGAACTGAAGGTACTGGATGCCCGGATCGACGAAGCGGATATTGAATGGGAGCAGTTGCTCCTCGAACATGGCGCCTGGGGAACGCCGGCACACATCGAGGCAAGCGCCCGGAAACAGTTGAAAATGCGTATGCCCAGGGCAGACGAAATCGTGATCATCAAGGAGCAACATGGCGGCTAGACGGGAAAAGCGGGCGAGGAGGCAGAAGCAGGCGGAAGCCCTGCCCAAGGCCTACGTGGGTCGCCGCCGCGTGGTGCTCACCATTTTCATGGTGGCCGTGTCCGGCCTTATCTGGCGCGCCGTGGACCAGCAGATCTTCGAGCGGGATTTCCTGCAGTCCGAGGGGAACCACCGTTATCTGGATCGGGTGAAGGTGCCTGCCCATCGCGGCGCTATCACCGACCGTAACGGCGTGGTGCTGGCCATGAGCACGCCGGTGGATTCCATCGCCGCCAACCCCCGCCTGCTGCGTCCCGACGCGAATACCCTGCAACCCCTGGCCCGGGCCCTGGATATCGGCCTGGACGACCTGCGCCGCAAGCTGGCGCGATACAGCCACAAGCATTTCGTCTATCTTCGGCGACGCATGCCGCCGGAGGAGGCGCACCGGGTCATGGAAGTGGCAAAGAAGCATCACATCAACGGCATTCAGGCCACCCGTGAATATCGCCGCTTCTACCCCGATGGGGAAACCTTTGCCCATGTCATCGGCTTCACGGACGTGGATGACATCGGCAGGGAAGGGCTGGAGCTGGCCTTCAACGAACAGTTGGCCGGCAAGCCCGGGCTGAAGCGTGTGCTGCGGGACGGCCGCCGCCAGCTGGTGGCGGACGTGGAAAGCCTGCGCATGCCCCAGCCGGGCAAGAACCTGGCTCTGAGTCTGGATCAGCGCCTGCAGTACATCGCCTACCGGGAGCTCAAGGCGGCCATCAGCCGGCACAATGCCGTGTCCGGTTCCGTGGTCATGCTGGATGTGAAGACCGGGGAAGTGCTGGCCATGGTCAACCAGCCGGGCTACAACCCCAACGCACCGCGCAAGCGTGTGGATGGGCGCATGCGCAACCGGGCGGTTACCGATGTGTTCGAACCGGGCTCCACCATGAAGCCCCTCACCGTGGCCGTGGGGCTGGATCTGGGCATCATCCGGGAAGATTCCCGCATCGACACAAGTCCCGGCTATTTCAAGGTCGGTCGCCACCAGGTGAAAGACCATAACAA
>CAZWRE010000191.1:0-18423 GCA_964636335.1 uncultured Sedimenticola sp. | reverse complement strand
CACATTCTCAATGCAGACGGGCTGTTGCTCGGTCAGTTTTACCATGGCAACACCCTGGATCCGTTCGACGAGGACTGGTTCTACATCACCACCGACAAGCCCAGCCAGAAGCTCACCCTGTATTTCCTGGCCGACCCCGGCGACTTTGCAAACACGGCGGGCTGGGTCATCAAGGTCAGGGATCTGAACGGCAATATCATCGCCTCCTTTGACAGCACCAATGGTGGTGGTGGCGGCGGCGACTTGCCTTCTCCCACGGAAGGCACGCCTGCTGACACCGTCTCTCCGGTGGACTCCGCCCGAATCACCGAGGTTACCCTTGGCAAGACCGGCACCTACTATATCTCCGTGGCATCCAGGGAGAATGGCGGTGACTTCCGCGGCTACAACATCGCGGCACGTCTGGAAGACACGGGGCAGGTCACGGCAAATCCGGACGCAAACCGTTTCGACACCGAAACCGAACCCAACAACGATGCCGATCACGCGGACCCTCTGCGCTCCAACGTGGCCATGGTGGGCATGTTCGGCCGCACCCTGGTGAAAAAGACCAAGATCACCACCCCCGCAACTACCGAATACCAGTACCTGTACAAGGGCTGCAGCGCGCCGGAACTCAGCGATCCCGCCAGCCCCTGGTATGAATTCAACGGGAGCAGTTGTGACTGCGACGTCACCAAGGATCCCCTGCTGGGCGACCCCCTGGATCCCATACACCCGGATCCCAGTGACGTGGATCCCCCCGGTGGCAACCCTGTTCCCAACAACCAGAGGGACAATCCCGATTTTGCCTGCTATGCCCATGCGATCGTCACGCCCGCGGAAACGGAGTGGGTGGGCATATTCAATTATGATACTGACGTGTACTCCTACACCTCGGAGGGCAATGAGCAGTTGCGCATCCAGATCTGCACGCGCACGGAATGCGAGTTCGAGGAGGTTCACCTGAAAGTGAACCGGGGAGATACCCAGGTCATTCTCATGGACGGCCCCATTGAACCGGGGCAGGTCATCGATCTGGGCGCTTCGCTTCCCGGGGAATACTTCTTTACCTTTACCGCTGAGAAGACGGGCATCATTTCGGACACCGGGGATCCGGAAGTCATCGACCTGGTTGGTCCTTACGATGTCCTGCTCATGAGCACAAAAATGTCCAACCACGGAAACTGAGCCTTGGGCTCGGCACAGGACAAAGCGGCCGCGAGGCCGCTTTTCTTTTACCCGGAAGTTTTTCCCGGGCTCAGGAAAGGCTGCATTTCCGCTGCAGGAAGGAATCCGGCGGCGAATCGTTTCCCCACGCGTATATCTCCGTCGTGGCGGGATCGCACTGAGAACAACTGGTCCCGCAGGATGGCGTGGCTACCATCCGGTGCACCTTGCCCTTCCTGATCCAAAGCTTCAGCATGTCCCGGGCCACCTCCGGCGTTACGTCCAGGTGACAGGCAATATCGGCAAGAGAGGCTTGCCCCCGTTTCTTCAGGTAAGCCCTGACATCGGCCAGCATCAGCCACGCTCCACGACTGGCGTCACCAGGGCCGGTTTCTCACGATTCACCCAACGCTTGAGCCCCAGGACGATAAGCAGCAAATAGCCCAGCAGCAGGCTGATCCACAGAGCGGAACTGCCCGGATGCTGGCTCCAGGTGGCGGACTGGTACCAGACGCTTGCCGTCACATAGGCCACGCTGGTGGTCCAGAAGGCCACAAAGGCCGCCCAGGAACCGCCTGCTTCCCGCTTGATGGCGCCGATGGTGGCCACGCAGGGAAAGTACAGCAGCACGAACAGCAGGTAGGCAAAGGCGCCGACCTGGCCGTCAAAACGCGCCGCCATGGCACCGAACACATCCATACTCACTTCCTGCTCCGCCACCACCTGGTTGATATCCCGCACGTCCGCCGCCCCCAGGCCCAGGGGATCGGTGAGCAGTTCGCCCAGCCCGGAAAGGTTTTCCGGCACCGTGGCCGCCGCGCTTTTCAACGCCTGCCACAGATCGAACTCCGTTTCACCTGCTCCGCTTCCCGATTCCTCTTCCGCCAGGCGGGTGTACAGGGTATCCAGGGTGCCCACCACCACTTCCTTGGCCAGCACGCCGGATATGATGCCCACCACGGCGGGCCAGTTGTCCTGGTGTATCCCCATGGGCGCGAACACAGGAGTCAGGGTCTGGGATGCCACGCTGAGCACGGATCGGTCGGAATCCTCGTTGCCAAAGGAGCCGTCGGTGCCGATGGAGTTGAGCAGGTTCAGGGCCAGCACCATGACCACGATGATCTTGCCCGCCTCGCGAATGAACAGTTTCACCCGGTCCCAGGTGCGCAGCAACACCCCCTTCAGGGTGGGCAGGTGATAGGGCGGCAGCTCCATCATGAAGCCGGCGCTCTCTCCCCGCAGCAGGGTCTTCTTCATTATCAGCCCGGTGAGCACCGCCACCAGGATGCCGATGAGGTACAGGCTGAACACCAGGTTCTGGCCATTGTCGGGGAAGAAGGCGGCGGCAAAGAGCACGTACACGGGCAGGCGGGCGCCGCAGGACATGAAGGGATTCATCAGTATGGTGAGCTTCCGCTCGCGCACGTTCTCCAGGGTGCGGGTGGCCATGATGGCCGGCACGTTGCAGCCAAAACCCACGATGAGAGGCACGAAGGCCTTGCCCGGCAGGCCGATGCCGCGCATGAAGCGATCCATGACGAAGGCCGCACGGGCCATGTAGCCCGAGTCCTCCAGGGCGGACAGGAACAGGTAGAGGGCGGAGATGATGGGAATGAAGGTGGCCACCACCTGCAGGCCGCCACCCACGCCGTCTGCCAACAGCACCCGCAGCCAGTCCGGCACATTCCAGGCCGCCAGCACATGCCCCAGGCCGTCCACGGCGAAGGCGCCCACCACGCCATCGAAGAAATCCACGAAGGCGCCGCCGATGTTGATGGTGAACATGAACATGAGATACATCATGAACAGGAACACCGGCACGCCCAACCAGCGGCTGAGCACCACGGAATCGATGCGGTCGGATACGGTGCGCCCCAGCCGACCCCGCTCCTTCACCACGGTCTGCGCCAGGGCATGGGCGTGGCTGAAGCGGCTGTCGCTGATATGGATGTCCGCCTCCTCACCACTGCGATCCTCGATGGCCTTGCGCCAGTGCTGCACGAGCCGGCGCAATTCCTCGCTCCCTTCCTGCTGAATATGCTCGTCGGATTCCAGCATCTTCAGGGCCAGCCAGTGACGGTTGGCGGGATTCTCTTCAGCCAGGTGAGCTTCCAGCTCGGCCACGGCCTGTTCCACCACCTCGTCATTGGCCAGGGCGAAGCCACCGCATTCGGTCCCCGTGGCCACGGCCAGCATGCGCGCCTTGAGTTCGGCGGTACCTTCGCCCGTGGTAGCCACCACGGGCACCACGGGGCAGCCCAGCTCCTCGGCCAGCTTGTCCACGTCGATCTCTATGCCCCGCTTCCGCGCCACGTCCATCATGTTGAGGGCGATGACCATGGGCACGCCCATTTCCAATAGCTGCACGGTGAAGTACAGGTTGCGCTCCAGGTTGGAGGCATCCACCACATTGATGATGAGGTCCGCCTCCCGGGACAGCAGGTAGTCCCTGGTGATCTCCTCATCGATGGAGGACGCATCCAGGCTGTAGATGCCCGGCAGATCGATGAGCCTGACCTTGTACTGCTCCAGGTCGAACTGGCCTTCCTTGCGGTCCACGGTAACCCCGGGCCAGTTGCCCGTGGTCTGGCGGATGCCGGTGAAGGTATTGAACAGGGCGGACTTGCCGCAATTGGGATTGCCGGCAATGGCGATGGTAAGGGAGAAATCGCCGCGCAAGGGAACGGCCTTGTCGCAACAGGCGCCCCCCATCAGGAAAGCTCCTGGATCACCAGGCGATCGGCAATGTCATGCCCCAGAGCCAGGCGGTTGCCGCCGCGGCCCACCACCACGTCGCCCTTGCGGCGGTGCAGCACTTCCACTTCATTACCCACGCTCAGCCCCAGGGCAAGCAGGCGACGCGCAAGCAGCCGGTCTCCTTCTATGGAAACCAGGCGCACCCGGTGGCCGGGGGAAACCTGAGACAGTGTCTGATGCGTCATGGCGTATGGCTATTAATGCGAACAATTCTCATTATTGCACAAAACTCCGGGGATTGCACCCGTGTTTCACGGCTGGGGCCGCCGGAACACCCATTGCCTGTCGTCCGAATCCGTCTCGGAATATCGATAGCCTTCCATGTCGAATCCCTTGATATCCTCGGAGGCTTCTATACGGTTACGGATGATGTAATCCGCCATCATGCCCCGGGCGCGCTTGGCGAACACGGCAATGACCCGAGCCTTGCCGTTCTTCTCCTCCTTGAAGGCGATGTTCAGCAGACGGCCTTCCAGCAGCCTGGGCTTCACCGCCTTGAAATATTCGTTGGAGGCCAGGTTCACCAGGGTCGGCTCCTTTTGCCCTGCCAGCTCTTCATTCAGGCAGCGGGTCAGCCGGTCACCCCAGAACTGGTACAGGTTGTCGCCCCGGGGGTTCTTCAGCTTCGTCTTCATCTCCAGACGGTAGGGCTGGATGAGATCCAGAGGTCGCAGGCAACCGTACAGGCCCGACAGCACGCGCAGGTGGCGCTGGGCGAAGTCCAGGTCTTCCGGGCCATATTCCTCCACGGGAATCCCCCGGTACACGTCGCCCTTGAAGGCAAAGAGGGCAGGTCGTGCATTCTGCGGGGTGAAGGGCAGGGAAAAGGCCTTGTAACGATCCACGTTGAGCCTCGCGATATTCTCGCTCACATCCATGAGTTCACGCACCCGGTCGGCGCTGTATTTGCGCAGTTCCTCGATGAGCACCATGGAATCATCCAGCATGGCCGGCACCGTGGCATTGTCCAGCGCCACCGGAGTTTCGAAATCCTGGCCCTTGGAAGGGGAAAGGGTGATGATCATGGCTCGCGGCTCTCCTGAAATCAGCGACAGGCAAAACCCGGAGCGACAGTCTCCGGGAAACATATTAGAATATCATGTTTTTCTGTATTCTCCACCCTTGGAGAAACCCCGCCTCCCTTCAGGAAAACCTTTCATGTTCGACATCATTTCCCGCCATGCGCCACACAACGCGCGCATCGATATCCTTTCCGGCCTTACCGTGGCCCTGGCCCTGGTGCCCGAAGCCGTGGCCTTCGCCTTCGTCGCCCATGTCGCCCCCCTGGTGGGCCTGTACGCCGCCTTCATCATGGGCCTGGTGGCCGCCATCGTGGGCGGGCGGCCGGGCATGATTTCCGGCGCCACCGGCGCCATTGCCGTGGTCATCGTATCCCTGGTGCTGGAACACGGCGTGGAATACCTGTTTGCCGCCGTGGTGCTCATGGGCCTCATCCAGATCGGTTTCGGGGTGTTCAAGCTGGGCAAGTTCATCCGCCTGGTGCCCCACCCGGTGTTCCTGGGCTTTGTCAACGGCCTGGCCCTGGTGATCTTTCTCGCCCAACTGGATCACTTCAAGGTCCGCGACACCAGCGGCGTCATTCTCACCGACGCCATGGGCAACCCCCAGTGGATCAGCGGTCAGCCCCTGGTGATCATGCTGGTACTCATTGCCCTGACCATGGCCATCATCGAGTTTTTCCCGCGCCTGACCAAGGCCGTGCCTTCCACTCTGGTGGCCATCATCACCGGCAGCCTGCTGGCTCTGGGCCTGGGTCTGGACACCCCCACCGTGGGCGACATGGCCTCCATCAAGGGCAGCCTGCCGGACTTCCATATTCCGGACATTCCCTTCGACCTGGAAACCCTGAAGATCGTCTTTCCCTACGCCCTGATCATGGCCCTGGTGGGGCTCATCGAAAGCCTGCTGACCCTGAACCTGGTGGATGAGCTCACCGAGACCCGCGGCCAGCCCAACCGGGAGTGCATCGGCCAGGGCGCGGCCAACATCACCACCGGCCTGTTCGGCGGCATGGGCGGCTGCGCCATGGTGGGCCAGAGTATCATCAACATCAAGTCAGGAGGGCGGGGCCGTCTGTCCGGCATCAGCGCCGCCCTGTTCCTGCTGTCCTTCATTCTGGTGGGCTCGTCACTCATCGAGCAGATTCCCATTGCCGTGCTGGTGGGGGTGATGTTCATGGTGGTCATCGGCACCTTCGAATGGTGCAGCTTCCGGCTCATCGGCAAGATCCCCCCGGCGGATACCTTCATCGGCATTTCCGTGGCGGTGATCACCGTGTTCCAGGATCTGGCCATCGCCGTCATCATCGGGGTGATTCTTTCCGCCCTGGTGTTCGCCTGGCAGCATGCCAAGCACATCAACGCCACCACCCGCAGCAACCGCATGGGCGGCAAGGTGTACGAGCTCAACGGCCCCCTGTTCTTCGCCTCTGTGCACCACTTCCAGGAGATCTTCGACCCCAGGAATGATCCCGACGACGTGGTGGTGGACTTCAAGAATTCCCGGGTGGCGGATCACTCGGCCATCGAGGCCATCGACAAACTGGCGGAGCGCTATCTCAGGGAACACAAACGGCTGCACCTGAAGCACCTGGCGCCCGAATGCCGCCAACTGCTGAAGAAGGCCCGGGATCTGGTGGAAGTGAACGTGGTGGAAGATCCCAACTATCACCTGGCGGTAAACAAGGAAGACTTCGAAAGCCGGTAGGAACGCCGTTGCACACCACGAACGGGTTGGCGTCACACCCTTGGGCGACGCACGGCGTCGCTTCTGCCCGTTCGGATACATTGGCCGGTTGGGCGGGTTAGGGCATGAGATTCACCATGGCTGGTGGATATGGTGCAATTCGCTGTGCTCATTGCACCCTACGCGACACGGCAATTGCAGGATTGATGTTGTAAACCGCGAACGGGTTGGCGCCAAACACATTGGCAACGCAACACATGGTTCCTACAACAGGGCCACGCTCTTGACCTGGGCAAACACGGCCTTGCCGGGCACGAGCGCCAGATCCGCCGCCGACTTGCGGGTGATGCGGCACAGCAGGGGCTGTTCTCCCAGCATCAGGCGCACCATGACCTTGGCCTTGTCATCCTCGGCCAGCGCATCCACAACAGCGGGAAAGATGTTCAGGATGCTGGTGCCCTGCTGACGGGCCAGGGTGATGCTCACGTCATTGGCCTTCACCTGCAGGCGCACTCTGCTCCCTTCGGGCAGATGATTGCGGGCGAGAATGAAACGCCCTCCGGAAAAATCCAGCCAGCTCAGTTCATATTCGGAATCATGTCCCGCCACCCGGGTCTCGATGATGGTCTCGGCATCCGGGCGATGGGCCAGGGGCAGATCCAGGCGGGCAAACAGCTCGTCCACCGGCCCCGAAGCCCGCAGCCGCCCCGCCTCCAGCAACAGCAGGTGATCCGCCAGCCGCGCCACCTCGTCACGAGCATGGCTCACGTAGAGCACGGGAATGGCCAGCTCCCGGTGCAGGGACTCCAGCCAGGGCAGGATCTCCGCCTTGCGTGCCTCATCCAGGGCCGCCAGGGGCTCGTCCAGCAGCAGCAGGGCGGGATTCACCGCCAGAGCCCGGGCAATGGCCACCCGCTGCTGCTCGCCGCCGGACAGATGGTGAGGCTTCCTGTCCAGCAGGCCTTCCAGGCCCAGCAGCTCCACTGCCCTGTCCAGGGAAGGCCGACGGCTATCCTTTGGCAGACGGCGCAGGCCGTATTCGATATTGCCCCGCACGTCCAGGTGGGAAAACAGGCTGGGCTCCTGGAACACGTAACCCAGGGAACGGCGATGAGGCGGCAGGAAGACCCGCTCATCCTGCCACAGGGCATGGCCTACCTTCAGATGGCCCCGGGCTTGCGGCTCCAGGCCGGCAATGGCCCGCAGCAAGGTGGTCTTGCCGCAGCCCGAAGGGCCGAACAGGGCGGTGACGCCCCGCGCCGGCAGGTGGAAGTCCACGTCCAGAGAAAAGCCCGCACGCCGCAGGAAGAAGCGCCCTTCAACCGTCATGGCCGCGCCACGGCAAAGCGCCGGTTCAGCCCGTACACGGCCAGCAGCAACAGGAAGGAGAACAGCAGCAGACCACCGGATATCCAGTGGGCCCGGCCGTATTCCAGGGCCTCCACATGATCGTAGATGGCAATGGAGATCACCTGGGTGCTGCCGGGGATGTTGCCACCAATCATGAGCACCACGCCAAACTCACCCAGGGTATGGGCGAAACCCAGCACCGCCGCGGTGAGAAACCCCGGCCGGGCCAGGGGCAGGGCCACGCTGAAGAACCGGTCCAGGGGCGAGGCGCCCAGGGTGGCCGCCACTTCCAGGGGACGCCGCCCCACGCTCTGGAAGGCATTCTGCAAAGGCTGTACCACGAAAGGCAGGGAATAAAACACGGAGCCGACGACCAGCCCGGCGAAGGTGAACGCCAGGGGGCGTCCGCCCAGTGCCTCCATCAGCCCACCTATGGGGCCGTTGGCTCCCAGGGCCACCAGCAGGTAGAAACCCAGCACCGTGGGCGGCAGCACCAGGGGCAAGGCCACCAGGGCCTCCAGCAGAAACCGGTAACGCCAGCGGCTGCGCGCCAGCCACCAGGCCAGGGGCGTGCCCAGAAGCAGCAGGATGACGGTGGTCAGGCCGGCCAGCTTGAGAGACAGCCACAGGGCCTGTACGTCCTGTTCCGCAAACATCAGGGCACCTCGTAGCCGTTGGCGCGAATGATGGCTCGACCTTCGTCACTGGCGACGAAGCGAAGAAAGGCGCGCGCCACGGCATCATCCCGCAGCAGCACCGCCTGCTGTTCGATGGGGTGGTAGAGATGGGCCGACGGTATCCACAACGAGCCGCGCGGGGGCCTGCCCTCGCCCAGCACCTGGGAGGCCGCCACCAGACCCAGCTCCGCGTTGCCGCTGTTCACGAACTGAAAGGCCTGACCGATATTCTCACCGCGCACCATGCGGTCGCGCAATTCATCCCACAGGCCCAGCTTCCGCAACAGTTGCCGCGCCGCCAGGCCGTAGGGGGCGAGACGCGGATTGGCCACGGCCAGGTGGCGAAAACCGCCCTTGCGCAGGACATCGCCCTCCTCGTCCACCAGCCCCGGGTCGGGGCTCCACAACACCAGCCTGCCCAGAGCATAGGTGAAGCGGCTGCCGGGTTGAACCAGCCCCCCGGCCTCCAGCAGGGCCGGGCGGCGGCTGTCCGCCGCGAGCCAGGCATGGAATGGGGCGCCATTGCGGATCTGGGCATACTGCTTGCCGGTGGAGCCAAAGGAAAGTTTCACCTCATGCCCGGTGCGAGACTCGAAGCGGCCGGCGAGCTGCCGCGCGGCCCCGGCGAAGTTGCTGGCCACGGCGACACGAATCTCGTCCGCACGGGAGGCCTGTCCGCAAAAGGCCAGGAACAGCGCAACCAGGAACAGCGATCTCATTCTACAGGTCCAGCCTCCGGCCCCGTTGGGCCAGAAAATCCCTGAAATCACCATAGGCGGACCAGAAGGCGGTCACGGCCTTTTCACCAGCCTCGGTGAGGATGGCGCCGCCGCCACCCCGGCCGCCTGTGCTCTTCTCCACCACCGCGCGGCGACTCTGGCGGTTCATGGAGTCCACCAGTTGCCAGGCGTGCCGGTAGGACATTTCCATGGAGCGGGCCGCGGCGCTGATGGAGCCATGCTCGCGAATACGTTCCAGCAGAACCACCCGACCGTAGCCGAGGAAGGTGCCGTCAGGCCCTTCTATCCACATTCTGCCTCTTAGTCGATATGTTCTTTCCGTCATGAGCAAACCCCGGCATACAGCCTTCTCCATCTAGCGTAATGCACAGCAGGATATAACGCAAACCTCGCCCTGCTTCTTTGGAGTCGGAACGGGAAAGACCACGGGACAGGAGCAGCCCACACCCCATTTTTTCACCAATGGGCGGCATTGACCCGCTCCAGCACAGGGTCTAGCCTTCAAGAGGATCCGTTTTGTCTCCATGGAACGGATTCGTTTCAATCAAGCCATCCAGCCGCATCGGAAAGTGGATGGCGGGCACGGCTGCCATATGCATCCCGACAGGCATGTGATTTGCCTGCGATGTCTGTCCGCCAGCCACGGAAAGGCTCATACCCACCAGATAGATCAAGAAGGGAGGAATATCATGGGAATGCTTTCAGAATTCAAGGAATTTGCCGTCAAGGGCAATATGGTCGACATGGCCGTGGGCATCATCATCGGCGGGGCTTTTGGCACCATAGTGAAGTCCCTGGTGTCGGACGTCATCATGCCGCCCATCGGCTATTTCACCGGCGGGCTGGATTTTTCCAATCTGGCCATATCGCTGGGCAAGGGCCTGGACGGAAAGGAAGTCCTCATCAAGTATGGTTCGTTTCTCAACGCCGTGATTGCCTTTCTTATCGTGGCCTTCGTGCTGTTCCTGGTAATCAAGGGCATCAACAAGGCCAAGGCAGCCATGGAAACCGAGAAAGAAGAGCAGGAAGCCGCCGCGCCTCCCAAGCAGGAAGTCCTGCTGGAGGAAATTCGCGATCTTCTCAAGGAAAGACACTGATAATCCCGCCTCAGCCCGGCCGGCCTCCTCCATGGCCGGCCCCTTTTTCAAGCCTTATTCCCAGGCGTTCCCATACAGGTCAGCCTTTCCCCACCGGCAACAACCTGTAACAGTTTTCCCGTTTTTGGAAACATCACCGAAAACCCGGTGCCGCATACTGCCTGACAGATTCTTTTTACGGCTCGCATCGACACATGAGCCTACTGTCAAACAGGAGATGATTCCCATGTCAGGAAAACCCATTACCATCACCGGCATCCTGATACTTGCCTGCGCGGCCAAGATCGCCGCCGCGGACGACCTTTCCACCGAGACGATGGAACAGCCGGACGCCTATCGGCTCCAGATGCAGCAGCAGCTCCAGTCCATGACCCCGGAGGAACGCGCCCTGTACCAGTCCATGAACCAGCTCAGGAGCAGCAACCAGAACCGGAATCAGTCCGGGAATTCCGGAAAGGGAAAGGGAAACGGAAGCCATGACGGCTCCGGCAAGAAATACCGTCATGGGCAAAACGGCTCCCGCGGAAAAGGTGGCCGCCAGGGACGCTTCTGACATCAACCCACCAAGGCGCGCCCGTCCCCGGAGGGGCACACCCCGGCCACCATGGGCTACTTCAACACAGAGGTGAACAGCCGCACTTCATCCGCGAATCCGTTGTAGATATCCAGGATATTGTCCGGAAGGATATCCAGCTTCTTGAGAGCCGGGGAATGCTGCCAGTCGATTTCCTCCACAACGGTTTCAGGAGCCCCGGAATCGGCCATGCGAACCATCAGTTTCGCCACCTTGAGGACATCAGCAAGATTTGCCGGGCCGAAATGGGTCGCATCCGGATCATTCTGCACATCCACGGCCCTGGCAATCTGTTCCGGAAAACCCCAATTCTCGATAAGCGCGCAGCCCACCCCGGGCACCCATTGCTCTATGGACATTTCCTCGACGAACTCGGGAAACTGCTGTGACTTGGTGAGAATGTAGAAGTGCCCCACGTTGTGCAGCAGGCCGGTGAGCATGGCATCGTCCCGGGCTTCCGGCATTCCGGCATATTCGGCAAGTGCGCAGGCGTAAGCCGCGGTGTGAACGGAATCCGAGCGTAGTCCCTCCAGTTTCTTCCAGATGGGGGAATTGCGCGGACAATCGAACATCTCCCGGGTGGCAACGGAAACCGTGGCATTGCGCACGGCGCTGACCCCCAAACGGGACACCGCCACGCCAATGTCCACCACCTCCACCCCGGCGCGGTTGTACAGGGCCGAATTCGCCAGCAACAGGATGCGCACGCAGAGATCCGGCGCCGCCGTCACCATCCTGGCCAGCCGATCCATTGACAGATCCGGATCATTCAGCGCCCCCAGGATCCGGGTATAGACATCCGGAAACGGTGGCAGCTCGATATCCCGGCTGCTCAACTGCGCGGCCAGATCCTTCAGAAAATCCAGCGCGACATTGCCTGTAGGCGTATTCATATTCTGCAACATGGGAGCCCCCCGCACATGAAAGATTATCGGTTTCTGCATGCCTCATCGGCAGCGGGAGGAAATCCTTAACCCGCATCTTTTCAGCCGGGGCGGGTTCCCGCGCCTGCCCGATCCTTGAATTGGCTGCCTGGCAACCCCATGTCCATTGCATCCAAGATTTCGGAGCACAGGATGAACATCCGGTTTTCATACAGAAGAATCAACCATGACGAGAAGAAACTGCTTCGGGAAACCGTCAGGGAGGGCGGCAATGCCATCAGGGAAGTACTGGGCAGTTTCGACAGCGACGCCGTGCGCCTGGAAGGCGCGGTGGAACGCCACGGAAACAAGCCCCTGTACAGGGCACGACTGAAACTGCATCTGCCGGGCAAGACCCTGGTGGCGCTGGAAGAAGCCGACAACGGCAATGCCGTGGTGCGGCAAGCCTTTGCCGAGCTTCGCCGCCAGGTCGAGCGTTTCAAGCATCTGGCAAGAAACGACCATTTATGGAAGCGCCCAAGGCGCCGCGCAGAACTGCGCAGTCAGCTGAATAAAGGCGCCGGCAGTGACAGGGAACAGCGAAAGGCCTACGCCGATCTGGTGAAGCCCCACCTGCCCGAGCTCTATCATTTCATCCGGCGGGAACTGGCCTACCGTCAGGCCCTGGGAGACCTGTCACCCGCGGACATCCGGGCGGACGAAGTGCTGGATGCGGCCGTTGCCCGGGGACTTGAAGGATTCAGCAACAGCCCCCGGCATCTGGAGATCCTGCCCTGGCTGACGGGAGTGGCCCTGCGGCTCATCCAGGAGGAAACAGACGCCCACCGGATTCGCGAGCGCCGGGTATCCACGGAAGACCTTGCTCCGACGGACGCCATGGACATCAGCGATGACGAAGATACCCGGATGTATGAGTTCTACCAGCCGGATGAGGTCATCCGCATGGAAGACATCATTCCAGACCCGGAAAGCAACGATCCGGAACAGGCGGAAGCCGTTCGGGAACGCGCCATTCTGGTTCATCGCGCACTTGCCCTGCTGCCCCCAACGTGGAGACATGCCCTGGTGCTGGCGGACGTGCATGGCATGAAGGAATCCGAACTGGCGGACATCCTCGATCAGACGCCCGGACATCTGCGGCAGTTGCGAACCTGCGCCGAAACCTTCATGCGCGACTGGCTGGGCCAGCACCTGGCGCAGGAAGAGCTGGACCAGGCAAGTACCGGGGAGCTGCTGGGATCACCCCTGCGGGAACCGCTGCCGGAGGAATTGCAGGCCGAGATCCTGGAAAAGATCATGCCCCTGGAATAAGCCGCCTGGCAGCATCCACCGCCTGTTGTCCGTCGCCCCACACCGGTTCCTGTCCTACAACAGCATTATCCAGCAAACATGAAACCAAGCAGTGAACCCGCCGATTGGAGAGCAACTGGCCCAAGACAAGCATGTTCTTCCATGATGAGCTATCTGCTCAGGAGATAAGCAATGAGAAGTGCTGGTGGTGGCCGATGGCTACCGGGAGCCATAGACCGGCTGGCTGGAGGTCATCGAACAGCCGGCCAAGGTAGCCAAGGGAGTGAAATTCAAGAAAAGCGAACGAATAGAAAATCACTCGTAGGACACGACCGAGTCAGCTGTACACCAGATTTGACTATAGCTCTTCGATATTGGAGTATGGTGAAAAAACTTATGAACATACGGGTTGCTTTAAGTTGGACGCACATTTGGTCATAGAGCGAATCTGGCAGAACGCATTCATGCCATCAAGAAATACCCGTGCCGTGCCCCGCACAGGCCCCGCAAGCTTGCGGCGTCGTTGAACCCCTCGTTTTTCTGCTTCAATGCGGCATGGAAGTTCAAGGGAGAATGAACATGGCTGACAATCTGGTGCGCCTGCCGCTGCTCAAACGCTACCGGTTTCACTTCGTGATGGAAGAGCCGGTTCGGCTACCGCATTACACCGGATCGGCGTGGCGCGGGCTGCTGGGACACGGTCTGCGCCGGGTCGCCTGTGTGACAGGTCAGAAGCAGTGCGAAGGCTGCCTGCTGCTCGATTCCTGCATCTATAACCACCTCTTCGAATCCCGCAGCCAGGAATCCGATTCCGGGCGTTATCGGGTACGTCCCCATCCCTACGTTCTTGAACCACTATCAACCAGTTCCCGCCAACTGCAGGCGGGCGACACCCTGAACCTGGGCATCACCTTGGCCAGCCGGGCTGAAGCAACGCTGCCTTTTCTGGTTCAGGGCCTGCGGCATGCGGGATGGCGAGGGCTGGGCCAACGAGGTGGCCGTTTCCGACTGGGCGGACTGTTCCAGGAGAAAGACCTGGGAGGCGGACACTGGAATCCGATCTGGGATTCCGCCCAAGAACGCTTACGGCCCTTCGATTCCGAACGTTCAGTCCCGCCCCCTGTACCGCAGCACGTACGAATCGAACTGCTGACGCCACTGCGCATGAAGCACCGGGGCCGCCTCGTGACACCGGAAACCTTTGACGCCCCCGACTTCCTGCGCCAGTTGTGGCGGCGCACCCAGGAGATGAGCCGCTACTATGGGGGCGTTGAACACGATCTGCTGCTCCCATGTCCAACCGAAAAGCCCGACGATATCCGAGCCGGACAAAAGGAACTGCATTGGCACGACTGGACCCGTTACTCCTCCCGCCAGGGTTGCCACATGCAAATGGGCGGACTGATGGGCAGTTGGACCCTCGAGGGTGATGCGCTCGACCGCTGGTGGCCCCTGCTCTGGTATGGTCAGTGGCTGCACCTGGGCAAGGCCACCAGCATGGGATTGGGCCATTACCGGTTGCACGCCGACGGCAAGCTTGCGGGCACCGAACCGGTTGGAACCACATCGTAAGATTCTGCCTGCGAGGAGGTTGACGGAGCAGGGAAAACGTCAGGGAACTCAGGGAAGGGACCTGCTCGCATCTCCGATAGTGACAGAAAACCCCAGATATGAAAAAGCAACAAGAAACAACATCCCGAAAAATCATGCTGGCGGTCACCGGCCTCTCACCACAGATCATCACGGAAACCCTTTATGCCTTGGCAGTACGCATACAGGATTCCTGGATTCCCCACGAAGTTCACCTCATCACCACGACGGAAGGCAAACGCCGCGCCGAACTGGCGCTGCTTTCCGAAGAACCCGGCTGGTTTCACCGCCTGCGAGCAGATTACGAACTGCCGCCGATCGATTTCGGCGCCGACCACATCCACCTGCTGAAGGATGACGGGGGACATCCTCTGGAAGACATTCGCACGCCGGCGGACAACGAACGGGCGGCGGACACCATTACCGAGCTGGTGCGGCGCTTCACGGAAGAGCCGGACAGCGCTCTCCATGTATCCATCGCCGGCGGCCGCAAGACCATGGGGTATTATCTGGGCTATGCCCTTTCACTGTTCGGCCGGCCCCAGGACCGTCTCTCCCATGTGCTGGTGTCCGAGCCCTTCGAGTCGAGCTGGGACTTCTTCTATCCCACGCCCTACAGCCGTGTGATCCAGACCCGTGACGGTTCACTGGCCGAGTGCCGCGACGCCGAGGTCACCCTGGCCGACATCCCCTTCGTGCGGCTGCGCGAAGAGGTGCCCGAGCGGTTGTTGCGGGGAGAAGCCCGCTTCAGCGAAACGGTGGCGGCCATCCAGAAGGCCCAGCAGCCGCCACGACTGGTGGTCGATCTGGGAAACCGGCGCATTATTGCCGCCGACGAGGCGCTGCCCATGGAACCAGCCGATCTGGCCTTCTACGCCATGATGGCCCGGGGCCGGCTGAAAGGGCTGCATCCCCAACGGCACGACAGTGAAGGACTCGCGCAGCGTTATCTGCGTGAGTACCGAAGACTCGTCGGACAAGATGGCGGCGATTATGAACGTGCCGAAAAGGCGCTGGATGGCCACGATCTCAAGGAATGGTTCGAGCAACGCAAATCCAAGACCAACCGCGCCATTCGCCGGGCCTTGGGCAGACGCCTGGCGCAGGCGTATGAAATCATCGCCACCGGCAAACGCCCGAAAACTCGCTATACCCTGGCATTGCCGCCGGAAGCGATCGAATTCGTCGGCAGTGGCAAGCTTGACAGTAGCTCGATTACTACTTCTGAAAAAGAGAATGTCGCGGCGAGTATGACTGAAATGGAACATGAGGTAATGGGATGAAAGATAAATTGGATGCCAGTTGCCGGATGGCCTTTGCGGGTTATCTGCATGATCTGGGAAAGCTTGCCGAGCGGGCGCGAATCGAAGAAGCGCAGAAGAAAACCAGTGAAGGCAACACCATTGCGGAGATCAACAAGCAGCTCTACTGTCCGCAGTGGGATGGCCGTTTCACCCATGTGCATGCTGCCTACACGGCCATTGCCATCGATCTCTTCGAGAAAGACCTGCCACCGCTCGTGGGGCAGGAGGTCACGCCATTTGCGGCCTGGAAGGGTGAGAGTGCGGATGATTCTCTGATCAATGCGGCGGCCCGGCATCACAAGCCCGGCACGGCACTGCAATGGATCATCGCAACGGCGGATCGATTGGCATCCGGTTTCGAGCGGGAATCATTCGACAGCTACAACCGGGCCGAAGACAAAACCGCAACGGGAAAGAATCACTATACCGCCCGCCAATACACGCTGTTCGAACAGATTCGGACAAACAAGGAAAAAGGGCAGGATACCATTCCACGGTGGCGGTATCCGCTGGTGCCTCTCAGCGTGGACGGGCTTTTTCCAAAAAAAGCCAGCGAATGCGAAGGCAACGACAACAAAGCCGCCCAGAAAGAATATAGACGGATCTGGCAAGGTTTTCGTGAGGCGATGAAGCAGATCCCTCGAAGTCACAGGGACAACTGGTCATTGTGGCTGGACCATTTCGATGCACTGTGGTCCGCGTATGCCTCTGCCATTCCTTCCGCAACAGCCGGCAAGAGCAAGCCCGAGGTTTCGCTCTATGATCACTCCCGTACCACCGCAGCGCTGGCCACTGCCTTGTGGCGCTATCACGAAGAGGATGACCCGGAGTCTGTTGAACAACAATTGCGTGCCCAGTGGGATCGCGAACGACAGCACCAGGAACTGGCAGACCAGGCCTGGGGCGACGAGAAATTCCTGCTGATACTGGGCGACTTCTTTGGCATCCAGGAATTCATCTTCGCCAGTGGCGGTGAAACCCAGAAAAGCGCTGCCAAACTGCTGCGTGGGCGCTCTGCCTATGTCTCCCTGCTCAGTGAAACCGCTGCCCTGAAGATACTGGATGAACTGGGCTTGCCGCCCACCAGCCAGGTGATCAACGCTGCCGGCAAGTTCCTGGTCGTCGCACCCAACATTCCGCAGGTGCATGAGCGTCTGGAAGCCTTGCAGAAGACCTTCGATCAGTGGTTCCTGCGGCACACCTATGGCGAGTCCGGTATCGGGTTGGCCTGGGTGACAGCAAGCTGCAGAGATTTCCTTGCACGAGATGAAGGTCGGGAACCGCCTTTCAGGCAATTGATCGACCGGCTGTTCCATCAAATGGAATCGACCAAGGCGCAGCGCCTGTCATTGTGCAGCGATCAAGCGCCGCCACCCCTCTTTTCAGCATTTCTGGATGCCTTCGAAAAAGGGGAGTGCGCCATCGATGGGCGATCACCGGCCACCGAGCCCATGCCAGGGCAGGAAGACAGATTCATCTGTGCCATGGCATTGGACCAGATCAATACCGGAAAATGGCTGGCGCACAATGAACGTATTCTGGTCACCAGTGAACACATAGCCCACAACACTCTCAAAATCGACTTGTTCGGTTACTTCATCAGTTTTTCCGCTGGTGAAGAGGCCAGTGGCAGATTCGGCCAGCTTGCCCGAGAAGGTGCGCTGCGTCGTGCCTGGGATTATTCCTTGCCTGCCTCCAGGCAGCAGGTGCTTTTCAACGGCTATGCACGGCGTAACGTCAATGCCTGGATACCGATGATGGGCGACCCGAATGCCTGGGAAGCGGACCGTTACAGAGGCCTGGAAGAAAACGGCCAATGGGACGCACGAGCGCCCAAGACCTTTGAACACATCGCACGTGACGATCTTTGGCTGGATGAACAAGACCATTGGAAGGGAAGCGAAGCGTTGATGGTGCTGAAAGGGGATGTGGACAATCTTGGCAAACTCTTCGAAAAGGGCATGGAACGTCCCAGCTTCGCCAAGTGGGCTTCTTTGTCTCGGCAGATGAATGCTTTCTTTACCGTTTGTCTACCGTGGCTGTGCCAAGAGAAGTATCCCTCCACATATACGGTATTTGCCGGTGGTGACGACTTCTTCCTCATCGGCCCATGGAAAAGCACGATTCTGCTCGCGCGGGAGATGCGGGATCTGTTTGCCCATTATGTGGCAGAAAATCCGGAAATACATTTTTCCGCCGGCCTGTTGATGGCCAAACCGGGGATGCCGGTGAGACAACTGGGGGAGATGGCGGAAAAGGCGCTCGAAAAGGCCAAGGAATTGGATGACAAGGACGCGGTTACGCT
>CAZWRE010000190.1:0-16884 GCA_964636335.1 uncultured Sedimenticola sp. | reverse complement strand
AACGCCTGGTGTGTAGAACGGTAACGTTTGGGTTATGCGCCTGACCGTGGAATACCCAGCCGCTGCCGCTTCTGCCAAAGCGTCTTGCGGCTGATGCCCAGTTGTTGGGCCAGTTCGGTTTCCGTCATGCTGTTCTGGTGTTCCAGTACGAACTTGCGGAAGTATTCTTCGAGGGAAAGGCTGTCATCGGCTTCCCGGGACAGGGCAGGGGATGAGGTGGGAATACCCAGGGAGGCAGCCGTCACCAGCTCGTTGTCGGAGAGTATGGCCGCCCGCTCAATGGCGTTTTCCAGCTCTCGCACGTTGCCTGGCCAGTGGTAGGTCTTGAGGCTTTCGATGGCTTCGGGGGCGAACTGCATGCAAGGGCGGTTGAGGCGGCTGCAGGTCTTGCGCAAGAGGTGATTCGCCAGCAGCAGCAGATCGTCGCCGCGTTCTCTAAGGGGTGGCAGGCGCAGTTCCACCACGTGCAGGCGGAAGAACAGGTCGCTGCGGAAATCGCCTTCATCCACCATCTTCTGCAGATCGCGGTTGGTGGCGGCGAGGATGCGTACGTCCACTCGCAGGGTCTTTTCCGAGCCCACCCGGCGCAGCTCGCCGTCCTGCAGCACGCGCAGCAGGCGGGCCTGGATGGACAGGGGCAGTTCGGCGATCTCGTCCAGGAACAGGGTGCCGCCATCGGCGGACTGGATCAACCCCATGCGCGCCTGTTCCGCGCCGGTGTAGGCGCCCTTCACGTGGCCGAACAGCTCGGATTCCACCAGGTTTTCCGGGATGGCAGCGCAGTTCACGGTGACGAAGGGGGCATCCCGGCGTGGGCTGTGGCTGTGTATGGCGCGGGCCACCAGTTCCTTGCCGGTGCCGGATTCCCCCAGGATGAGTACGCTTGCCGTGGTCGGTGCCACCTTGTGGATGTCCTGGAACACGGCCCGCATGGCCGGGCTCTCGCCGATCATGCCGTCCGTGGGCCAGGTTTCGGCCACGTCCTGTTCCAGGGCCTGGCGGGTGCGTTCCTGGCGGTGCTGCTTGAGGATCTGGCTGATGACCACCAGCAGTTCCTCGTGATCGAAGGGCTTGGCGATGTAGTCCGCCGCGCCCTGTTTCATGGCTTCCACGGCGGAGGATACGCTGGCATAGCTGGTCATGATGAGCACAGGCACCGGGCTGGCCAGGCTGATGAGGTCCGTGCCCGGTTTGCCCGGCAGGCGGATGTCCACGATGAGCAGGTGGAAGTCCGCCAGTTCATGGGCCTCCAGGGCGGCTTCCACCGAGTCCACCGCGCTCACGTCGTAGCCGTTTCGCTTCAGCAGCTTGCTCACGGCGTCACGGATGACCTGTTCGTCTTCTACGATGAGTATGCGGTTCATGTTTCCCTGGGGAAGCTGATGATGACCCGGGTGCCCCTGCCGGGTGCCGAGTCGATTTCAATGTCGCCATTGTGATCCAGGATGATATTTCTTGCCAGTGCCAGTCCCAACCCGGTGCCCTTGCCGGTGCGCTTGGTGGTGGCGAAGGGCTCGAACAGCAGGTCGCGGAAATGATCGGGAATGCCGCTGCCCTGGTCGATGACCTCGATGGTGATCTGGTGGGCGTCCTGCCGGGCGGCAACCCGGATGCTGTTGCCTTGGGTGGAGGCATCGCTGGCATTGTTGAGCAGGTTCACGAACACCTGGGACAGGCGCTGGCGGTCGGCCTGCAGGATGATGCCGGAATCGCAGTCTATGCGGTAGTCCAGGCCGTCGTGCTTGTGCATGAGCCTCACCAGGGCCAGGGCGTCTTCCAGGATCTCCCGCAGGGGCACCTTTTCCCGGGGACGGTCGGCGCTGCTGCTGCGGCTGAAATTCATCAGGGACTGAACAATGTTGGTGATGCGCCGGGTCTGGGTGAGAATCTCCTGGGCGCTCTGCTCGATGGCGGCGGGTTCTTCCTCGTACTTGAGGTTCTGGGCGATGGAGGCGATACCGGTGACCGGGTTGCCGATCTCGTGGGCCACACCGGCGGCCAGGCGGCCGATGGAAGCCAGGCGGTCGCTGTGGGCCAGCTCGGCTTCCAGGTTCTCCATCTGGGTCAGATCCTCCATGAGGATGACCATGCCGGGAGCTTCCGAGGTGGTGGATATCTGGGGCGCCTCGATGACAGCCTTGTGCAGGTTGAACCAGCGGGTTTTGCCGGCGAAGCGCACTTCCAGGTGATAGCTGTGGTTGTCTGCCGCCCGGGCAAAACCGCCGAGGAGGTCGTTCCAGGGCTCCGGCAGTTGCTGCAGGGGATGGCCAATGGTGGTGCCCGCGTCGATGCCGGTGGTATCTTCCATGGCCTGGTTCCAGATGATGATTTCCCCGTCCTGGCCCAGGGCGCAGGCCCCCAGGGGCAGGTCTTCCAGGATCTGCCGCTGGTAGCGCTGCAGATTGTCCAGTTCCCGGGTGAGGCCGTGGAGCACCGAGCGGGAATGGGCCAGACGCTCTTCCACGTAGCGCATGGAGTCGGCCAGGGCCGTGCGTGCTTCCGGATCCAGGGCCAGCTTCTTGTTAACGATGAGATGAGACATCTGTGGCCCGATGAGACCATACAGGTTGCGTTCGATGCGCTCGCGCAGGCGGCGCAGTTCCGCCGGCCGGGTTTCCGTGGGAGACATGCCCAGGTCGCTCAGGGCATGGTTCACCTCCTTTTCCGCCGTTGATCGTCCCAGCAATACGCCCAGTTCCTTCTTGAATTCTTCCGGGGAACGGGCGGTGACCACGCCGGTGAGGGGCACGAACACGCTGCTGCAACAACTGGCGGCGGCCTGCTGTTCCTCGCTGCGCTGGCGGCTGGCCAGGGAGACCATGGCGAACAGCAGGCTGTTCAGGCTCAGGGACCAGAAGGTAGCGAAGCTCCAGTGATCCAGTCCCAGCATTTCCTGCCAGCGGGAGATGGGATAGGCGTTCTCGATGAAACCGGAATGCTGCAGCATGGGCACCAGCAGGGTGAAGGCCCAGATGGTAATGCCTGCCAGCAGTCCGGCGATGACGCCTTCACGGGTAGCGCGGCGCCAGTACAGCAGGCCCACGATGCCGGGCAGGAACTGGACCACGGCCACGAAGGAGATCAGCCCCAGTTGGGCCAGGCCGGCGCGGTGTTCCAGGAAGGCGTAGAAGCTATAGCCGGCGAGAATGATCAGCCCGATCATCAGCCGCCGTCCCCACAGCAGCCAGTAATACAGGTTCACCCGGGGATCGGGATAACTTGCCGGCAGCACCAGGTGATTCATGCACATGGAGGACAGGGCCAGGGTGGTAATGATGACCATGGCGCTGGCGGCGGAGATGCCGCCGATGAAGGTCAGCATGGGCATCCAGGAATGGCCCTGGGACAAGGTGATGCTGAGAACATAGTAGTCAGGATCCGTGCCCAGGCCGAGATAGTGGCCCGCCCAGAGAATCACGGGAATGGGCAGGTTGAGCAGCAGCAGGAACAGGGGAAAGCTCCAGCTGGCCACCCGCAGATTGTCTTCCTTCAGGTTTTCGGCAAACAGCATGTGGAACTGCCGGGGCAACAGAAAGGCCGCGCCGAAGGCGAGAAAGATCAGGGTTCCCCACTGGCTGCCGCCCACGGGCTCGTAGAGTCTTTCGATGGCGTCCGGGTGCTGGCTCAGCCACTGGTTCAGGTTGTCCGGTCCGCCGAAGACGCCGAACAGGGCGAACAGGCCCACGCCCAGCAGGGTCACCAGTTTCACCAGGGACTCGAAGGCGATGGCCATCACCAGGCCGCGGTGTTTCTGGCGGGGGGAGATGTGGCGGGCGCCGAACAGGATGGCGAAGGTGGTGAGGGTGAGGCAGAAGCCCAGGGCCAGGATATGGGGCGGCGCTTCCTGAGTCAGTTCCTGCAGTGACTGGGTGACGGCGCGGATCTGCAGGGCAATGTAGGGCAGGGCGCCGATGAGCATGAACAGGGTGACCAGTACGCCCACCAGCTGGCTGCGGTAGCGGAAGGCAAACAGGTCTGCCAGGGAACTGAGCTGGTATTCGCTGGTCAGGCGCAGGATGGGACGCAGCAGTATCGGGCTGAGAGCAAAGGCCAGGGTCACGCCGAGATAAATGGTAAGGAACAGATAGCCGTTTGAATTGGCGAAGCCCACGCTGCCGTAGTAGGTCCATGAAGTGGCGTATACCCCCAGGGACAGGGTATAGACCAGAGGATGGGAGACCCATTGTTCCGGAATCAATCCCCGGTCTGTCACATAGGCAATGAGAAACAGCAGGACCAGGTAGAGAAAGCCGGCAATGAACAGGGAGGACAGCTCCAGCGTCATGGGGCCTTGTCCTTCCTGCCCCGGAAGTGAGCCACGGCCAGCAGCGCGATGATGAGCAGCCACAGGACATAGGGCACATACCAGGCGTGGCCGTCTCTTGCCCACAGGCCGGCAAAGGGCGTGGCGAAGAAAAGCACCAGGATGAATGCGGTGACCAGGCTCTTGTCGGTGCTGTCGTTGTCGGGAGTGCGCGCCATGGCGTGAAAATAGCATAAACGGATGGTCCGTATGACGCCGGGCTCGGTGAGCCGGCTTCAAACCGGTTTCCGGAACTGTGTCATTTCCCCCTTGTGTATGTGGTATATGGCGCTATCGCGGTATTCCCGGATTGGCGGTTTGTTCGCAAGTTGTTGATATTATGGAATGCTGATGGTTGGCATCGAAGTTGCTATTCCCACTGGATATTGAAGACCGTGGGCCTGTTTCAGGCAGGTTCCGAATCAACCAGGGGAAAGCAAACAATGAAAACGATCCGGCAAATGCCCGCAGGGGCATTGATGGTAACCTGTGTCGCCTTGACCGCTCCCGCCTGGGGGCAGCTTGTGGATGAGGAAAAGCTGCATCCGGCCATTCCGCTGCTGGATGAATCGGGTGCCAATGTGCTCAAGAGCGGGAAGCCTTACAGCCCCCGCACCACCTGCGGTCAGTGCCATGACTACGAGTCCATCACTCATTCCTTTCATCTGGAGCAGGGCAGGGACGAGACTGATGATGATTTCGGCAAGCGTATTGGTTTGCCCCAACTGGTGGGGCCGGGGTATTTCGGCGGTTACAACTGCATGGGCAGCAATAATCCGGAACAGTTGGCCAAAAAGGAAAATGCATCCGCCGATGATTTCGCCGATCTGGGCGCCGCCGGCTGGATCCAGCGTTGCGAAAGCTGCCACAGCGGTGGCGGCTGGATGGAGAAGGATCGTCAGGGCCGCCGTTACGATGAAGTCGATCCGGAAACCGTGAAGGCCTTTGACGGCGATTACTACAACCGGGGCACGGACGAGAACAACCAGCCGGCGGATTCCAGTGTGGTATCCCGGTGGGACTGGAAGAAGAGTGGTGTGGTGGAGAATGACTGCCTCATGTGCCACATCGACCAGAACCGTCTGCGGGTTTTCGACAAGCGCCTGGATGTGGAGGATGGGCCAGATGGTTATGATTTGTGGCGGACGCTGCGCCGTTACAAGTTCATCGACCAGGGCTTTTTCCGTTACAACGCCACGGCAATGATGGAATATCTGAATATCCGGCACCCGGACGGGGTGGACAAGGACATGAATCTGGTAACGGTGGCCAAGAAGAATATCCTCGTTGAGGATGGCCGTGGCGGCAAGGATGTCGATTACGAGCTGGATCTGGACAAGAATGGCAACCCCCGGCTTACATGGAACCCGGCTGCCTTTGACGAGAATGGCAAGGTGTCCATCCCCATGATGGGCTTCCCGCCCAATGACAACTGCATGCAGTGTCACCGCACCAGCAACTCCCGCCGCGGCTTCTATGGCTTTGGTGAAGACGCCTCCGCCGTTTATGACGAGGAAGGCATGCTGGTTGATGATTACAAGGACGACGTGCACTACGGCAAGGTGTTCACCGAAGCCAACGGCGAATCGCGGGAAATTACCACCTGCAATGCCTGTCATGCGCGTAACTACTATCGCGAGCCCTGGGTGAACGTGGACCTGGACGCGGATCACAACTTCCTCAAGGGCAATTCGGACATGAACGTGGCCGATCACCGCGATTACCAGCCCAAGGCCAAGTCCTGCATGTACTGTCATGATACGGGGCCGGAGCCCGTTTCTCCTTCCGGCCACAAGAACATGAAGGAAGCTCATCTGGCCCTGTGGAAGTCCAGTGGCGATCTGCGCGGTTATGCAAAGGATGAACTGGAGAGCATTACCCAGACCCACCTGGATGAAGTGTCCTGCCAGGCCTGCCATATCACCAACAAGAAAAACCGGGGACGTGACCTGCAGATTCTCTACCAGTACCGTCGGGAAGAAGACGGCAGGCTGCGCATGACGCCTTACAATCCCCGCGCGCGGTATTTCTGGAAGGACAAGAACAGCGACCGCGTGCTCACCAAGACCGAGCGCAACAGCGTGTTCGAATATGTTGAAAAGGAAGACGGCAGCAAGGTGGGTCAGGTAAAGGATCCGGATACCGGTGAGGTGGTGCTGGAGGTATCGGCACGCTATTCACATGGCAGCCTGCGTTACAGTGATCCCGATACCTATGAAGGCTTTGCCGCCCTGAAGAAAATCTACGACAAGCTGTTGGAGAAAAAGGGCGTGGAAAATCCGGATGTGGCCATTGTCTGGACCGAGATCAACCACTATCTCATGTCCCACAACACCCGGCCTTCCACCGAGGCGCTGGAGTGCGAGAGCTGCCACAAGCGCAAGCAGAACGGGGTGATCAGTTCCCTGGTGGCGCCGGACAGCATCCTGGGTTCCGGCAATGTCAAGGAAGTCACCACCCTGCCTGACCCCCGGATGGTGGAGGACGGCCTGGTGATCCTGGATCTGCCCTACATGAAGGTGGACGAGGAAGGCAATGTGACCGAGACGGTAGAGGACATTCTCTACTACACCCTGGTCAATCCCTCCATGACCCGGCTGAACAACGAGATCGCGCCTTCCCAGCGTGGCCAGGCCCGCCGCGTAACCGCCATCAAGGCCATGAATACCGCCGGCATCTGGAATGAAAAGCATCGCAAGCTGGTGATGAACGAGCTGGGCGGCGAAGACAGCTATATCTTCCGGCCCAACTATGGCGTGGCGCCCATTCGGAATATCAGCGTTATAACGGCATCTGATTTTGTGCTGGACATGATCATGCCCTATACCAACTTCCGTGCTTCTCTGGTGGAGGATGCCGCCGTGGCGGATGCCGCGGGCAAGGCGGCGGACAAGAAGACCCGTCTGGCCTCCGATGTGCTGGCTGTGGAAGTGATCAACAATGAAGGTGACGTAATCAGCAATCTGCTGGATGTGGACATGCTGGTCGTTCTGCCCTATCGCGGCGGCATGAATGCTCCCGGCAAGCTGCAGTTGCTGGCATCCTTGGACGGCAAGGCCTGGGACAACCTGGGCTCCGCTGACATCCTGGCGGTGAAGCCGGCCCATGACGGTCTGGCCGGTTATGTCATCGTCCGAGCCACAAACATGGGTTATTTCGCCATTGCCGATGCCAAGGGCGCCATCGTGGCCAGTTGCGCCCTGCCGGAAAGCTGTGGCAACTGATCGAACAGGTCTGCTCCCGCTCCATGAGAGCGGGGGCTTTTCCCGGAGTTTGCCATGAAAGAGAAGCATGAAAAGCGCAGGGGCCTGCAGGCGGCGGCATTTGGCGCGGGCATGGCCTTGTCCCAGATCGTCCTGGCAGGCGGCAGCGGCTGCTCCGTGGCGCGTAGCGGTCATTGTTCCGCCTGCGGCGGTTGCGTGGTGGCATTACTGGGCCTTGGTGGTTGGGCCTTGTGGCGAGCCAGGAGCAGGATGCCTGGTCCGGGGCGGGATGCCTGATCTGCCCTATGTCGGGTCTGCCGCGCCTCCTGGTCGGCCTGCGGGCCTTGCTGTGTGGTTCTCTGGCGGCATTGGCTCCACCGGCCCAGGCGGCTCTGAGCGGCAGCCTGGAAACCCGTTTCCAGTCGGACAGCCATTTCGACCCGGGCAACTATCTGGAGCAATGGCTGACCCTGGACTACCACCGCCGGGATGAGAATCTGACCTGGGGCGTGCTGGGGAACTGGGGGGCATCCGGCGAAGAAAGCTGGATGAACCTCCATCGCCTGTTCGTGGAAAAGCGTTTCCTTGAAAACAGTCTGAGCGCAAAGGCCGGCCGTTTCGAGCGTATCGATGCGGCTGGCTTTTATACCCTGGATGGCGTGGATGCCCGCTGGCAGGCGGACTCCGGAACAAACTGGAGCGCTTTCATCGGCAAACCCGGGCGTGCCGAGCTCTATGTCATTCCGGATCGGGATGAAGACCTGAATCGGCCGGACAGCAAATATCTGGCTGGTTTGAGCCTGTCCCGGGCCGTATCCCTGAATGGCTTTGAGCAGGCCCGCCTGTCACTGGGGGCACGTTATCACTTTTCCGGGGTGGATACATTGAAACTGGATGGTGGTTTTTCCGGTAACTGGCTGCCGGGAGGGGACAGACCGCCCGTGGCCATGAATGCCAGCATGGTACTGGACACCCGGGATGCTTATATCGAGACCTTCGATGTACAGGCCAGTACGCGCCTGGATGGGAAACGCCGGTTGTGGCTGCGAGGAAGGCGATACGATCCGCCGGATAGCAGCGCCACCTTCGAGGACAGGTTCTATCGCTATTACGCCCGGGGCTGGCAGACCGTACTGGAAGCCGGTTACCGGCAGCAGATGGATGCGCATATCACCTGGGGCGGCAGCCTGCGGGGCATTGCCCGGGAGCGGGGCGTGGAGGGCGCCGGGCTGGATCTGTCCCTGGACTGGCGGCTGGATCGGGGCGCCCTGCTGCAAGGCCGCGCCGACTGGCTGGGAGGCGATGGCGAACACACGGGCGGCCTGTATCTGGGCTATCAGCGTCCCTTGAACTCGCGTCTGCTATTGGAAGTGAACGGCGCCCTGCGTGACGAGCGCAGCCGCCTGGACGGCAGCCGTTCGGTGATTGCCGGAGAACTGCGCCTGGACTGGATGTGGACCCGGGATCTGCACCTCAGTGGCATGCTGGAACTGGCCCATTCCCGGGGAAGGCTGGAGGATTACGACCAGCTTCGTTTTGGCCTGCGGCTGATCTACCAGTTGCCTGCCAGGGGCGCGGAGAACTACCGATGAGGCTGCTGCTGATGATATTGCTGGTCTGTTGCTGCGCCCAGTCGGGTGCTGCGGACAGGAAGGAACAGGAACGCTGGTGGGAAAAACGCAACCGCCAGAAACCGGATCTGTACTTTCCCCACAAGGCCCATGACGATGTGATGAAATCCAGTGGCGTCACCTGTCTGGCCTGCCACGCCTTCAACCGTATCGAGGAAGCAGACCCGGAACGGGCGGCGGCCGTGGCCCTGGTGGCCAACGAGCCCCTGAAGGCCATCTGCCACTCTTGTCATGTTGAAGATCGCAGCGCGCCCGCGCAATGCCGGCTCTGCCATCCCGACCCGAAGAAGATCTGGCCCCGGGATCATGATTTCGATTATGTGCGACTCCACGCTCCGGATGCCGCCAGGGATGAAAACGCCTGCCGGAGCTGCCATCTGGATCTGAACGACTGCATAGACTGCCATTTCCGCCGGGATGCCACGGCGCGCCGTCAGCACGGGCCGGGTTACCGCCTGTCCCATGGTCTGGAGGCGCGTATGGACCCCGCCCAGTGCGGTAGCTGCCACAACCCATCCTACTGTTTCGACTGCCACCGGGAGATTGGCCCATGAAAAAGTTGCTCATTCTGCTGATGCTTGCCGGCGGCGCCCAGGGCGAAAGCCTGCTGCTCACCCCCGACCACGGTGGTGACGGCGCCGCCTGGAAACAGGCCGAATGCGCGGCCTGCCATCCCCTGCGCCGCATCCATCAGGGAAAGCGTGCGGCAGGCATTCGCGGCATTGTGCGCGACAAGGAATACGCCAGTTGCATGGGCTGCCATGGAAGTAACGGCACCGGGGAAAAACGGCAATGCGTGCTTTGCCACAATGCCGCGGATCTTCCCGGAATGCCCCATCGTGACGGCGGTTTGCGCCATGATTTCGCGGGCATGAGCCAGGATGAGGAGTGTGTTGCCTGTCACCAGGCTTCCGACATGGACGGAGCCTTCGAGGTACAGCAGGATCTGACTCTGTTTCCCGATGCTCATCAGCGTCCGGAACCCTATTTCTCCAACGCGGATTTCTGTCTGCGCTGTCACAACCGGGATCACCAGATCCCCGGCTTCGAGATGGGCGACAGGCACTGGCGGGATCCGCTGGTGGCCATGGAAGACAACTACCGCTTTATCGACTATCACGGCCATCGTGTTGGCGGCAACGGCACCTACCAGGGGTTGAGGGAAGGCTATGCCTATGCTTCCCGCGTGGACTGCACGGACTGCCATGCCATGCATGGCACGGAAAACACTGGCCTGCTCATCGACCTGGCTGCCAAGGGCGCGTCACAACTGGACCCCGCCCTGGGACTGGATGCCATTCCTGTGTGGACAGGGGAGGAGGGTCAGTACGCCCAGCTTTGCGTGCTTTGCCATCAAATGGACATGGAGGGGCAGGATTCGGAAACGGACACCGGCAACGGCCTGTCCGGGGTGCATCAGGCTTCCGGAGACTGCCGCGACTGTCATGCCCATGGCCAGGCGGGACAGGCCGGGCTCTGAATATGCGGGTTCTGGTGCTCGTCATGACCCTTGTTCCGCCCCTGGCTGCCGGCGCTCTGGAATTGTCCTCCCGGCATCATCCCGTGGGCGTGACCCTGCCCCGGGACATGGAACCGCCGGAAACCATGAAGCCGGATGAACAGGGGCGGCTGCAATGCGCCACCTGTCATGGCATCGAAAACCTGGAGGACAGAGAGCGCCGGGAGGTGGAAGAAATCCGCCGCCGTCGCCCTGGTGACTTTCTGCGGGGCGGTCCCTGGAAGAAGCTGGATGATTTCTGCTTCCAGTGTCATGACGAGAAGCCCTATCAGCGGCTGAACATTCATGTCCAGCTCGACGATCAGGGGAAACCGCGGGAGGAAACCTGCGAATACTGTCATCGGGAAGTGCCGGATCGGGAGCATCCGCCCGAGCGGAAGGAATGGAAGCTGCGCCTGCCCGTGGGGCGCATCTGCCTGGGCTGTCATCTCCGGACGCCGCATCTGAACGCGCTGGAACACAATCGCAAGCCGGGAGAAAAAATGCTTGAACGCATACGAAAAGGGGAACAGGCAGGGGAATGGCTGCTGCCTCTTGACGACCAGGAGCAGGTCACCTGCGTCACCTGTCACAGCCCCCATGAAAAAGGGGTCATCGATGAAGGACTGGCTGCCGGCCGGCAGGTGGCGGATCGCCGCGTGGAAGACGGCCCGGAGTATCGGCACAGCCGCTGGAGTTCCATCTACCGGGCGGACAAGGAAGAACGCCTGGCGGAGCTGGAGAAGAAGCTGGGCGGACCAGTGGAGCTGGATTACAAGCGCCTGACCGGGGAAGTGCTCATGCGTCTGCCCGCCGCTGATGGCAGTTTGTGCCGGGCCTGTCATGAATTTGATGATTGAGGGATGGGCGCCATGGATATGTGTTTCCTCTTGTTGGCGGTAAAGATGCCCCACTGTGAACGTCGGCCCGAGGGCAGGCCTCCTGTAGGAGCGGCGCCCCGCCGCGAACATCGGCCCGGGGGCGGGCCTCCTACGGGATGGCGTGTAGGAGCGGCGCCCCGCCGCGATTATCGGCCCGGGGGCGGGCCTCCTACGGGATGGCGTGCAGGAGCGGCGCCCCGCCGCGATTATCGGCCGGAGGGCGGGCCTCCTACGGGATGGTGTGTAGGCGCGGCGCCCCGCCGTGATTATCGGCCCGGGGGCGGGCCTCCTACGGGATGGTGCGTAGGAGCGGCGCCCCGCCGCGATTGCCGGCCCGAGGGCGGGCTTCCTGCGGGATGGTGCCTCGCCACGATTCATGAACCGGCGGACCTGAATAACCGAGATGAATGTGATTGACAGACTGAAAAACATCCCCGCAGGGCAGAAATACCGCTACACCCTGATTGTGTTGGCGGCCTTGTTGCTGCTGGCGCCCTTTACCCTGATTCCTTCCCTGTTCGGCAATCCGGATCTTTGCGGTCCTCTGTGCATGCGCCGTTTCTATCTCTATTTTCCCGGCATGAGCTGGGATGATCTGATGAACCAGATCAGCGTGGCGGCCATTGGCGCGGCCTTCCTGCTCATCATCCTGGTTACCACCTTCTTCTTCGGGCGCATCTGGTGTTCCTATATCTGCCCCATGGGAGGGGTGCCCGAGCTGGCCAGCCGTCTTACCGGCGAACGCTGGAAACTGGAATACCGCTGGCTGCCGCAGGTGCCCATACGCTACGGTTATTTTCTGACCTTTGTATTGCTCATGCCCATGCTGGGGGTGAGTGCCTGCACCCTGTGCAATTTCATTACCGTGCCGCGCATCTTTCAGGCCGCCAGTGGCGACTGGCGCGGCGTGGCCTTTCTGGTGACTACCGTGGGCATGGTGAACCTGGGGCTGGTGCTGCTGCTGGGCGTGTTCGCCAACAAGGGCCGTGCCTATTGCGCCTTTCTCTGTCCCATTGGCGCCATTGATGCGCTGGTGAACCGCCTGGGTTCCCACTTCCGTTTCACCCGCCGCATCCGCGTGGAGCGCAACCGCTGCACGGGGTGCAACGAATGTGCGCGCAAGTGCATGTGTGGCGCCATCACCATGGTGGACAAGATCGCCGTGGTGGATCAGCTTTCCTGCATGTCCTGCCATGAGTGCGCGGATGTCTGCGACTGGGGCGCTATCGACTGGCTCACGGTGCCCCCCGAGATCCGGCACAAACGCAAGAAGAAGGACGTGGAATTTCATCCCCTGCCGGAATGGATAGCCCTGCACAAGCCACGCAAGGGTTTCATTACCACCCGGCGGGTGTTGTTGCTCATTCTGGCGCTGCTGGCGGGGCTGCTTCTGTGGACCCGCAGCGCCGGGGCCGCCATGAAGCAGAACGATCCGGATGGTTGCCTGGTCTGCCACGCCCTGCCGGGGTTCGAGTTCGTGGATGACAAGGGCGTGCGCCGGGATCTGACCATAGACCGCAAGCACTATGGTGCTTCTCTGCACGGTAATGTTCCCTGCAGCGACTGCCATGCCAGCATCCGCAGCTTTCCCCATGAAGAGGACAAGGGGGTGGATTGCGCCGCCGAATGTCATATCGAGGAGCCGTCGGAAGGCGCCAGCTACACGCACAAGGAGGTGGTGGAGGAGATGGCGGATTCTGTTCACGGCCAGGGCCGCAGCAAGGGGTTCACCGGGGGCAACCGGTTGGAGGAATCGGAAGAAGATGCACAGCCTTCCTGCCGCCTGTGTCACAGCAATACCGGTTATATCAGTGAAATGCAGATGCCCCGGTTCCGGGAATTGTTTGCCCACAGCGACGAGGCCTGCGGCAATTGCCACAAGGATGATGTGTGGCGGGAACGTTTCACCGGCCATATCCTGCGCCGGCTGCTGGGCGGGCGCTGGACCAAGGCGGAGGGCAATGCCATGTGCGCCAAATGCCATGCCGACCGGGAAAGGATGATGAAGGTGAAGCGGGAAGCCGGACGCAAGCCGCCTGAACCGGCGGATGCCCGTTTTACGCTGGCCAGCGCGAGCTACGACCTGACACTTCATGGGCGGCTCATTGCCGCCGGACGCGATGCCGGCGCTTCCTGTCTGGACTGTCATGCGCCTGATGGCTTGCATCATCGCATCCAGGAAGACGAAAAGCCCGGGGCTTCCACGAATGAGGAGGAACTGGGCAAGACCTGTGGCGCGCGGGGCTGCCATGGTTATGCCGCCAATGCCATGGATCGTGGTTTTCTGCATACGGATATGCACGACATGGATCTGGCGCCGGTGCTGCTGACGGCGCGGATAACGGAAACGCCGGGGTTGCCGCCGGCGTTTGACAAGTCGTCGGCCTGGAGCAGGGCGCTGCTGGCGCTGGGGGTGCTCACCGGACTGATGTTGCTCGTCTGGCTGTTTGGCGGTCTGTTCGGCAAACCCGTGAAGGGCAAGGTCTATGCGGCTTTCGGTGGTGATGTTTTCCGGCGGCGCATGCTGGATATGCCCAGCCGCAAGGGAAAGAAAAAACCGGCTGCCGGGAACAGGAGGCGGAACAAATGACCAAATCATTCCTGTTGATCGCGGCCTGGCTTGGCGCCGCATCGGGTCTGGCGGCCCACCCGTACCAGGACGCGGTGGAGGCTGCCCGGCCGGATGAGAAAGCCCTGCAACAGGCCAGGAAACAGCTCGACCAGCCGCCTGTGCCGGCACGGGAGCAGCCACTGTTCGTGCCTTCCTTTCACCAGCAGCCGGTGACGGAAGAAACGCCGGTACTGCTCTGTCATGAGTGTCATGGACGCAGCCCTCATCGCCATGGTGCGCGTAAGCGGGCCTTCTTGAACATGCACGCCCGGCGGATAGCCTGTGAGACTTGCCACTGGCGGCCAGAGGCTGTGTCTCCAGGTTATGACCGCCTGCGGATGCCGGGCGCGCGGGCGGACGAGGAAGGACTGATCGCGCCCTGGGTGGATGGCAGGCCGGTGGTAACCCTGTCCGGTGAGCCCTGGGCGCGCCGCCTGATGCGGGACTGGGAACAGGCGGACAAGAGTGGACGGAGCGTGATCAAGGCGCGCCTGCATCACCCCCTGGAGAAGACCGGCCCTCGATGCACGGACTGTCATGACTCCAATAACAGCCTGCTGAACTGGAAGTCTCTTGGATACCCGGAGGCGCGTCTTCGGGTGCTGCGGGAAAATCCCGTGGCCCGTTTCCTGCAGCGCACGGAGCCCAAGTCAGCGGATGATCCCGTGACGCGCATTCAGTTGAGGGATTTGCTGGAGTGATGGGAAAGCGCTTGCTGCTGTTCTGTCTGCTACTGGCGGCTCATCCCGTGGCGGCTGTTACGGGAACATCGCTCATGCGTCTGGAAGACGGTCTGCGGCAGCCGGCTGCCCTGGCCGTGGCGCCGGATGGGCGCGCCTTCGTGCTGGACGGGCTGCAACGGCGCATTCAGGTGTTCGATGCCGCTGGTGAACGGGTGGACAGCCTGCCTTTGCCCGCTGCGGAAATGCCGGCCACGGATATCGCCTTTTACGACGGCAAGCTCTATGTGGCCGATCCGTCCCGCCAGCGCATTCTGGTGCTGAATCCGCAGGGCCGGTTGTTGCGGATTTTGCAGCCACGGCCCGATGCCGAAGCCGTGGCGCCTTCCGCCGTGCTGGTTCTTGGAGAGCGTTTGTGGTGGAGTGACCGCCGGGGGCATCGTCTGTGCCGCAGCCGCCTGGATGCGGAACTGTCCACTCTCTGCCGGGGCGGGCATGGCGAGATGTCCGGGCGTTTCCGCTATCCCTACATGCTGGCCGCTGACGCCGGTGGCTACCTGATGGCGGTGGATGTGCTCAATGCCCGGGTGCAGATTCTGGCGCCGGATGGCCGTTTTCTGGGCAGCCTGGGAACGTTCGGGCTGGCTCCCGGCCAACTGTTTCGGCCCAATGGCATCGTTACCCTGGAAGACGGCGGCATACTGATATCCGATGCCTGGACGGGCATGATCACCCTGTTCCGCCAGCGAAAGCCTCGTGCTCTCCTGCGCCACCCCGATGGCCGCCCCTGGAAATTTTCCATGCCTGTCGGACTGGCCCGCTGGAAAAACAGGCTGTATGTGGTGGATCTTGGAGCGGATCGGGTTGAGGTGCTGCAACTGGAGGAAGGCGGAGCCGAGGAACATCTCGTGGCGCGGGAAACGGGTTCCAGGGACTCCCGCAGAAATTGCCTGCAATGCCATCCGTCCTGGTCGCCGGATCATGTGCCGGAGGAAAATGCGCCGGTGCTTCCCGTGGCCGATGAGCGCATGTGCCTGAGCTGCCATCATGGCGCCGTGGTGGAATCGCGGCCGCGCATGGGGCGGGGGCATCAGCATCCCAGTCTTCACCAGCGGCACGATGGTGAACCGGCGGGTGATGTGGAACGCTTCGAGGAGGATCAAACGCCCGCGGATTATCCTCTGGCGGGCAACGGGCATCTGTATTGCGCCAGTTGCCATAGTCCCCACGACCGGCCCGAGGGTGCGAAGGCACGCGGAATCGGGCGGCACAACCCCTGGCTGCGCGGAGCCAATCGGGACAGCGCATTGTGCCTGGACTGCCATGCGTCCCGTCACACGGCCGCCTCGGAGCGTGGGCGCCGCGATCTGAAGCGGCTGAATCATCCCCTTGGGGTGATCATGCGGAAACCGCCTGAAAAGGGCGCGGACGGTTATGCGCTTCGGGAAGAGCTGCAACAGGGCTTGCCGGAAGAACTGCAACGCGCCGGGGCCCGCCTGGGTGAACAGGGACAGATCATCTGTCAGAGTTGTCATCAGGTGCATGGTGCGAAGGCGGAAGCGCTGCTGGTGATGGATGCCAGGGATGGGAAACTCTGCGTGAGTTGTCACCGCGGTCAGTATTCAAGAGATGAAAAGGATGCCCGTCACAAGGGGATTCATCCCGTGGGGTTGAAACTGGATGAGGAAGTGGAGCTGGGTGGAAGAAAGGTACGGCGGGTGGATTGCCTGGCCTGTCATTCCGTGCATGATGCCCAACCGGGCACGGCCCTGCTGCCCCGAGGGGAAAATGCCCGGGATTTGTGCCGGAGCTGCCATGAGCGGCAACAGGCGAAGAACAAGGAAGATGCCCGTGAGAAGGGTGTTCATCCGGTGAATGTCGAACTGGAAGATCCGGTGAATCTGGCGGGAAGGGAGGTTCGGAAACTGGATTGCCGTAGCTGTCATTCGGTGCATGAGGGCGTGAAGGAAACGCCGGCGCTGGTGGAGGATCATGCAGCCGGGAAGCTGTGCGAATCCTGTCATAAGGAGCAGGGGAAGGTGCTGAACACCGATCACGACCTGCGCGAACACACAGC
>CAZWRE010000189.1:0-2127 GCA_964636335.1 uncultured Sedimenticola sp. | reverse complement strand
GGCCGTACTGCTGGGGGTGATGGTGGAAATGAGCGGCGTGGTGGCGGTGCAGATCGGCGCTTCCCGGCGCTATGATGGTCCCATGGGCAAGAGTGACCGGGCGCTGGTATTCGGCAGCCTGGCCCTGGCGGCGGGGCTGGGCCTGCCCCTGTCGCCCTGGGTTGGCTGGCTGCTGGCTGCCGTGCTGCTGTTGTCTCTGGTGACGCTGTTCAATCGTGCCCGCCGGGCTCTGGAGGAAGTGGCATGATGCCGGATCTTGCCCCCAACGTGGCCTGGATGCTGGCAGGATTGTACGGTCTGCTGGCCACCGCCTCCGCCACGGTGTTCCTGCTGCGCCGGTATCGCCCCGGGAGGGATTACCGGGAACTGGGCCAGAGAGTGAATTCCTGGTGGATCATGGTATCCGTGTTCACGGTCGCCATGCTGTTCTCCCGGGGCGTAACCCTGATGTTCTTCGGCCTCATCAGCTTCCTGGCCCTGAAGGAATATCTCTCCATGATTCCCACCCGGCGGGCGGATCGCCGGGTGCTGTTCTGGGCCTATCTGGCCATTCCCGTCCAGTATTTCTGGGTAAATGTGGAATGGTATGGCATGTTCATCGTCTTCATTCCCGTGTACCTGTTCCTGTTTCTGCCCATGCGCATGGTGATCATCGGTGAAACCAGGGATTTCCTGCGTGCTGCCGGCACCCTGCACTGGGGGCTGATGACCATGGTGTTCAGCATCAGTCACCTGGCCTTTCTGCTGGTGCTGCCGGCGGATGGCAATCCCGTGGCCGGGGGTGCAGGCTGGGTGCTTTACCTGGTGTTTCTCACCCAGTTCAATGATGTGGCCCAGTACCTGTGGGGCAAACTGTTTGGCAGGCACAAGATTGTTCCAGAGGTCAGCCCAAACAAGACCCGGGAAGGTTTTCTGGGTGGAGTGGCTACCACCATCGGGCTGGCCGTGGTGCTGGCGCCGCTGCTCACTCCCTTTGGCTGGACGCATGCTCTGGCGGCCGGGTTGCTCATCGGGCTGGGAGGGTTTATTGGCGATGTGACCATCTCCGCCCTGAAACGGGACATTGGCGTGAAGGATGCGGGCAACCTGCTGCCGGGGCATGGCGGCATCCTGGATCGCATCGACAGCCTGACCTACACGGCGCCGCTGTTCTTCCATTTTGTGCATTACCTGTACTACTGAGATGAACAGACTGCTGCGATACATCTGGTACCGGATTATCGTCAGGCTGGTGGTATTGCTGGTTCTGGGACTGAATGTGCGCCACCGGGAGCGCTTGCCACAGGGCGGGCCGGCCATCATCGTCGCCAATCACAACAGTCACCTGGATACCATGGTGTTGATGAATCTGCTGCCGTCCCATCTGTTGTCCCGCACCCGGCCTGTGGCTGCCGCGGACTATTTTCTGCGGAACCGGCTGCTCGCGTGGTTTGCCCTGAGTGTCATCGGCATCCTGCCCTTGTCGCGCCGGCCGAAAAAGGGTGAGGACCTGTTCGCCGGTATTCACCAGGCCCTGGATGAGGGGAAGATCCTTATCCTTTTCCCGGAAGGCAGCCGGGGAGAGCCGGAACGCCTGGCACACTGCAAGCAGGGTGTGGCGCGCATCAAGGAATCCCATCCGGATGTGCCGGTGATTCCGGTATACCTGCATGGTCTGGGCAAGGCTCTGCCCAGGGGAGAGTCTCTGCTGGTGCCTTTTTTCTGCGATGTGTTCGTGGGGGAGCCGGTGGACTGGACCGGAAGCCGGCGCAGCTATACGGAGGCGCTGGAAGGCGCATTGCGGGATCTGGCCCGGGAAGGGCATTTTCTGGACTGGACATGAAAAAGGCGGCGTCGTCCGCGGGGAAGACGCCGCCTTCACTGGAGGTTGCGGATCAGGCCTGGAGCTGCTCCATGACCTTTTCGATCATGCCTTTGGCTTCTTCCGCCACGGCGCGCACTTCAGCGGCTTCGGACAGGCCCAGAACGGCCACGGGGTCCATGAAGCTCACCACGGTGCTGTCGCCCTCCTCGCGCATGATGAAGTTGCAGGGCAGGAGAGTGCCGGCGTTGGGTTCGGCGCTGATTGCCCGGTCGGCCAGCCTGGGGTTGCAGGCGCCGTAGATGTGGTAGGCGGGAATGTCCTTG
>CAZWRE010000188.1:0-37312 GCA_964636335.1 uncultured Sedimenticola sp. | reverse complement strand
CGCCGGGCATTGCGCTTGTCGATGACGTGCTTGAGGGCGATGAGCAGGCCCAGGCCGAAGAAGGCCCCCGGCGGCAGGATGGCCAGGATCAGTCCATGGAAGTCCTCGCCCATGGAAAAGCTCAGGCCGCGGGCGGCTTCGCCGAACATGAGATGGGCGCCGGACAGGATGGTGCCCTGGCCAATGAACTCGCGCAGGCCACCCAGTGTCATGAGCACCAGGGTGAAGCCCATGCCCATGCTCAGGCCGTCCAGCATGGACTGGGGTACGGGATTGCGCGAGGCGAAGGCCTCGGCCCGGCCCACGATGGTGCAGTTGGTAACGATGAGGGGAATGAAGATGCCCAGGATCTTGTGCAGGTCGTGGAACCAGGCGTTCATGGCCAGCTCCACGGCGGTGACGAAGGAGGCGATGACCAGCACGAACACTGGCAGACGCACTTCCTGGCGCACCCAGTTGCGGATGAAGGAGATGGTGGCGTTGGATGACACCAGCACCAGGGTGGTGGCCAGGCCCAGGCCCAGACCGTTGATGAGGGTGTTGGACACGGCCAGCAGGGGGCAGAGCCCCAGCAGGGCCACCAGGGCCTGGTTGTTGTTCCACAGGCCGTTGGCGATGATTTCACGATTCGATATGCTCATGGTTTCCGCCTGTCAGTGCATGGGAACTTCGGTCTGGGCTTCCGCCGGTTTTTTGAACAGGTTTTCCTTTTCCCGGGCATAGTATTCCAGTACCTTCTTCACCGTGGCCACGATGTTGCGCGGGGTGATGGTGGCGCCGGTGAACTGGTCGAACACGCCGCCGTCCTTCTTTACCTTCCACTGCTCCGGTGGCGGGTTGTCCAGGGACTTGCCGCGGAAGCCCAGGATCCAGTCCGAGCGCTCTTCGTCGATCTTGTCTCCCAGTCCCGGGGTCTCCATGTGGGAGAGCACGCGCACGCCGCCCAGCACGCCGTCGTAACGCACGGCCACCATCATGTTGATGGGGCTGGCGTAGCCCGGGCTTTGCACCGGGCTGAAGATCAGGGCCACGGGTTGCCCCTGCTTTCTTGCCCGATAGACCTTCACGGCGGTCTTCGCCAGGATTGTGTCGTGCAGGGTAATGACATCCCGCAGCAGGTCGTTGTCAATTTCGGACTTGTCGATGAGCTTGTACACGTTGCGCAGGAAGGCCTGCTGCTGGTTCAGGGCGATGCGTTCCGCCGTGGCCGTCCAGGTCAGGGACACCAGGGCGGCGCCCAGCACGCCGAAAATACCCAGGATGGCGGCGCTGATAAAGATGTTCCTGTCCAGCCTAGCCATGATCTTCTTCCCGGGCGCCGAAGACCCTGGGCCGCGTGTAATAGTCGATGGTCGGAGCCGCCATGTTCATGAGCAACACGGCGAAGGCCACGGCATCCGGATAGCCGCCCCAGGTGCGGATGATGAATACGGTTACACCAATGAGGAAGCCGTAGATGAGGCGTCCCTTGGGCGTGGTGCTGGCGGTGACCGGATCCGTGGCGATGAAGAAGGCCCCCAGGATCATGCCGCCACTGAACAGGTGAAAGCCGGGGAAGGGCATGGACTCGGCATCGAACAGCCAGAACAGGCCCGAGGCCAGCAGCAGCCCGGCGATCATGGAAAAAGGGATATGCCAGCTGATGATCTTGCGCCACAGCAGGAACAGGCCGCCAAGCAGGAACCAGTTGCCCACCCATTCCCAGCCCCGGGCGCCGAAATCACCCCACATGGGGTTCCGGGCGATTTCACTGATGGTCTTGTTCATCTTGAGCTGTTCGCGCATGGCGTCCAGGGGCGTGGCGCTGGTTACCGCGTCCCAGGTCAGGCCGTCAGGCAGGCCGCCACCAAAAATGGCCGTCAGGGTCTGGGGGAAGCTCAGGGGGTGTTCATTGAGCATTTCCGGCGGCAACCACTGGGTCATGTCCACCGGAAAGGACACCAGCAACAGCACATAGGCGGCCATGGCCGGGTTGAAAGGATTGTAGCCCAGGCCACCATACAGGTGCTTCACCATGACGATGGCAAACAGCACGCCCAGCACTGTCATCCACCAGGGGGTGAGGGGGGGCAGGGCGATGGCCAGCAACACGGCGGTTACCGTGGCGCTGAGATCCGCGAGGGCAGGTTGGACAGGGCGATGGCGCAGGCGCAGCACGCCGGCCTCGGCAATCAGGGCGGTGGTCACGGCCAGGCTGATGTTGATGAGCACTCCGGGGCCGAAATAGTACACAAGGGCGATGATGCCCGGCACCAGGGCGAGAATCACTTCTCCCATCACCCGGGTGACGTTGTTGGGCAGGGCGCCATAAGGCGAGGTGTGAACCGGAAACTTCATGAGGACTCCTCGCTGCGTCTTTCGGTCTTGGTCTGGCGGGCCTTCTTTTCCGCCACGCGCTTCATGGCGGCTTCCACGGCAGCTTTCTTCGGGTCCTTGCCGCCACCGGCGGTCTTCTTTTCCAGGGCTTCCTTCTTCTGGCGCAGGCGGGCCTTGCGCTCACGTTCCAGGCGTTCCAGGCGTTCCACCCGGGCCTCGTGGCGGCGGCGGGCATCCTCTGCCTGCTGTTTCTCTTTCTCCAGTGCCCAGGTTTCGGTCTTGGCGAAACGGTAATACTGCACCAGGGGAATGTGAGATGGGCAGACCCAGGAGCAGCAGCCGCATTCGATGCAGTCGAACAGGTTGTATTCCTGGGTCTTGTCGAAATCTTTCGCCCGGGCGTACCAGTAGAGCTGTTGGGGCAGGAGCTGGGCGGGGCAGGCTTGCACGCACTTGCCGCAGCGAATACAGGGCATGGCCTTGTCCGGATCCGGGGCTTCCTCGCGGCTGGCCACCAGCAGGCAGTTGCTGCCCTTGGTTACCGGCAGTTCGTCGTCCCCCAGGGTGAAGCCCATCATGGGGCCGCCCAGGATGAGCTTGTGGGCCTTGTCGTTGTAGCCCCCGGCCTGTTCGATGACGTGGGACATGAAACACCCGAAGGGTACTTCCAGGTTACCGGGGTTGTTCACTCCTTCGCCGGTTACCGTGACCAGGCGGCTGAGGAGGGGGCGCCCGGCCATTACCGCGTCGGTCACGGATGCGGCGGTGGCCACGTTCACGCAGATCACGCCCACCTCGGAAGGAATGCCGTTGGAGGGCACTTCCTTGCCGGTGAGCACCTTGATGAGCTGTTTCTCGCCCCCCATGGGATAGCGGGTGGGCACCTGCACCACCTGCACGTCCCGCAGGCCGGATTCGGCTACCGCCTTGCGCATGGCGGTGATGGCCTCGGGCTTGTTGTCCTCTATGCCGATGAGGCATTCCTCGGCGTCCACCACGTAAAGCAGGATCTTGATGCCTTCCACGATGCGGTCCGCCTGTTCGCGCATGAGCAGGTCGTCACAGGTGATGTAGGGTTCGCATTCGGCGCCGTTGATTACCAGGGTCTGGATGGGCCGGTCCGGCCCGTGGTTCACCTTCACGCTGGTGGGGAAGGCCGCGCCGCCCAGGCCCACAATGCCCGCCCAGCGGATACGCTCTCGCAGCAGGGAAGGATCCAGGTCATCGAAATACGGCAGGGGTTCGGGTAGCTCGCCCCATTCATCCCGCCCGTCTGTCCGCAAAACGATACAGGGAGCGCTCAGTCCCGAGGGGTGGGGTACCGGCCGTTCCTCGATGGCGGTGATGGTGCCCGAGGTGGGGGCGTGAATGGGCGCGCCGATGTATTCCGTCACCCGGGCGATGGTCTGGCCCTTGAGCACCCGATCTCCCACCTCCACCACGGGTTCCGCCATGGCGCCGATGTGCTGTTGCAGGGGCAGTACCAGGGTATCCGGCAGGGAAACCTTGCCAAGATGTTTTCCCGCCGACATGGATTTGCGGTCGGGACGATGGATGCCGCCGTGAAAGTCCCACTGCCCGGGATTCTTCGTAATCATGAACGGGACTCCTGGGCAGTGGATTGTTCTTCCGCTCCGGGGAAGGGCCATTTCCAGTTGCTGAGGGTGGTCTTCACCGGAATCATTTCTATGCATTCCACGGGGCAGGGGGGCAGACAGAGCTCACAGCCGGTGCACTGGTCGGCAATGACGGTGTGCATCTGCTTGGCCGCGCCCACGATGGCGTCCACCGGACAGGCCTGGATGCACAGGGTGCAACCGATGCATTCGGCTTCCCGGATATGGGCGATCATCTTGCCCTTGCCGGCGGCTTCTTCGTTTTCCAGGGGAACGGGCTCCTTGCCCAGCAGGTCTGCCAGGGCCAGCATGCCGGCCTCGCCGCCAGGGGGGCACAGATTGATTTCCGCTTCACCGGCGGCGATGGCCTCGGCATAGGGCCGACAGCCGGCGAAGCCACACTGGCCGCACTGGGTCTGGGGCAGGATGGCGTCAATCTTGTCCACCAGAGGGTCGCCGTCCACCTTGAAACGGATGGCGGAATAGCCCAGCAACAGGCCGAAGGCCGTGGACAGGGCGGCGATGGCGAAAATGGCGGTGAACATCTTACCCGGATACCAGGCCGGAGAAGCCCATGAAGGCCATGGACATGAGGCCGGCGGTGATGAGCGCGATGCCGTTGCCCTTGAAGGGCTCGGGCACGTCGGCGGCGTTTACCCGCTCGCGGATGGCGGCGAACAGCACCAGCACCAGGGAGAAGCCCACGGCGGCGCCAAAGCCGTACAGGGCGGATTCCACGAAGTTGTGCTGCTCCTGGGTGTTGAGCAGGGCCACGCCCAGCACGGCGCAGTTTGTGGTGATCAGGGGCAGGAAGATGCCCAGTACCTGGTAGAGCACCGGGCTGGTCTTGTGCATGACCATCTCGGTGAACTGCACCACCACGGCGATGACCAGAATGAAGGCGATGGTGCGCATGTATTCCAGGCCCAGGGGTTCCAGCATCCAGGTGTTCACCAGATAACTGGCCACGGAGGACAGGGTGAGCACAAAGGTAGTGGCCAGTCCCATGCCCATGGCGGTTTCCAGCTTGCGGGAAACGCCCATGAAGGGGCACAGTCCCAGGAATTTCACCAGGACGAAGTTGTTCACCAGCACGGTGCTTACCAGTATGAGCGCGTATTCGGACATTCAGGATCTGCCTGCAAACAATTCCTTCAAGAATAAGTTACCGCCTACGGGCAGGCAACCTACTCATAGTAAGGTATTGGAAACAGGAATGCGTTGACAAAACTCAGCGCCCGGAAACCAGGGGGCATGGGCACCGCCTCCGGGGCTGCCCTGCCGGTTTTCAGCGAAAGCACTTTTCATAGAAATGATTGGTGGCTTCCACGAAGCCATGCACGCTGCCGCAGTCGAAACGCCGGCCCTGAAACCGGTAGGCGATCACGCGATTGGTTTCCGTCTGGCGCTTGAGGGCGTCGGTGATCTGGATTTCACCACCGGTTCCCGCCGGCTGGTTGCGTAACAGGTCGAAGATGTCCGGTGTGAGCAGGTAGCGGCCAATGATGGCCAGGTTGCTGGGAGCGGTGCCCGTTGGCGGCTTTTCCACCATTTCCTTTACATGGTAGATCCCGGGCTCCACTTCTATGCCGGCAATGACGCCGTATTTATGGGTTTCTTCTTCCGGCACTTCCTCGATGGCTATGATGCTGCACTTGTATTTGTTGTAGATCCCGACCATCTGCGCCAGCACGTTGTGCTGCTCGTTTTCGCCGATACACAGATCGTCGGCCAACACCACGCCGAAGGGCTGGTTGCCGATCAACGGTTCCCCGGAAAGAATGGCGTCCCCCAGGCCTTTCATCTGTTTCTGCCGGGTATAGGAAAAGGTGCAGATGTCCATCAGGCGATTGGTCTCCTCCAGCAATGCTTCCTTGTCGGACCCGCGCACCGCATCTTCGATGATGCGGTTGTTGTCGAACAGATCCTCGATGGCGTGCTTGCCCCGGCCGGTGACAATGGCGATGTCTGTCATGCCCGCATGGGCGGCTTCTTCAACACCGTACTGGATCAGGGGCTTGTTGACGATGGGCAGCATTTCCTTGGGGATGGACTTGGTGGCCGGCAGGAAGCGGGTGCCGTAACCGGCGGCGGGGAACAGGCATTTCTTGATCATTGGCGCAGCATCCATGTGGGTTGTTCTTGTTCGTCGATGAGATTGTACTTTTGCAGCCACTCGCGGGCGTCTTCCGCATCTTCGTGGAACCAGGCGGAAGCGCTTCCCAGGCGGAAGCTGTAGCCCCATTCGTCCATGTCGGCGAACATGCGCTCCCGGCTGAAACCGGGCAGGTGATCGGCGAGCAGTATCTGCAGATAGCAGACGCCGTTTTCCTCGTCGTAGCCGCCGCCGGCATCGGTATGCAGGTTCGCGCGCCGTTCCTGGTCCATGCAGATGTAGTGACAGGTTTCGTGAAAGGCCGAATGGATGGGTGTGTCATTTCTCACCAGCAGGCGGTTGCCTATGAGCCCTGCTTCCGGGTCGCCGAAATGGGAGCCCGGGATGGGCTGGCCGTCCGCCACCCATTCCAGTTCAAGACCGTACCTGGCGACGAGATCCGCGAGATGACGGCCCGGTTCGTCACTGCACAACAGGACCGCCATGAGTCAGCACTGCTCCCAGGGGAGACCACGGAAACGCCAGCCGTTGATGGTGCTGCGCTGGTGCTTGTCGTTGAGATCGCCCTCGAAACCCTCGTCCACGTTGTAGATGTCGCTCATGCCGGACGCCAGCAGCAGCTTGCCGGCTTCCAGGGAGCGCTTGCCACTGCGGCAGATGAGAATGACCGGGGCGCTGGGATGATCGTCGCTGTGGGAAACTCCGCCCAGTAGCAGCTTGCGGATGTCGGTGACGAAGTTGGGGTTGATGTCCCAGTCCGGTTCGTCTATCCAGGGAATGTGCACGGCGCCCACGGGATGGCCCACGAACAGGAATTCCATGCTGGAACGCACGTCCACCAGCACGGCACGCGGATTCTCGTTCAGCAGATCGTAAGCCCTGGCGGGAGAAAGGCCAATGGGGACTGTGTTATCCATGGAGGTTTCCGGTTAGTATTGGACGAATTCCGAATTATAGTTTGGTTTTGCCGTGCGAACCCGCCTGCTGCGCTATTTTATCCGTTTTCTGTCCCTGCTGCCTCTGCCGTTGTTGCGCGGCATTGGCAGAGTGGCCGGTTGGATTGCCTACCGGGTTCCCAACCGGGAGCGGGAGAATGCCCGGGTCAACATCCGGATGTGCTTTCCGGAGTTGACTGAAGACGAAAGGGACGAACTGCTGCGGGCCACCCTCAAGGAGAATGCCATCACCCTGTTGGAGATGCCTTCGGTCTGGTATGGCCGCACGGAATCCTGGCTGAAGCGTCTGGACATGGGGACAGTGCCCGACGAGATTCGCGCGCTCATGTCCCGGGGAAAGGGAGTTGTGGTAGCCATGCCGCACCTGGGCAACTTCGAGATCAGCGCCCATTTCTTCGGCAGCATCGGCAAGGCCACGGGGCTGTACCGGCCGCCACGCAAGGAAGGGTTGGAATCGGTGATGCTGGAAGGCAGGAACCGGCCGGGGCAGAATCGCATGGTGCCCACGGATCGCCACGGCATCAAGGCGCTTTACGAAGCCCTGGGAAATGGCGAGCTTATCGTCATCCTTCCCGATCAGCAGCCCAAGACGGCCAAAGGCGGTGGCGGTGTATTCGCGCCCTTTTTCGGCGTGCCGGCCCTGACCATGACCCTGGTGAACCGCTTTGCACGCAAGACCGGGGCGCCGGTGTATTTCATTTCCTTCGTGCGCACCGGGGGCAAACCGGAGTACAAGGTGATCGGCCACCTGGCCGGGGATGCCATTGCCGACCGGGATGCGGAAGTGGCGGCGACGGAACTCAATGCCGGGGTGGAAAAGCTGGCGAGGCAGGCTCTTGCTCAATACCAGTGGCCTTACCGGCGTTTTCGCGCTCAGCCTGACGGTTCCAACCCATATCGGAATCAATAGATGCCGTAGTGCCTTGCGTATTGCCGCAGCGGCGTCCCGGACCCATCGGCCCGAGGGCGGGCCTCCTACAGGGAATGTAGGAGCGGCGCCCCGCCGCGATTTCGCCGCGACTCCCGCACAGGGAAAGCCCGTTTCCGGTTTCAAATGAGCAGCGGCGCCCTCGCCGCGACCCCCATGGTTTTGTGCCGCCTGATGGCGGGATGTTTTGAAGCGCGCGGTGGCGCGCCCCCACCTGACTTTCTTTGCTTGCCCAAAGAAAGTCAGCAAAGAAAGGGCACCCCGCGACGGGCCCGCGGCCATGCCGCGGGTTCCCTGCGCGCCTTGACCGGCAGCGGCCGCTCGCGAACTCGCCCGGCGTTGCCGGGCTCGGACAGCGCTCGCTCTATCCGCCGCCGGCCATCGGTGCTCGGCGCCGTCGAGGGGAAGGGCCGTTCCCCAAGCGGTGGGAGCAATCCCTCCCCATCAATCGGCCCGAGGGCGGGCCTCCTACGGGTGGTCGCCCCGCTGCGCTCCGTCGCGCGACCAATCGCCCCAAGGGTGGGCCTCCCACAAGGTAGGAGCGGCGCCCTCTCACCGACGGGCATACACCCTGCTTCCTCCATCCTTACGGAAGGCGATCACCTCGTATGGATCCTTGCGCGGCCCTTCCATGCCCGGCGAGCCCATGGGCATGCCGGGAACCGCCACGCCGGCAATGGCTGGTTTTTCCTCAAGCAATCGTTTCACCACGTCTGCGGGCACGTGCCCTTCCACCACGTAGCCGCCAATCCTGGCGGTATGACAGGAACGCAGGCGCCGTGGAACTCCGTACTCATCTTTCTTCGGGGTGACATTGTACTGCTCATGGACCTCTACGCTGAAGCCATTGTCCCGCATGTGTTTCACCCATTTCTTGCAGCAACCACAGGTGGGGCTCTTGTACACAACCAGATCTTCCGCCTGGGAAGCGCGGGGCTGAAAGCCCAGCATCAGCAGCCCTGCTGCCAGGACTGTTGACAGGACAGTCCACAGGACAGGTTTGTTTCCATTGATCTTGTTCATTTCGAATACACCTCATTGTTTGGTTTCACGGCATGTAAAACACCGCTCCCGTGGGCCGCGTCCGGACGGACACCCGCCCGGACACGGCCACACTCAGAACCAGAGACGAAAGCCGGCAACGAATTCCACGTCGCTGGTCTCTCCGCCCTCGGCCTCCGCGTAATCCGCGGTCTTGCCGAACTTGTTCCACCAGACCACGCCGACATAGGGCGCGAACTCACGCACGATCTCGTAGCGCAGGCGCAGCCCCAGTTCGAGATCGGACAGGCCAGCACCCACACCGGTTTCCTCGTCGTCCTTGCTGTACAGGTTCATCTCCAGCTCGGGGGAGAGGATGAGCTTCTGGGTGAACATGTACTCGTACTCCGCGGAGAAAGCCGCCGCCAGGCGGCCGGATTCTCCCACGTAGGCGGTAGCATCCACCTCGAACAGGTAGGGCGCCAGGCCTTTCACACCGAAGGCGAACCAGTCACGATCCGGGGTGGGGCGGAAATCATGCCGCCAACCCGCTTGCAGATCCCAGAAAGGCGCGATGGCACGACTGTAAAGCACTTCGAGATTACCCTCCTCCGTGCCTTCTTCTCCCTTCTCCCCTTCCGACTTGAGCCAGAGCTTGTTCAGGTCCTTGCCCGCCCAGGCCTGGGCATCCCAGACCAGGGCCGTGCCCTCGTCGGCATCACGGAACTCCAGCTTGTCCATTTTCAGCATGAACAGGAAAGGATCGTCGTTCATGCCGCCTGCCAGGGCGTTTCCGCAAAGGCCCAGGGCCACTATCATTGCATTGATTCTTTTCATCCTGCTTCTCCTCAACTGACCTGAACTTCACGGAACATGCCCAGCATGTGATACAGCAGATGGCAGTGATAGGCCCATCCGCCTTCGGCATCCACTGTGACGCGATAACTGATGCGCGATCCGGGCTGCACGATGACCGTGTGCTTGCGGGGAATGAAATCATTGTCCCCGGTCTCCAGGTCACTCCACATGCCATGCAGGTGCATGGGATGATTCATCATGGTGTCGTTGACAAAGGTGATGCGCAGGCGCTCCCCCATCTTCCAGCGCAGGGGTTCGGCATCGGCGAACTTCACGCCGTTCACCGACCACATGTAACGGCTCATGTTGCCCGTCAGGTGCAACTGGATCTCACGATCAGGGTCCCGCGGATCATTGGTGCCATGCAGGTGTTTCAGATCGGCATAGGTGAGCACCCGGCGGCCATTGTTGCGCAGACCCACGCCAGGATCGTTCAGACGATACTGTGGCGCATCGGCGCGCATGTCCACATGGGGACCGTACTCCGTGGGATCATGAGTGACCTTGCCGCCAGTGAAGTCGGAAGGATGGGCCGGCTTGCCCATGGGCATTTTCATACCACCCATCCGGTGCTGCCTGTGGTCCATGCCACTCATGTCCATGCCGCCCATCTGGTGCTGGCTGTGGTCCATGCCACTCATGTCCATACCACCCATCTGGTGCTGGCTGTGATCCATGCCACTCATGTCCATGCCCATGTCCGTATGCGTCAGGTCGGGCACGGGATCCATGGCGGGTATCTCCGCCGTCATGGCCGGATCCGGCGTGAGGGTTCCCCTGGCATAGCCGGAGCGATCAATGGACTGGGCAAAGATGGTGTAGGCGCCATCGTCAGGCTCCACAATGACATCGTAGGTTTCAGCCACCCCGATGCGGAATTCATCCACGGACACCGGTTGCACGTACTGGCCGTCCGCCGCCACCACCGTCATCTTCAGACCCGGAATGCGCACATCGAAGAAACTCATGGCCGAACCGTTGATGAAACGCAGGCGCACCTTCTCCCCCTTACGGAACAGTCCCGTCCAACCATCGGCAGGGGTCTGGCCGTTCATGAGATAGGTATAGGTGTAACCGGTAACGTCTGCCAGGTCCCGCTGGCTCATTCGCATGCGCATCCACATCTTGCGCTCCGACCATGTACGGGCCAGGCCCTTTTCCTTGAGGTCCTTCATCAGCTCACTGTGGGTTCGCTCGTTGAAGTTGTAGTAATGGCTGAGTTTCTTCAGCTTGGCATAGACCACCGTGGGGTCCTCGTCCGTCCAGTCGGACAGCATGACCACATAGTCGCGGTCATAGGTGAAGGGTTCGGGTTCCTTCGGATCGATAATGATGGGCCCATACAGGCCGGTCTGTTCCTGGAACCCCGAGTGGCTGTGATACCAGTAGGTACCGCTCTGCACCACCTTGAACTGGTAGCTATGGGTAGTGCCGGGGGCAATGCCGGAGAAGCCATTGGAGATATTGGGCACCCCGTCCTGGCTGCTGGGCAATATGATGCCGTGCCAGTGAATGGAGCTGGTTTCCGGCAGGTTGTTCTTCACCCGCAGGGTAACCGTGTCACCCTCCTTCCAGCGCAGGATGGGCGCGGGAAGAGAGCCGTTCACGGTAGTGCCGATGCGCGGCGTACCCGTGAAGTTCACCACCTGTTCACCAATGGCCAGGTCGAAATCACTGCCCCTCAGGGTGGGAATCTTCTGTTGCTGGTCAGCACTGGCCCACAGGGCACGGGAACCCAGCCCCAGGCTGGCGGCCATGCTTCCCATGGCCAGTCCCTGCACAAAGCGGCGGCGTGATGGAGACGCCAGGTCTCCGGAAAAAACATTTTTCCTGTATTTCATGAAATCTCATTCCTCTGCATTTCAGGACGCATAACGTCACTGAAGAAACTCTCATTTGTATCAAATGGGTTGGCTCCGGACGGAGCCGTAGCAGGGAATCAGACCTGGGGAGGGCGATAGAGCGACGTGTTGCCGGAAAGAAGGTTTCCGCCATGAGGGAACGAAACAACCACGGAAACCCGCAGGGGCTGGTAGATGAACGATTGGGGCAGAAAAGCCATCACCACGCAGGACGCGCATTGGTGCAAATCGCAGGAGCTGCCATCGCAACAGGCGGGTTTCGCCGCACAGTCACTGCATTCCGGGGCTGTTTCTCCAACCATGGAAGCATGGTTCATATCAGCCTGCATGCCGGACATGGGCACACCCTGTCCAGCCGGCATGGCCATCTCGGAAGCAAACAGGCCCTGCAGTGGCAACAGGGCCAGCATCAGGGACAATATCAGAGCCAGGAATTTTCTGGACAGGCCAAGCATGGAGCAAATGATAATGAATTTCATTTCCCCGGTCAATGGAAGCTTCCGCCAGTATGTTTTCAGGTCTTCTTTGCCGAAGCAGCCACATCACCCAGCGCGTACTTGTTGATCAGGCGATATACATGCCGTTCACTGATACCCATGATCTGCGCCACGGTAGCACGATGCCCGGCATGCTTTTCCAGCAGCATTTTCAGGTAACCGGCTTCCAGCTCCTTGAGGGTAGGTGCTGATCCACAGGGAAGATCCAGGTGCAGCCCGGTTTCCTGCTGGCAGGCTCCAAAGGTGAGATGCTGGCTGCGTATCATCTTGCTCCTGCGTGAAAGTATGATGGCCCGCTCTATCACATTCTTCAGCTCCCGCACGTTTCCCGGCCAGTCATAGGCAATCAGTTTACGCATGGCTTCCTTGGTAACCGTCTTCTTTACACGCATGGAAAAATTGTGGTTCTGGATGAAATGCTCCACCAGCCAGGGAATATCTTCCCGTCGTTCCCGCAGAGGCGGCGCATAGATGCTGAAAGCTTCCAGCCGATAGTAGAGATCTGCACGAAACTCACCGGTCTCGGACATTTTCTTCAAATTCCGGTTGGTGGCGGCTACTATGCGCACATCAGAATCCAGATCCCGGTTACCCCCCACGCGGCGGAACTTTCCGGTTTCCAGCACACGCAGCAGCTTGGCCTGTATGGGAGGTGGAATCTCACCGATTTCATCCAGAAACAACGTGCCACCCGCAGCTCCTTCTATGAGTCCCTTCTTCTTTCTGTCCGCCCCGGTAAATGCGCCCTTTTCGTGACCGAACAGTTCCGACTCAAACAGGCTTTCCTGCAGGGTGCAACAATCCACCACCACGAAGTTCCTGTTCACACGCAAACTCTGGTCATGGATGGCGCGCGCAACCAGCTCCTTTCCCGAACCACTTTCACCCAGCACCAGCACGGTGAGGTCGGTATTCGCCACCGCATCGATCAACTCCTTTACCTGGTTGAGGGCTTTGCTCTGACCAATCATGTAGGAATGGGAGCCGGTCTGGGCAGCAAGCCGGGATTTGCAGAACTGGTGATCATTGCGCAGTGCTTCCGTATCCAGCACTCTTTCAACCGTAAGTGACAGTTCTTCCGGACTTACGGGTTTGGTCAGATAATCCGCGGCACCTGCACGTATGGCCTCCACCGCGTTCTTCACCGTGCCATAGGCGGTAAGTACGATGACCGGATGGGATTCCCCCAGCACCTGGAGTTCATCAATGCAATCCCCATCAGGAAGGCGCATGTCGGAGATGATCAGATCCGGCTCGTTTTCATGCAGCCAGGCACGTGCGGCAGCCAGGTTCTCCACCCCCTGCCCCTTGTATCCCATGTATTCAAGCTGCCGCACGATCATGCGATTGAGCACACGATCATCCTCGATAACCAGAATACTGGCTTTCAGTGCCATGGCATATCCTCCCCGGCTTGCGGAAGACTGACCAGAAAGCTGCTCCCCTGTCCAATGCGGCTGGTAACACTCAGAGTACCGCCATAGGCTTCGACAATAGCCTTGGAAATGGATAAGCCCAGCCCGGTGCCATGCACCCCGTCCGCACGCCGGCTGAAGAACGGCATGAAAATGTAGGGAAGTTCATCTTCGGCAATACCCACGCCGGTATCCGTGATGCGCACCAGAACCTGCCCATCCAGGCATTCCATATCCACATCCAGATCCCCCCCGTCCGGCATTGCATGGAAGGCGTTCTGTACAAGGTTGAGCATCAGCATGCGCATCTCGCTGTTGCTGGCGAGGACCCAGAAAGGCTTTTCCGGGTACTGCCTGTGTATGCTGATCCCGGTCTGCTCGGCATCCCAGCGCAGCAGACTCAGGGTATCCGCCAGCACCTCCTGCATATCCACCAGTTCCTCCTGTTCCAGCGGCGTGGCGCTGAGGCGCAACAGCTTGTCCGTGATGTGGATACATTGATCCATTTCCTCTTCCACAATCGCCAGATCTTCAGCGATATCCGCCGGCTGGCTGCCATCCTTCTGGATGTTGAGCATCAGCGAGTGCAGAGCAAGTTTCATGGAACTGAGGGGATTGTAGATCTCATGAGCCACGCCAGCCGCAAGCCTGCCCAGTTCGGATAAGCGCTGTTCATGAGTGAAGCGCACTTCCTTGCTCAGATCACGAATGGACTCGACAACAAGCTTTTGCTCCTTGCCATCCCTGACCACCAGCATGGGAGCCGCATATACTTCCACGTCCAGATGGCCTGCATCTTCATGGACATGGTGGTGAATGACCTTCAAAGGCTTCCCATTGCGCCGGATTTCCTCCATGGGGCAGGTGTAGAGTTCGGAGGGACAGGGATACTCCAGACCATGTGAAGCCGCATGGCACTTGCCCCCTGCCCTGGCTTCAGGACTGCCGCCGGCCTGTTCCACGAAAGCCTTGTTGACCAGCAGCATGTTGTAGTCCGCGTCGATGATGCGCACACCATCCGGGATGGCATCAATCATCGCCTGAAGAAACTCCTTGCCCTCATCCAGTTTGCGGGTATGGCTCTGGAGATTCTCCGCCATCTGATTGAAGGTCTGCCCCAATCGGGCCAGTTCATCATTGCCCGTGATTTCCACCCTGGCTGCCAGGTCACCCCTGGCAAGTGCCTGGCTGGTTTCACTCAGGGAAGCCACGGGTTTCAGGATGAACCGGCGAATAAACCACCAGCCACCAATCAGATTGATGATGACAATCAGCGAACCCGCCCCCATGAGCATCAGCGTGGTATTTCGTGCCTGATGCCGGATGGAAGTTGCATCATAGTCAACCAGCAGGATACCGTTCACGGGATGTTTCTCCATCGGGCCGTGGCACTGCTGGCAAGGAGCCTTGTTGTGTACAGGATTGATGCTGCGCAGGACTTCCCGTCCCTGGATATCACGAGTAAAAAGCGTATGCGGCTGTTTGTTCTCCACCAGCTCCCTGGGCAGGTATCGGCCTTCATCTTCCTTGCGGCTGGCAAACCGCACCAGCCCCTGGGGATTAACGATCATCACGGAAGAGATATTGGGCTGGCTGCCAAGATGCTTGACGATATACACCAACCCCGCGAGATCCCGTTTCAACATTGCATTCTCCAGGGAAGACTGGAGCAGGTTGTTGACTTCTCTCGCTGCCTGGGCGCGTTCCCGTTTCAACTCTTCCTGGTAGAAAGTCAGAAACAGCAACATGAACACCACGGAACTCACAAGGAAACCCGCAATGGTGGCCACGGTGAATTTGTGATTCAAGCTGTTTCCAAACCACGCCATTTCCTGCTCCGGCAACCGGGGATGCCGATATTCTACGCCACGGAAGCAATAAATCTCTGACATCCTGTCATGTTCAAGAAGCATATTTTCCAGAACAGTTTCATTTCTGCTTGCTCCCGGCCCCATGCATTGCAGTAAATTCCGGGATATTCCCGGAAATGGCTCAAGTCTTGCTTGACGATGGTGCATCACCCATCCATCACCCAGCGGGGGAGAACAATATGATTTGGAATACCTGTATATCTGCCACCGGCAAGCTGCTCTGCGGCGCCACCCTTCTTTACGGAAGCCTTGCCTGCGCTGCTTCCGTTTCCGAACTGGAACAGCACCTGCAATCCGGAGAACAAACCACACCGACTTCCATTCGCCGATCCTACCCTGCTTCCGATGATCATCTCATCGAGGCTTTGCGGGCCGCCGGCTGGAATGCATCCAGAACAGCATCCGGTGATCTTCTGCTCAGGCCCGGTAAGGCACCGGACACCGATCCGGACTCCGTTCCCCGGAAAACCCGCTGGCAACAGTTGCGGAAACAACTGGATGCCACGGGATGGCAGACCTCTGAAGACGCTGATGGCTCCCTCCTGCTCAGGCCACCGCAAAACACGCCAGACAAGGAGGATCAGCCCGAATCAACTGAGCCCGTACCACTGGCCGGAATGAAGGATAAGCTGGAAGCTGCTGGCTGGAAGGTTGAAGAAACAGCGGATCATGAGTTACTGCTGTACCCGCCGGGAAGGGACAGAACCGCCAGAATCTCTCATTGCGCCGGCGTATTGACTGAATACCGGCCTGTACTGCCTGTTGATTCCTGGCAGGAAGCCCATGATGTCGCGCAAAGCTGGCTGATGAAACAGACCGGATTGAATGCAAGCGTTGGCAGGATCCGCAGGATACTGGGCGTGCATGTCATCAGCATTGTCTCCTCCAGGCCACCACACCGCCTTCTGCATCAGATCGCCATTCGGAACAGTGATGCCGCGGTAATCGTTCTGGAATAACCGGAAACCCTGGAGATTCTTTCCACTCAGCGGGAACGGGGTTCACGGCGGGGATCCGGTGGCGGGTACCCCGCGTGAACCCTGTTCTTCTGCCCTCAACACTACCCTGACCGCACTTGTTTACCCTTCAGGGCAACTACTGATGACAGGATGTCAGTAGCGCGAAACCAGGTGAGGACTGACCGGCAAACTGCTGTTTTCTCGCGCATCATCATTTTTCCTCTTACCTCGTAAACCCGGCTTCAAGCCCACCAGATGCCTTCATGTCCTCTTTCAGCCTGACGAATTGTCAGGCTTTTACCTGGCGACAAATTCGCATGACGCTGATCTCAAGGTGTTTATCCCGTGTTTTCATGAGCTTAACTATATATCTGGAACATGGCACGGGGCTTGCTACATAGCTGGCAGATTTCTTTTCAGAAGGACTTTATCCGATGAAATCCGTTTGTTCAGCTTTTCTGGCGGTCATATTTTCAACCGCCGTTTCATCCCACGCCGACGAGCCCTACCCCATTGCCGGGACGCAACCCGACTCCCGACCGGCTGGTGCTCCGGTTATCGAATGGGTACGGCATGACCAGGCCTGGTTCAAACATGCCCTTACGGGAATCCATCCCCCTTTCCCCCGCAGCCTGTATTTTCTGGACAACCAGGGCAACTGGTACACGCCTTTCAATCGTCCGGGCATGACCGGTCCATACGATCTGCGCGGATGGCACAAGAAATGATTTTCCACTTCCGGTCAGAGAGGTTTCTCTTTGTTGCCGGAAACGTACACACCATGAGCTGAAAGCTCAGCATTATCCCCAATCAGGAGGAATATCATGAAGATGCGAATGTGCAGCATAAGCAAACAAATCAAGAAAGCCGTAGGCATTGCAGCCCTTGTCAGTGCCGCGATGGTCACCACAGCCGGAGCCAACATGTACGGCATGTCGGGCATGAACGGCATGTCCGGCATGGGCGGCATGAGCGGCATGTCCGGCATGGGCGGCATGAGTGGCATGTCCGGAATGGGCGGCATGAACGGCATGTCAGGCATGTCTGGCTGGAAGTAAGAGCCAACCTGAAACCGGGGTGCAGGGACATGACACCCCGGTTTCAACGCCTTCAAGCCTGATTGAACATCAGAGGTCAAGCACATGAAGAGAACAATTTTGTTTACAGCGTTGCTGGTCACACATATCAGTGCACTCCCTGTATTGGCGGCTGAGAGTAAACAAGCTGGAAAACAATTCCGTGCAGCATGGGATCCCATTCATTTTCAACCAGCTATTGCCAATGCAACCGACGCACAATGTCTGGAATGTCACAAGGAAATCCTGGATCGAAAGGTGCTTCCCGCCTCACCCGCAGGAGTGAAGACCGATTCCGTGCTTGCCTGGTATCAAACCCTTCACACTTATGACGGACCTCAGGAAACTTTTCATCGGCGCCACCTGGTCACACCCTATGCAACCAAAGTGATGAAGATGAAGTGCAATACCTGCCATCAGGGCGAAAACCCCCGGGAGGAAGCGCCAATTCCACCGGATCAGAAGAAAACATCATTCACACTTCGCAAACAGGTCAACCCGGAGATCTGCCTCATGTGCCACGGCAGCTTTCCCGATTACAAACGCATGGGGCTTCCATCCCACTGGAATGAATCCCGCGACATGTTCCAGGACAATTGCCTTATTTGCCACTCCAGCATTCGCACCAACCGCCACAAGGTGAACTTCCTGAATCCGGAAGCAATCGAAACAGCCGCCAAGGACAATGCCGATGTCTGCTTCGGCTGCCATGGCGGGCGCCAGTGGTATCGAATCAGCTACCCCTACCCCCGGCATTCCTGGCCCGGCATGGCCGAGGAGATTCCCGACTGGGCCAAGGATCGTCCCACCGAATCCCAGGCGCGTTTCCGGATACATGAACAGGAGGCGAAAAAATGAGCAAGCAAGATACCACCATGAGCAGGACCCCCGATTTTGAGGAAATCCAGCAACGTCTCAACCTGTCACGGCGCAGCTTCCTCAAGACCACGGCAGCCGGTGCCGGTATCGTCGCAGCCGGCGGCCTGGTGGAGATGAAATTCGGCAAGGAAGCCAAAGCCTTCGCCTATGAACCCTATCCCCTGGATGACCAGCTTGAAACCGTGGTTACCAGCTGCGCCCACAACTGCGGCTCCCGTCACATGCTGGTGGCGCACAAGTGGAAGGATGTCATCGTGCGCCTCTCCACCGACGACGGTCGCTACCAGCGCGGCGGCTACTTCGGCAAGGACGGCAACGAGGAGCCCCAACTGCGCGCCTGCCTGCGGGGCCGCTCCTACCGCCAGCGGCTCTATTCCGCCGAGCGGTTGCTGTTCCCCATGATCCGCGTGGGCAAGCGCGGCGAGGGCAAGTTCAAGCGGGTCACCTGGGACGAGGCCCTCACCTTCGTGGCCGAGAAGATGATCCACCTCAAGAACACCTATGGCCCCACCGCCCTGCTGGATCAAAGCTACGCTGGTGCCTCCTACGGGGTACTGCACAAGTCGGACCAGATCGAGGGGCTGCTGGGTCGGTTCCTGGGCATGTTCGGCAGCCGCACCAGTTCCTGGTCGGTACCCTCCTACCAAGCCACCACCACCAGCTCCCGCTGGACCTTCGGCACCATCGAGGACGGCAACGAGGACGACACCTTCGCCGAATCCAAACTGATGATCATGTGGGGCTGGAACCCGGCCTACACCTTCCACGGCGGCAACACCTTCATGTACATGCGCATGGCCAAACAACGCGGCTGCAAGTTCGTGCTGGTGGACCCGCAATACACCGATTCGGCGGCGGCCTACGATGCCTGGTGGATTCCCATCAAGCCCAACACCGACGCAGCCATGATGGCCGGCATGGCCCACTATATCTTCAGCAACGATCTCCAGGACCAGGAGTTCATCGACAAATTCTGCCTAGGCATGGACGAGGGCACCATGCCCGACTGGGCGCCCGAGTCCGCCAACGGCAAGGAGAACTTCAAGGACTACATCCTGGGCAAGTACGACGGCCAGCCCAAGACCCCGGAGTGGGCTTCGAAGATCTGCGGCGTACCCGCCGAGGACATAAAGAAGCTGGCTGACATGTACGCAAAAACCAAGCCGGCGGCCCTCAAGGCCTCTTGGGCGCCGGGACGCAACGCCTACGGCGAGCAGTACAGCCGCATGGCGGCAGCACTGCAGGCCATGACCGGCAACATCGGCAAGCTCGGCGGTTGCGCCGAGGGGGTTGGCAAGGCGTGGCACGCCGAAGCGGTGGCCTACCCTTACGACCAGTACTCCAACATCTGGTTCCAGTCCATCAAGTCCGACCGCTGGGCTCACTGTGTGCTCAACTATCCCAACGTGAAACGGGAAGAGATCGGACTCTGGCCCCGCCAGGACAACACCGACGGCCAGATCCCCAACATCAAGGGCATCTTCTGGCAGGGCTCGGACTGGTTCAATCAGCTCACCAACATCAACAAGGAGATCGCGGCCATAGACAAGCTGGAGCTGGTGGTGTGCATGGACTCCACCATCACGCCGTCCGGTCTCTATGCCGACGTGCTCCTGCCGGTTGCTACTCACTTCGAGCGCCACGATGTGGCCCTGCCCTGGTACAAGGGCCACTACTACATTCACAGGCCCAAGGTGATCGAGCCGCTGGGCGAGGCCAAGACCGACTTCCAGATCTTCACCGAGCTGGCCTACCGCATTGGTGGTGACGTCTTCGGCAAAGCCTTCAACCCCAAGGCGGGTCGCAACTATTTCAACCACAACGATGACGTTGACGAAGCCTATCTGCGTGAATGGTGGGAAGGCAAGGTGATGCATCACCAGGGCGTGGACATGAGCTGGGAGGAGTTCAAGCGCCGCGGCGTCTACAAGTTCAAGCTGCCACGCCCCCACGTGGCCTTCCAGGACCAGATCGAAAAAGGGGTTCCCTTCCCCACCCCCACGGGCAAGATCGAGATTCTCAGCACCGAGCTAGCCAACATCGAGGACTGGAAGAAGACCAAATACGGTTACCACATTCCCTCCATTCCGAAATGGATAGAACCCTGGGAATCGCTCAACAGTCCCAAGACTTCGAAATACCCATTCCACCTCATATCACCTCACCCACGCTGGCGCACCCATTCCATTTTCAACAACTGCGCCTGGCTGCGGGAGACCTACGAGCAGGAGGTGACCATCAATGCCTCCGACGCAAGTCGGCTGGGCATCAAGATGGGCGACATCGTAGAGCTGTGGAACGACCGCGGCAAGGTTGTGGTTCCGGTATATGTTACTGAACGCTGTATGCCCGGTGTGCTGGTACTGCACGAAGGCGTGTGGATGGATCTGGATGAAAATGGCGTGGACCGCGCCGGCAACCCGGACTTCCTGACCCTGGATGAGCCCAGCCCTGCGGGAGCCTTTGCCTACAATACCGTGCTGTGCGACATCCGCAAGACAGATCTGGAGCACCGTCCCGGATGGGACAAACTGGCCACATCCCGTGCCCATGTATTCAGACGCGACGATTGATTCCGGAGGACAACCACATGGCTACTGAAAAGAAAAACGTGAAAAAAATCCGGGAAGCGGTCAAGCGTGTGAAACGCGCCACCTATACTCCGGTAAAACCTGACATGCAGCTGGGCTTCGTCCACAACAATGTGGACTGTATCGGCTGCCGGGCCTGTGAGATCGCTTGCAAGGACAAGAACGGCCTGGCACCGGGACCGCGCTTCCGACGGGTGCAGTACATCGAAGGCGGCACCTACCCTGATGTGTTTGCCTACAAGGTGAACATGAGCTGCAACCATTGCGCCGAACCGGCCTGCCTGCCCACCTGCCCCACGGGAGCTATCTTCAAGCGCAGGAAAGATGGCATCGTGGATATCGACTCCACCCTGTGTATCGGCTGCCGGCGCTGCGAAGCAGCCTGCCCGTTTGGCGCGCCACAATTCGACCCCATCGAAAAGATCGTCAAAAAATGCAATATGTGTGTGGACGAGATCGAGGCCGGGCGCAAACCCTATTGCGTCATGGCCTGCATGATGCGTGTTCTGGATATAGGCCCGATCGAGAAGATCTGGGATGGCAGCCTGGAAACCGTGGCCATCGGCAAGTCGGACAAGGTTTCCCGTCAGGTGAAGAACATGGCCAACATCGAGTTGACCAGGCCTTCCATCGGTTTTGTTGCTCACAGCAAAGGCAAAGTCAAATGACCCCGGAGCAGAAACAGACGTTGCGCCTGTTTCGTGAATATGCGGCTGAAGACCTGGAGTTGCTGGCCGCATTACACGACCGCGAACCTGATGCCGGCATCCTGAACGAGCTGAACCGACTGGATTTTCCCTGGAATCTTGGTCTGCATCTGGAAAGCGAACAGGGAATTCATGCACTGCAGTTGATGAGCCAGGCGCTGACTGCATTACCGAACCCCCCGGATCAAAACGATCTGGATGAACTGGCCGCCGACTATGCCAGCATCTATCTCAACCACAACATCCAGGCTTCACCGGAAGAATCCGTATGGCTGGACGAAGATCACCTGATCTGCCAGGACAGCATGTTTCAGGTTCGCAACTGGCTGGAGAAATATGGGCTTCGGGCAGAGAACTGGCGCATGCGCCCGGATGACCACCTCGTCTATCAACTCAAGTTCATTGCTCATCTGCTGCGCCGGAACGATGACCTCCTGGAAAAAACGGCCTGTTTCATGGATGAGCATCTGTTGCGCTGGATCGGGGATTTTTCACAGCGGGTGCTGCAGCGCGGCGCCACTCCCTACTTTGCCGGCCTGGCCATGCTCACGGCAAGTTATTGTGAAGAACTGCGCGATCTCATTGCCTCGATCACAGCACAACCGCGCCCCGCCCCAGAGGCTATCGAAGAGCGCATGAACGGCCAGACAGTCACGGCCACCCGAACCGATGACCAGCCACAATCCTACATACCTGGAATCGGTCCGGCGGTCTGACATGTTCCACCAAACCGATACAACTGAAAGGAGAACACGATATGTTCAAGCAATTTCCACGGAAATACTGGGTTCCGGGCCTGCTGTTGTGCCTACCCTATGGTTCTCTCACCGCGGGCGATGCGGCTGCCGGAAAAGCCATCTATGACGGCAAGGGAGCCTGTGCCAGTTGCCATGGTCCTGCCGGCGCAGGAGATGGAGCCGCTGCCGCCGCCCTGAATCCCAAACCAGCCAACTTTGCCGCCGGCGCGTTTCGTCTGGATGCCAACGGCAACGGTACCCCCGGTGAAGATATCGATCTGGCGGAGGTAATCAAGAAAGGTGGCGCCGCCTTTGGCGGCAACCCGGCAATGCCGGCCAGAGCCGATTTTTCCGATGACGAAATCAGCTCCCTGATCGCCTATATCCATTCATTGAAAAAATAATTCCTGCCCGGGCATGTGTTGTTTTACATGTCCGGACAGGCAAAACCAAGTGACCGGATACCCTGAAATATCTGCCGATCATTGCGTTCACACACAGCTCGGCAACGCGAGCTGTCAGGCCTGTGTAAGCGCCTGTCCCCATGAAGCCTGGATTCTGGGGAACAACGCCCTGGGGCTGGACGAGGCAGCCTGCAACGGATGCGGCCTCTGTGTTCCGGCCTGTCCTACCGGCGCCCTGCAAACACACTTCCCCTACACAATCCGACATATCGGAGGACAGGCCGTCGCCCTGTTTGGTTGCGAACGTTCCGCCGCCAGGGGAACGGAAGCCTGCCTGCCCTGCATCCACAGCCTGGGAATCCGGCAACTGCTGTTACTCCACACCAGCGGGATCAGCCGCCTGCTTCTGGCCGAAAACGATTGTGACACCTGCTCCAATCATCCAAAACAGGGACTGGAACAACGGGTGGAGCAACTGAATATATTGCTGCGGGAGCGACACCGCCCACCCATGAGGATCCTGTACCGCCCTGCCCGCGTCTGGAAAGCCGTGCTGAAACAGGAAGCACTGATTGCCCGGGGAACCCGGCTCGGTCGCCGGGCATTTCTGGCAAGTGCCTGCTCATCCCGAATACTGGAGGAACAGATGATCAGCATGGATCCCCTGAACCGGCCGGAATGCCGGACAGTCGCGCCCGGATTGCTGCTGGGCACGGAAACCGCAAATCAGCGGCTGCCCTGGGTTCCCCGTATTAAAGCCACACATTGCACCGGCTGTGATGCCTGTATCAAACTCTGCCCCGCCGAAGCCCTGCAACTTGAATCCGGTGAAAGCGGTTCCTGTTACCGCATGAACGCGCCCCGCTGCTCGGGATGTGGCATCTGCGTGGATCTATGTACCGAGGAAGCCATTGAACTGCAAGCATGGAAAAAATGGGAGCATAAATCCCTGGCTTTAAGCGATGCCACCTGCAACCGATGCGGGAATGAGTTTCACGTTCCCGTTGACAGCAAACTCAATGATACCGGGCTTTGCCCGGTCTGCCGATCATCCGGCAGCAAGCGGCTGTTTCAGGTGCTCGGCGCCGCCTGAAGCCTGTTCCGTCCTCGCCAGCAACAGAATACCGTTGGTGTGCGGATTTTCCGCATCATGCTGTTCGAGAAGGCTTTCCGGAATGGTGATGTCCAGAATCAACAATGACATGCGGGCAGTACACACCAGGGAATGGGATAACCCGGATTTGCATACCACCAATGTCTGTATAATGATTGGGACAGAGTTTGCGGATACCGGGCGAATAACATGCACACACAACTGACCAAGCTCATCGGCCAGCGTTTTCTGTTCCGGGGAAAGGTATGGCTCATCGTGGAGATACTGCGCGAGGAAGATGCCCTGGTGATTGCCCCGGAACAGGCGGCTCAGAACCAGCGCATCCAGGCAGACCAGTATGGCAACGCCACCCGTCGCTGCGATCACTGCAAGACCCTTCCCCTGAGCAATTCCGACAATCCGGACGAATATTCCACGGAAGTAATGGAACTGCTGGGCGGCCGCCTGCCGGAGCAATCCTCCGGACAGGACTGACCGCGCCGGCTGCCGGGAAACCCCGTCAGGCCGACGCCTCCAGCAACTTTGCCATTCTCCGCAGATCCTCCGGCGTGTCCACCCCCGCCGGGGGAATCTCGGCCGCCAGGGAAACATGAATCCGCTTGCCGTGCCACAGGGTGCGCAACTGCTCCAGGGATTCCCAGGCTTCCAGGGGCGCTTCCGTCCAACCCACGTATTCGCGGATGAACCCCGCCCTGTAGGCATAGAGGCCGATATGGCGCAGGTAGCCGCGGGACAAGGCCGGGGTCACCGGCTGCCCCCAGGCAATATCGTCCCGCTTCCAGGGGATGGGCGCGCGGCTGAAGTAGAGCGCATATCCCTTCCGGTCCAGCACCACTTTCACCACGTTGGGATCGAACAGTTGCCCGGGATGTTCCAGGTGGGCGGCAAGAGTGGCCGTGTCCGCTGCCCCGTGGTGCTCCAGGTCCTGGGCAACCTGGTTGAGCAGTGAAACCGGCATCAGGGGCTCATCCCCTTGCAGGTTGACGATGATCTCGTCATCCGTCCAACCCATGACATCCATGACTTCCGCGATCCGGGATGTCCCGCTGCTGTGCCCGGCATCCGTCATGCACACCCTGGCACCGAAGGCATCCGCCGCCCGGGCGATGCGTTCGTCATCCGTGGCGATCACCACTTCCCGGGCCTGGCTGCGGCAGGCCAGTTCATGCACGTGCTGTATCATCGGTTTGCCCGCCAGCTCCAGCAGCGGCTTTCCCGGCAGGCGGGTGGAGGCGTAACGCGCGGGAATGACGATACGCATCAGACTTCTTCGTCAGGCGCGAGCTGGCGGGCCTCCTGTTCCAGCATGACCGGAATATCGTCACGAACCGGAAATGCCAGCCTGTCGGCCTTGCATACCAGTTCCTGTTCTTTCTTTCTGTACACCAGCTTGCCCTTGCAAAGGGGGCAGACCAGAATATCAAGCAGCTTCTTGTCCATGCTTCAGACCCTGTAGCAGTTCATCGAATTTGTTCACGAAAGATTCATCCGGCTGTACCGAAATACGCACCAGCCAGTGACGCCCGGTAGCAAAACGCGCGTATTTCACCGCATCCTTTTCCGTCATCAGCACCGGCAACTCATCATCGAACCGCAGATCCTCGCGGCGGTAGTCGTGATGATCGGGAAAGACATGGGGAATGATCTCCAGGCCAGATTGCTCCAGCAGCGTGAAGAAACGCCGGGGATTGCCCGTCCCCGCTACCGCGTGCACCTTCTCCCCCGCCGCCCGGGTCAGGGGTTGCGGCTCCTCCGCCAGGTCCAGCAGGGGCAACACCACCGGATCGGCAATCTTCATGATGGGAATGGAATCCCACCAGGAGCCGTTGCTGATCACCAGATCCGCCTGGCGCAGGCGTCCGGGAAGTTCCCGCAGGGGGCCAGCCGGCAACAGGAATTCGTTACCCAGGCCCCGTTCTCCGTCCACCACCACGATCTCCATGTCCCGGCCCATGGCATAGTGCTGCAGACCGTCATCGGACACCACGATATCACAGTCGGTATATTCCAGCAGTTCCCGCACCGCCTCCGGCCGGTCCGGCCCCACGCACACGGGCCGACCGGTAAGGCGGGCCAGCATCACCGCCTCATCACCCGCCATCACCGGATCACTGTCCGGCCTCACCTGCTGCGGCCAGTGAGTGGCCCTGCCGCCATATCCCCGGGCGACGATGCCCGGCCTGTATCCCAGTTCCTCCAGGTGGTTGCACAGCCAGACAACCAGGGGCGACTTTCCCGTGCCTCCCACGGTGATGTTACCCACGACGATCAGCGGTACCGGAAAGTGATGAACCTTTTTCAGGCGCAGGAAATACAACATGCGCCGAAAGCCGCTGACCACCCAGAACAGGAGAGAAAACGGCAACAGCAACCACGCCAGGGGATTGTTGCCGTACCAGAGGCTGTTCATTCCCCTTGAGCAGGCGTGGCTCTGGCAAGAAAACTGAGGCGGCTCAAGCCCAGTTGGCCGGCGGCATCCATGACCGTCATCACGGCCTGGAAAGGCGCCTGCCTGTCGGAGGTAACCGTCACGGGAATATCGGTACGTTCCCCTGCCGCCTTCTGCAAGGCGCGCTTGAGGGTGGCCAGATCATGGGTGACGAGTTCCTGGTCGTCCAGGTAGAAATGCCCCTTGGCATCGATACTGATGGCGATGAATTTTGCTTCCTTGTTTTCCTCTGCCTGGTTGCTGGCCTCGGGAAGATCCACCTTGATCTGAGTCTGTTTGTCGAAGGTAGTCGAGACCATGAAGAAGATCAGCAGCAGAAAAACCACGTCGATGAGCGGCGTCATATCCACCAGGACATTGCGGCTGCGGCGCGAGGGACGGATATTCATTACTGTTCCCGTTCCCCGTGCAGCACCTCGACCATCTTGATGGCCTGCTGTTCCATGGCAATGGCCAGCTCATCGACCTTGCCGGTGAGGTAACGGTGCGCAATGAGGCTGGGTATGGCCACGGAAAGACCTGCCGCCGTGGTGATGAGCGCCTTGGAAATGCCTCCCGCCAGCACCGCCGGGTTGCCTACACCACCGGCACTGGTGATGGCGGTAAAGACTTCGATCATGCCGAACACCGTGCCCAGCAGCCCCAGCAAGGGCGCAATGGCGGCCACGGTTCCCAAGGCATTGAGATAGCGCTCCAGGCTGTGCACTACCTGCCGGCCTTCTTCCTCTATGGCCTCCTTCATGACCTCCCGGGAATGCTGCAGGTTGGTGAGCCCCGAAGCCAGCATGCGGCCCAAGGGAGAACTTTCCCGAATGGCCAGTATGCGCTGGCGGTCGAGTTCCTTCGCCTTGTACAACTTCCAGATCTGGGGAAGCAGGTGATCCGGAACCACCCTCCTGCGCCGGTAGGCCCATAGCCTTTCCAGGGTGATTGCCATGGCAATGACCGAACAGGCGAGAATGGGCCACATCAGAAAGCCGCCTGCCTTGATGAACTCGAACACGGTGAACGCTCCTCCAGAAATTCCGGTAGTCAATCATACTCATGGCAAGGCTCCCGAACAATGGCCAGAGCACACAAATTCATGGCCGAACCGGCAACAGGCCAGCCACGGGAGTGGCCATTACCTGTGCCAGTAACGCAGCCGCTGCGCGGGCCGGACGGCAACGGGTTCATGGTCATTCAGGCCCAGCAGGGCTTCCAGTGATCCCCTGTCCGCGGTACTGGCTTCCCGCGTGCCCGCCGCCCGCCAGCGGGCGACCACCTCCGGATGGGGAAACCCCCAGCGATTGCCCCTGCCTGCGGAGTAGAGCACCTGTCCGGCACGGACGCCACGAATGAATTCCGGCGTGGATGAACTGTTGCTGCCATGATGCGCGGCAACCACCAGGCTGCTGACCAGCCGCTCTCCCGCATGTTGCAGCAGCCAGCTCTCCGCTGCTTCCTCGATATCTCCCGTGAGCAGCACACTTTGCCCCCTGCTGGAAATCTTCAGCACGCAGGAGGCATTGTTGCCCTCCCGGCCCGCTCCAGCGGGCGGATACAGCACCTCGAAACGCACCCCGTCCCACCACCACAGTTGCCCGGCATGGCAACGGGATACCACCTTTCCCGGCAGGGAAAGTGGTTCTCCACTGACAATCCGGGAAACAGGAAACCCGCGCAGCAGCCCCTTGGTCCCCCCCATGTGATCCGTGTCGCCATGACTGAGCATCAGCAGATCCACCTGCTTCACGCCCTGGCGCCGCAACCAGGGCAGGAGCACCGCTTCCCCGGTATTGAAACCGGAAGAAAAGGAAGGCCCGGTATCGAACACCAGCAAATGACGCGCAGTTCTCACCGTCGCCGAGAGCCCCTGCCCCACATCCAGCAGAGTGAAGGAGAAACTGCCCGGCTTGGGCGCCGGTGTACGTTGCAGCAGCACCACCGCGGCCAGTACTCCGGGCAGAACCGCCGGGACAGCCCATGCCGAACGCCGCCTCCAGGCCAGGCCCGCAACCAATGTGGAAAAGAGCATCAGGACAAGCGCCAACTCCATGGGTATGGACATCAGGGAACCATCCGGGACACGGGCTGCCACCTTTTCCAGAAAGGCAAGAAACCCGTCCACCGACCAGCTCAATACCTTCAACAGCGCGAGTCCGGCATCGGGAACAAGCAGGCACAACACCACGGCTCCCAGGGTCACGGGCACCACCAGCAGGGAAAAGAGGGGAATGGCCAGCAGATTCACCAACGGTCCCACGGGTGATACAGGCAACTGCTGCCACACGAGAACAGGCGCCAGCACCGCCGCGATGCCAAACTGCAACCACAGCCAGGAAAACCTCTGCCCCGGCCGGGCCACCCAGAAAATGGCGGCAACAGCCGCGAACGACAGCCAGAAGCCCGCGGAAATCACCGCCAGGGGATCCAGGAACAGCACCAGCATCAGCGCCAGGGCCAGAACACCGGGGGCGGAAACCTGGCGACGGTACAGAACCCCGAGAAACACCAGCGCAAGCATGATCAGGGCCCGGCGGGCCGGAACGGAAAATCCTGCCAACGCCGCATATGCCAGGCCTGCCAGAACAGCCGGAAACACCGCCGCCACCGGAGCGGGCCAACGGGCGCAGATGCCGGGAAGCAGGCGCCAGAGCCCACGAAAGAGAAAGTAGATCAGCCCGGACACAAGGCCTATATGCAGCCCTGAAATGGCTATCAGATGGCTGGTTCCCGTGAGGCTGAACAGCCGTTTCTGCTCCCTGGTCAAACCGGACCGGTCACCCGTCACCAGGGCCTTGAGTACCGCGGTGGCGGCATCCGAACCTCCGGCCCGGTCGATCAGTTTTCCCAGTTCCTGGCGCAGGACATCGATGGACATGCCCGCCCTCTCCAGCCTGAGCACCTGATTTCCCCGCACGTAGCCGGTGTAACGGACACCCCGCGCATGAAGCCAGCCCTCGTAATCGAAGGCTCCCGGACTGCGATATCCATGCGCCTGCTTCAGGCGCAGGGGCAGCCGCCAGCGCTCTCCCGGACTCAGATCCGGCGCTTCCCTGTACCAGCTCAACCTGAGCTTCCAGTGCCCTGTCAGGCTTTGATCTCCGCTCTCCAGCCTGTCCGCGAGAAAAAAGAACCGGGTGCGATGTGCGTCCGCATCCGGCAATCCGAGGACAACACCCTCGGCAATCAGTACATCTTTCAGGTATGCAGGCGGAATTTCCCTGGGCGCATGCAGCAATGCGCCGGCATGGCTCCAGGTGAAGCCGGCAAACAGCGCGACCGGAAACAGAGCGACGGGAAAGCGGCGCACCCACCACAGGACGGGCAGGAAAGGCAGGAACCACCACCCGTCCGGCAGGAAAGGTAGCTGTTGAAACCCTGCCACGCCCAGCAGAACGCCGGCAGCGGCAATGACTGGAGTCGGTATCATGATTCGTCCCTGAATCAAAACTCTTGACCTGAAGCATGCAATGTTCAAATAAGCTGGTCAAGACTGGCCGTTCATGCTGAAATGTGGCTTTCGCCAACGTGGTAAAGGAACCTCTGAACGCCCCTTTTTTCATGCCCCGCAGGTTACTGAAACAACATCTGCCAGACCCCAAGGTCATCTGTGATCACAAGCACTTGCAGATCTTTGGCAACTGTCTGAAAGATCCGAATCTGTGGCATCTGAACCGGCGTTCCGTTTCAGGCGCCTTTGCCGCGGGCCTGTTCTGGGCCATGATTCCCATACCCTTTCAGATGATCGCCGCCGCTGCCACGGCCATCCTGGCCAGGGTGAACCTGCCCATTTCCGTGGTGCTGGTGTGGCTGACCAATCCCCTGACCATGCCACCCATCTTCTATTGCAACTATGTGGTGGGCACCTGGCTGCTGCCCCGGCACGAGCCCATCAGGGACATGGAACTGACCCTGGAATGGTTTGCCCACAGCATGGGGGAAATCTGGCAGCCCCTGTACCTGGGCTCGGTAGTGGTGGGGCTGGTGCTGGCCGCCATCGGCTACGGAATCATGCGCCTGTACTGGCGCTGGCACGTGGTGCGCCAGTACCGCCGGCGTCAACAGGGGCGCAACACACCCTCTTCCAACTGAAACACGCGATCCATGCGCCGCGCCAGGCCCGGATCATGGGTGACGATGACGAAGCTGGTGCCCTGTTCCCGGTTCAGCTCCAGCATGAGTTCATAGATGCCCGCCGCCGTGCCGGGATCGAGATTGCCCGTGGGTTCATCAGCCAGCACACAGCCCGGTTCCGACACCAGGGCGCGGGCCACGGCGGTACGCTGACGTTCCCCACCGGACAGCTCCGACGGCTTGTGGGAGATCCGCTTTTCCAGCCCCACGCGAACCAGCATCTCCCTGGCCCGCCGGCGCGCCTCGTCAATGGGTGTGCGTCGCAGCAACAGGGGCATGGCGACGTTCTCCAGGGCGGTGAACTCCGCCAACAGGTGATGAAACTGATAGATGAAGCCCAGGTGGCGGTTACGCACATGGCAGCGCCGGGCCTCCGGCAGCCTGCTGAAGATTTCACCGTTGAGCAGCACCTCGCCGTCATCTGGCTCATCCAATCCGCCCAGACAATGCAACAGGGTGCTCTTGCCGGAACCTGAAGCGCCCAGGATGCCGATCTGCTCTCCCGATGCAACGCGCAGATCCACGCCACGCAACACTTCCACGTCTTCCGGTCCGGTGGTATAGGTTCGGCGCAGGCCGCGGCTTTCCAGCACGACTTCACTCATAACGCAGAGCCTCCGCCGGCATGGTGCGGTAGGCATTCCAGGCCGGGTACAGGGTCATGAGGAAACTGCACAGGAAAGAACCCGCCCCCACCAGCAGCACATCATCCCAATGCAGGTCGGAAGGCAGCATGCTGATGTAGTAGACGCTGGGATCGATGAACTGCACATCGAACAGGGATTCGATCCAGCTCACAACCTGCTCCACGTTCAGCGCCAGAATCACCCCCAGGATCACACCAATCAGGGTGCCGACGAAGCCAATCACCGAGCCCTGCACGATGAAGATATTCATGATCTGCCGCGGCGCGGCGCCAAAGGTCTTGAGTATCGCAATGTCCGCCCGCTTGTCCACCACCACCATTACCAGGGTGGCGACGATATTGAAGGCAGCGATGACCACGATGAAGAACAGCAGCAGCCCCATCATGCGCTTTTCCATCTTCAGGGCCGAGAAGAAGTTCCGGTGCTGGTCCGTCCAGTCGGTAACGCGAAAATACCCGTTGAACGCCAGGGCAAGCTCCCGGGATACCTGGCGAGCCAGGTAGAGATCATCCAGCTTGAGCCGGATGCCGGAAACGGCATTCCCCAGACGCAGCAGCGTCGCCAGATCCTTCATGTTCACCATGGCCACACCCCGGTCGTACTCCCCCATGCCCACGTTGAAAATACCGCTGACGGTAAAACGCTTCATACGCGGCACGGATCCCGCCGGGGTGGAAGTGAACCTGGGCACCAGCATGGTCACCTTGTCTCCCACGCTCGCCCGCAGGGCAAAGGCCAGCTCCCTGCCCAGAACGATCTTGAAGCTCCCCGGTTCCAGGTCTGTCAGGGAGCCGGTCTGCATGTGCGCTTCCACATCCACGACCTGGGACTCCAGATCACTGCGTACGCCGCGTACCAGCGCGCCGCTGACCTGCCCGCCATGCATGAGCATGGACATGGTTTCCACGTAGGGAGCGGCCCCGATCACCCGGGGATGCTGTTTCGCCTTGTCCAGGGCCTGCTGCCAGTCCTTCAGCCCCCCGCCATCCACGGCATTGATGTCCGCGTGAGAAGCCATGCCGAGAATGCGCTCACGAACCTCCTTGTGAAAGCCGTTCATCACCGACAGCACGGTGATGAGCACAATCACCCCCAGGGTGATGCCCATGGTGGAAATAAAGGAAATGAAAGAAATGAAGTGGTTGCGGCGCTCCGCCCGGGTATAGCGCAGGCCGATCCAGACTGACAGGGGATAGAACATGGCGGCATTATAGCCGCCATGGCGCCATGCTGGCGAGTAACTTGCAGGGAAAACGACTCCTCCAAAAAGAAGGAGCCGAGCGGAATCAGTGCTTTTTCCTGCCGCCTTTCTTTCTTGTCTTTTGCTTCTTTCCGGGAGACAGCCTGGCCTTGCTCTTTTTGCCGGCGGTTTTTTTCAATGCCTTCTTGCCCTTGCCTTTTCTGGCCTGTACAGCAGCCGCATCCGCAAAGGCCTTTTTCCCCATTGCCTTCATGGCCCGGGCCTTCTTCTTTTTCTCGGCCTTCCTGGCGTCCTGAGCGATTTTCTTGGCCTCTGCCTTGAGGCGCGCCGCATTGCGCCTGGCTTTTGCCTTGGCTGCTGCCTTTTTGGCCTGCTTCTCTGAATATTTGAGCTTGGCCTTTAGCTGTTTTCTGACACTTTCATTCTCAGCCTGCACCTTGACTGACTGAACCTTGGCATCCTTGGCAGCGGCATGGGCCTTCTCCAGCACCTTGCTCACATCCCTTGCCGCTTCCTCGGCCGCCGCGGCTGCCTTCTTGGCCTTCTTGATGGCCTTCTTCAGTTTTTTCAGCAGCTTCATCTGAACGTCCTTCGCAGCGGACTTCTTCCTTGCACCCTGCTTTTTCTTCTTGTCTTTCCCGGCCATGACGGCTTACCTCTCAGTTGTTGTACACCTTGGAAACGGGACCGACTATCAGGGGATCCGGCGCCCGAGCCACGTTGTGATCCTTGTTGGGATAATCCAGCTTGTGCAGAAAATCCCTCATGCAGTTGATGCGCGCCCGCTTCTTGTCATCGGACTTGACCACCGTCCAGGGAGCATCCGCCGTGTTCGTGTAGAAGAACATGGCCTTGCGCGCATTCGTGTAGTCATCCCACTTTTCCAGGGACTGAAGATCGATGGGACTGAGTTTCCAGTGCTTCAGGGGATCATGATACCGACTGTGGAAACGGCGCAGTTGCTCCTGACGACTGACGGAAAACCAGTACTTGTAGAAGATGGTGTCGGAATTCACCAGCATCTGTTCCAGTTGCGGCGCCTGGCGCAGGAACTCCAGGTATTCCTCATTGGTGCAAAAACCCATCACCCGTTCCACGCCGGCACGGTTGTACCAGGAACGGTCAAAGAGCACGATCTCGCCACGCGTGGGCAGATGCTGCACATAACGCTGGAAATACCACTGCCCAAGCTCGCGTTCGGTGGGTTTTTCAAGGGCCACCACATGGGCCGCCCGGGGGTTGAGGTGCTCCATGAAACGCTTGATGGTTCCCCCCTTTCCCGCGGCGTCGCGTCCTTCGAACAGGGCCAGGATCTTCTTGGCGTCTTCCTTCACCCAGGCCTGAACCTTGAGCAATTCGATCTGCAGCAGATGTTTCTCCCGCTCGTATTCTTCCAGTTCCATCTTTTCCGGGTAAGGGTACTCACCCAGCTCATAGGACAGGCGCAGCAGCTTCTTTCCGGAAATGATCTTTGGCGATTCCAGTACCTTTTGCGGATTGCTCAGCCGATCCAGCAGTTTTTTCAGTGTCGCCTTGTTCTTTTTCTTTCTGCCCATGGTATTTCCTCTTGTTCTCGAATACTGGAGGATGCCCAATGCCTTCAGAGCAACCAAGCTCCCGGCCTGACGCGCCGCTCCGTTGTCTTGATTATAGTCCCGCCGGCACCCGGGAATAATGCCCCAGATCAAATACGCGAAAAACAGAAACGGTTCTATGTCTGAGCAGAGGCGATAATGTTATATTCCAGATGCCCATTTCCGAAAATATGGATGAAAGACATGAAAACTCTCTGGATATCACTGGTGCTGCTGGCAGTTCCCGCGATAGGCAGCGGCGAAGTCCTGTTGATCGACGCCGTCAAGCAGGAACAGAGGTCTTCGATACCCCGCCCGCACAACGGTGACAGCATGACCGAAGTCGAGAGGCGTTTCGGCTCGCCCCTGGCGAGGAAGGGACCGGTGGGAGAACCCCCCATCAGCCGCTGGGATTACGCCGATTTCAGCGTCTATTTCGAGCACGACAAGGTCATCACCTCGGTACTCAAACGGAACAAGGTGCAGTCCGACCGGTAGGCCTCTCGCGCAAAACCCCTGTGCCGCTCATTGTTGAATGTTCCCCCGGGTTATCCAATACTCCCTGCCCATGAACAGCACACCATCGCGGAGCACAAGATGACCGTAGCCGAAACCACCGAAGCACACCTGCTCATGCGATCCATCATCCAGCGGATCGCCACCGGGCCGGAACTTTCCAAGGACATCAGTCTGGAAGAGGCGCGAAAAGCCACCGCCGCCATCCTGCGAGGCCAGATCGACCCCGTGCAGGCGGCCATCTTCTTCATCGCCCTGCGCATGAAGCGCGAGACCCATGACGAATTCAAGGGCGTGCTGGACGGCATTCGTGAAATGGTGGATGGCGTTACCGCGGATGTAGATCACGTCATCGACATGGCCGACCCTTATGACGGCTATAACCGCACCCTGCCCGCGGCACCTTTCCTGCCCCCCTTGCTGGCGGAATGCGGCCTGCACCCCATCTCCCACGGGCTGGATGCCGTGGGCCCGAAATACGGCGTAACCCACCGCCATGTGCTGGAAGCCGCCGGCGCCAGGGTGGATCTGGACACGACGGAAGCCGCTGCACGCCTGAACGATGACCAGACCGGCTGGGCCTACGTGGATCAGGCCGGCTTTTGCAAACCCCTGCACGATCTCATTCCCCTGCGCACCCAGATGATCAAGCGCCAGGTGCTCACCACCGTGGAAGTTCTGGCCAAGCCCATAGCCGGCAGGCAGGCAACCCACTTCGTCAGTGGTTACGTACACAAGCCCTACCCGCCCATCTACGCCATGCTGGCCCGTCACGTCGGTTTCGATTCGGCCCTGCTCATTCGCGGCGTGGAAGGCGGCATCATTCCTTCCCTGCGTCAGGATGGAAAATATTTCAGCTACCACGACAGAGGTGAGGAAATCGGTGTGGACATCCACCCGGACATGGTGGGCATCACCCAGACCCTGCGCGCCGTGCCACTGCCGGAAGATCTTCCCAAAACCACCCGGCCCGGCGATGAAATCGCCATTGCCGTGGACATCAGGGACACCGCCATCGCCGCGGCCGAGGCGGGCATGGAAGCGCTCAACGGCAAGCCAGGCGCCACATACGACTCATTGGTGTACACGGGCGCCCTGATTCTCAAACACATGGGCAGGCACGACAATCTCACGGATGCCGCGGATGAAATACGCGCGGTACTGGATTCCGGCAAGGCCGCCAACCGGGTGAAATGATGCCGAACCAGTGGGTTGCCATCGCCACCGAGAACGAGCTTGCTCCCGGCCAGATGAAACGGGTGGTGGCGGATGGCAGGCGCTTGCTGTTGTGCAACGCGGACGGCAGGCTGTACGTAGTGGACGAAATGTGCAGTCACGAGGACTTTTCACTGTCCCTGGGCTGCATTCAGAACGGCCGCATCAAATGCTCCCTGCATGGCAGTTATTTCGATCTTGAAACCGGCGCCCCTCTATGCGAGCCCGCCAGTGAGCCGATTGGCACCTATCCGGTAAGAATCGAAAACGGTCAGGTTCTGGTACAGACAAGAATGAAAGAACAGGGTCAGAAATAACGCGCCAACTCCACCTGTAGATAATCATCCCGACGAAACGGATACTGCAAGTCCCTTTCATCCACATTCCACCAACTGCGTAACTGCACGGAAAGCAAGTAATTCTGTCCGAAACGCCGGCTGGCCTCCAGATTCAACAGGGTGGAACCGTTCTCCCAGTCCACGATGGCGCCAAACAGAATCTCCAGGCTCTGTGCATCGTTTGCCGTCCAGCGCAGACCGGCAAAGAGATCATGATTGAAGGGCGTGGTGGCATCCTCTCCCCGCTCATCCAGCATGAACTCCCCCACAAAGCCCAGATCCGCATCGCTGTCAAAGACCCCCACCCTTGTGTATTCGAAGCCGCCGGTAGCGGCGGTGAAGCGGTCGCTGCTGCTGTCCCGGTACATGACTTCCAGCTTCCACAGCCATTCCCCCAGGGTGGCCTGCAGATCCAGGCTGGCCTGGTCGATGATCTCGTAGTAAGGCGCCAGCACCAACTCACCCGTTGGCAGCAGCACCGGGTTGAACAGGGGATCACGCCCGGTTCCCCGGAAATAACTCAGGCCAATATCCCATTCGCCAATGTAGTGAGACCAGCGCGCGGCAAAATCCAGGTGCTTCTCCTCCCGGGAAGATTCATAGCTGGCCAGATCCGGGTCGATGCGCGGCTGGCCGCGCGGACGTCCTTCCACGCCGGGATAGGTGCGCTCGCGAAAATACGGCAGGAGGAAGAAATCCAGGGTGCCCCAGTTCCGTTCCAGGGACAGCTTGGCCATGGGCTGACCCAGCTTGTCCTCCCCATCGATGTTCTCCACCAGATCCGTCTGGTTGATGATGTCCACCAGGTGCATGGCCTCGGTAACCCCCCAGTACACCTTGCCGATACCCAGGCGCGTCTCCCAGCCATCACCCGCGTAGATCCATTGCAGTTCGCGTATATCCCAGTGACTGCGCTCATCGTCATTGGCATCCAGGCGGCCAAAAGGCCGGAACACCAGGGTCTGCCGGCCCTCATCCCATTCATGGGCGAACTCGGGCTCCAGGGAAAGAGAATAGTCGTTATCGTATTGGCGGGCATCCAGCGGGTTCTGAAAGAATACACGCCCTTCCACGGCAACATTACCGGACAGCTCCCAGGCCGGCAGTGGCGCGACACCCAACATCAGCAACATTGCGGTGAACAAACGAACCAGCCCTGCGACCCATGCCCCCCCCGCAAGAGCGCCTTTCCCGCCACGCCCCATCGGCCTGGGGGCGGGAGGTAGGAGCGGCGCCCCCGCCGCGACCCATCGGCCCCAAGGGCGGGAGGTAGGAGCGGCGCCCCGCCGCAACCCATCGGCCCGAGGGCGGGCCTCCCACAATGTTGTAGGAGCGGCGCCCCCACCGCGACCCATCGGCCCGGGGGCGGA
>CAZWRE010000187.1:0-10447 GCA_964636335.1 uncultured Sedimenticola sp. | reverse complement strand
GTAATAGACGGGACCCTGGCACTCATCACGCTCAATCATGTAGGCGATGACCTTGTCATCCTTGTCACCTTCCATCTTGCCGTAGCCCATGGTGCCCACGTGGATACCGGAAGCACCCTGCAGACGAGACATCTTGGCCAGAACGAAGGCGGTGTAGCCGCGGTTGGAAGACGGAGAAGTCACGGCACCATGACCAGCGCGGTGATAGTGCAGGTACTGACCGGCAAACCAGCGGCGTGCGGTGGTAACCATGCCGGGACCACCAACATAGCCATCAACCAGGAAGGCCACCTTGTCAGCATCGGAACCGAAGGTCTCCAGGATGTATTCACCACGCGCGATCATTTCGGCGTGGGAATCGGCGGTGATGTTGGCGGAGAACAGCTTGGCTTCGCCAGTCTCATCCTGGGCACGCTTCATGGCATCGGCCACCAGGGGGATGACCTTCTTCATGGGGCAGAATACCTGGTTGCCCTGGGGCTCATCGTTCTTGATGAAGTCACCACCCAGCCAGAACTGGTAGGCCGCTTCGGCGAAAGGCTCGGGACGCAGGCCCAGCTTGGGCTTGATGATGGTACCGGCAATGTAACCGCCGTTCTCGACAGGACGCCCCAGGATGCGCCACAGGTCGGAGATGTCCTTGGCAGGACCGTCGAACAGCTGGATGGCACGCTCGGGCATGTAGAAATCGATCATCTTGGCCCAGGCCACGTCACCCATGCCCTGGTTGTTGCCGATGGTGAGGGTCAGGAAGGACACCAGCATCATGCGGCCATCGATCACGTTACGGTCGAACAGCTCGATGGGATAGGCAATGCGCATGTCATTGGTTTCTTCATCGATGTGATAAACCAGCGCGTCTACACCCTTGGTGAAGTCGTCGGTGGTGGAAACCTCCACGTTGGTGCCGGTGGAAGACTCGGCAGCAAAGTGAGCCGCGGTGGCCAGATAGTCATAGCCTTCAGCAGGCTTCATCTTGTAAGCGCACAGGATGTGCTTGCCACCGGCAATCAGATCTTCTTCTTTCAGGCTGAGATCCGTATAACGACTGGATTGATCCATTTTATTACCCTCTATAGTCATTGAGATACATTCGGCGTTTCCGCCGAGTTGGTGCATTCTGCCTGCCCCATCACATAAGGTAAAATCGATATTTTATATGGTCGTGATAGACTATCCTCTATGACAAGATTTTCCACCGACACCCTCGCCCGCACCACCACCCTGCGCCAACTGCAGATCCTGGTGGCCGTGGCGCGCCATGGCGGCTACACCAGAGCCGCCGAAGCCCTGCACCTCACCCAACCCACGGTCTCCATGCAGGTGAAGAAGCTCAGTGAAGCCATCGGCATGCCCCTGTTCGAGCAGAGCGGCAAGAAGCTTCGGCTCACGCCCGCCGGGCGCAAGACCCTGGATGCCTCTCGTGACATCCTCAACCGCCTGGAGCTGCTGGGAGGGGAGATTTCCTCCCTTACCGGGGAGGTCAAGGGCGAGCTGCGCATTGCCGTGGTCACCACTGCCAAGTATTTCATGCCGCACCTGCTGGGCGTGTTCGTGCAACGCTACCCAGACGTGGAACCCCGTCTCATCGTCACCAACCGGGAAAAAATACTGGAGCGACTGGAAGAGGCCCAGGATGATCTGCTCATCATGGGCAAGGTGCCGAATGAACTGGATGTGCAATCCACTCCCTTTCTGGACAATGACCTCGTGGTCATTGCCCCCCCCGGGCACAGGCTGGCAAAGAAGCGCGCCATACCCCTGAAACGGCTCCTGGAAGAACGCATCCTGCTGCGGGAGCCGGGTTCCGGCACCCGCCTGGCCATGGACAAACTCTTCTCGGAACAAAGGCTTGTTCTCGAACCCTACATGGAGTTGGGCAGCATCGAGGCCATCAAGCAAGCCGTCATGGCCGGGCTGGGAATCTCCGTCATGTCCGAACATAACCTGCGCCTGGAACTGGACAGCGGCAAGATCCGCGTGCTGGACGTGAAGGGTTTCCCCCTGCGCCGCCACTGGTTTGCCGTGCACGCATCAAACCGCAAGCTCAGCCTCGTTGCCCAGACCTTTCTCGATTTCATCCGCGACGAGGGGAGCGCCATCCTTCATGACTGAGCTGATCATCGACAGTCACTGCCACCTGGACATGCCGGCTTTCGATAAAGACCGGCAGCAGGTACTGGACAGGGCCCGCCAGGTCGGCGTGGGGGGCTTTGTCATCCCCGGCACCACGACCGGACGCTGGAGAAAGGTGCTGGACATTGCCGCCGGCGCGGACGACATCTGGCCCGCCCTGGGACTACACCCCTACTACTGCGACGAACATTCGCAAGCGGGGCTGGACAGGCTGGCCGACCTGGCCCGGAGCGAACACCCCGTGGCCATCGGCGAAATCGGCCTGGACCTGTTCCTTCCCCACCTGGACGAAAGAAAGCAGCGTTACTACCTGGAAGCCCAGCTGGATCTGGCCAGGGAGCTGAACCTGCCGGTGATTCTGCACATGAGAAAAGCCAACGACCAGGTGTTGCAGATTCTGAGACAGCATCCCGTAAGAGGCGGCATTTGCCATGCCTTCAGCGGCAGTATTCAACAGGCCGGCAAGTTCATCGACCTGGGATTCCACCTGGGATTCGGCGGCATGATCACCTATGAACGCTCCCGCAAGCTGCGCAGGCTGGCAACGGAGCTTCCCTTGGATGCCATGGTGCTGGAAACCGACGCCCCCGACATGTCGGGAGAGAGACACCGTTATCAGCGCAACAGCCCGGAATACCTGCCGGAAGTGCTGGACACTCTGGAACAGCTTCGCAACGAACCCCGCGAACAGATCGCCATGCAGACCACCCTGAACCTGCGGCAACTGCTTTCCCTGGAGATTCCCGGTTTCACGAGCTCTGGTAACATGCCGGACAAGCATCCATGAACAAGAACAACCTATTGGCCACACGCATGCCCCCCTTGTTTCCCATACATCCCCGGGTTCACCTTCTGTTTCTGTTGCTCGGTGTTTTCCTGTTCATATCCCTGCTGGCAGGCTGCTCAGGTGAAGAAAACAGCTCCTCGGCCAGACCCAACATTCTCTTGATCCTCTCCGACCAACAGCATTACCAGGCCCGGGGGCTGGAAGACGCCAGCTTCGAAACCCCCAGCCTGGATGAGCTGGCCCACCAGTCCCGCACCTTCAGTCACGCCTTCGTCACCTCACCACAGTGTTCACCCAGCCGGGCCAGCATCTACACCGGCCTCTACCCCCACAAGACAGGGGTTCCCGGAAACACGGGATCCACCCTGGCTGACGGGAGCAGGATCACCGGACTGAAGGATGGTATCAGGACGGCAGGGAGCTATTTCAGGGAGGCCGGTTATTTCACCGGCTATATCGGCAAGTGGCATCTCGGGCCATTGGGAAATCACCGACTGGACTATGATTATGGTGCTTTCGACACCATCAGGGGCGGCGATGACACAACGGACGAAGAGAAGACACGCAAGGCACTGGAGTTTCTGGCGCGGCTTCCCGGGGATCGGCCTTTCGCCCTGTTCCTGAACTACCTGGAACCCCACAACATCTATAACTATGGCTGGAAACACCCGCCGGAACCGCTTCCGGAACTGGCCGGGAACATGAGCCTGCCGGACAGCTACTACCGTGAAGACTTCTCCACCAAGCCGGCTGCGCAGAAGCAGTACATGGAAACCGGCCCCGTGCGGCGTTTCCTCCATGCAGAGGAAAGCATCTGGAAATCCTACCGCGGATATTACCGGCGGCGCGTCAGGCACTTTGACGAACAGCTTGGCCGGATACTCCAGGCGCTGAAGCAGCACGATCTTGAACGGAACACCATTGTCATCGTCACCTCCGACCACGGCGACATGGATACCCGGCACCACCTGGTGTACAAGGGGCCTTTCATGTATGAATCCCTGGTGAGAGTCCCCCTGCTCATCCGTGTTCCGCAAGCATACGGCGGCCTGCCCGCCGGTACCGACGACGGTCTCACCGTCAACGTGGATCTGTTGCCGACCATGCTGGAATTCGCCGGCCAGCAGCCCCAAGGACTGGATGGGCGCAGCCTGGTTGCCCGTCTTACAGGAAAAAGCAGAGCGGCGCCGGATTTCGTGATTTCACAATACCAGAACAAGCAGAAGTGGAATCACCCCATGCGCATGATACGCACCCGGGAATTCAAGTTCGTGGACCACCTGACGGGCAAGGACGAACTCTATGACCTGCGCGAGGATCCTGAAGAACTGGTGAACCGGATTGACGATGAAACCCTTGCCGATGTTCGAAAGACCCTGCAGCAGCAACTGCGACAGTGGCTGGAGCGCCAGCAGGATCCATTCCACCGCTTGTCCGCCACCGAACCCGATGGCCGGCCCATAAAGCATTGACCGCGCGGCGCGTTCACGGCGCCTCCATCAAACACCCGCGAGATAAAATGCCGCCAGCGACAGATCATCAGGGCGGGTGATCTTGATGTTGCTGGCCGCGCCCTCCACCATCAAGGGGCAGTACCCCGCCCACTCCATGGCACTGGCCTCGTCGGTTATTTCCACACCCGCCGCCAGGGCCGCCTTCATGCTGTCGCGCAACAATCCAAGAGGAAAGAACTGGGGCGTGAAGGCATGCCAGAGGCGGTTCCTGTCCACCGTTTCCACGACCTTGCCTTCGGCATCCGTTCTTTTCATGGTGTCGTGCACGGGAACACCCAGCACTCCCCCAACTCCGGTGCCAGCCAGGCGGATCAGACGGGAAATGTCTTCCCCTCGCACACAAGGCCGGGCCGCGTCATGTACCAGCACGTAATCACCCGGAGACATTTCCTTGACCAGCACATCGAGCGCGTTCAGCACGGAATGACAGCGCTCCTTCCCACCGTCAACAGTACGCACGCGGGAATCAGACGCGCTCAGGGTGTCGGGCCAGTATTCGTCATCGGCGCCAAGAGCCACCACCACGGATTCGATGTCCGGATGGGACAGCAGGGTTCGCAGGGTCCAGTCGATGACCGCCTTGCCATGTATCTTGAGATACTGCTTGGGGATATCCGTCCCCATGCGCCGGCCCGCGCCCGCAGCGGGAACCACTGCCACGTAACTCATCTGGCTGGAGAGGCCACATCATCGGCTTCAATGACCTGGTAGAAGGTTTCACCATCCTTGATCATGCCCAGATCCAGCCGCGCCCTGGCCTCCACGGCCTGAAGACCGTTCTTCAGGCTCTCCACCTCGGCGCGCAGCTTTTCGTTGCGCTCGCGCATGTCCGCCAGGCGTGCCTGCTGGCGCTCGATCTGGCGTTCGAGACGATACACTTCCGCCTGGCTGCCCTGCCCCACCCAGAGACGATACTGCAGGGTGAAGAACATGGCCAGCAGGACAGCGAACAGCAGGCGGAAGTACCAGGGCATCAGTTCAAGGGGAAAGCATCCTTCCCCGCATAGACCGCCGCATCACCCAGTTGATCCTCGATGCGCATCAGCTGGTTGTACTTGGCCACGCGGTCGGAACGGGACAGGGAGCCGGTCTTGATCTGGCCTGTGGCCGTGGCCACGGCCAGGTCGGCAATGGTGGTGTCCTCGGTCTCCCCGGAGCGGTGGGAAATGACCGCGGAATAGCCGGCCGCCTTGGCCATCTCGATGGCCTGCAGGGTTTCCGTGAGGGTGCCGATCTGGTTGAACTTGATGAGGATGGAGTTGGCCACGCCCTTGTCTATGCCCTCCTGGAGGATCTTCGTGTTGGTGACGAACAAGTCGTCCCCAACCAGTTGTACCTTGTCACCCAGCATCTCCGTGTGCAGCTTCCAGCCGTCCCAGTCGCTCTCATCCATGCCGTCCTCTATGGAGATGATGGGATACTGGCGCACCCAGTTGGTCAGGTACTCGGAAAAGCCCGCGGAATCGAAGCTGCGGTTCTCCGAAACCAGGTGGTACTTGCCATCCCTGTAGAACTCGGAACTGGCCGCGTCCAGGCCCAGATAGATGTCCTGGCCCGCCTTGTAACCGGCTTTATCGATAGCTTCGAGGATGACCTCGATGGCTTCCTCGTTGGAACCGAGATTGGGCGCGAAACCACCTTCGTCACCCACGGTGGTGGCCAGGCCTCGCTTGCCCAGCACGGATTTCAGGGCATGGAAGACTTCCGCACCGTAACGCACCGCCTCGCGGATGGACGGCGCGCCCACGGGCAGGATCATGAATTCCTGCAGATCCACGCTGTTGTCCGCATGGGCGCCGCCGTTGATGATGTTCATCATGGGCACGGGCAGGCGGAAATCACCCTTGCCCAGGTATTGGTACAGGGGCTGTTCGTTTTCCTGGGCCGCCGCGTGGGCCGCCGCCAGGGACACCGCCAGGATGGCATTGGCGCCCAGCTTCGATTTGTTCTCGGTGCCGTCCAGCTCGATCATGCGTGCGTCCAGAGCGGTCTGATCGGCCACATCCATGCCACTCACGGCGTCCCGGATCAGGGTATTCACGTTCTCCACGGCCTTGAGCACGCCCTTGCCGCCATAGCGGTTGGCGTCACCATCACGCAGTTCCAGGGCCTCGCGGGAACCGGTGGAAGCACCGGAAGGCGCCACCGCCCGCCCCATGGCGCCGTCGGCGGTGTATACATCGGCTTCGATGGTGGGATTGCCACGGGAATCGAGAATCTCCCGGGCTCTTACGCTGATAATTTCCGACATCTTGTCGTCTCCAGATAGATTTTCTTGTTGCAATAAAATTCGTTGGGCGCCGTGGGAATGGGCGTCTTCCGCCCTCATTGTCCCGTATCACGCTACGCTTCACGCGGGCCACGCCTGTTCCGGGCAAGCGCGGCCCAAAGGAGGCAAAAGCGGAATCCGGGGAATTCCCGGCATCTACAACCCTACTTCCACAAACCCCCGCTGCTTCACCAGCGCATCGATTTCCAGCAGGATCTCAAGCAATTCACGCATCTTCCCCAGGGGCCATGAATTGGGACCGTCACTCAAGGCTTTTTCAGGGTTTTCATGGGTTTCCATGAACAAACCAGAAACTCCAGCGGCTACCGCGGCACGCGCCAGCACGGGGACGAATTCCCTTTGTCCACCGGAGGACTTGCCCAGCCCTCCCGGCTGCTGTACCGAATGGGTGGCATCGAACACCACCGGGCAGCCGGTATCCCGCATCACCGCCAGGCCGCGCATGTCGGAGATCAGGGTGTTGTAACCGAAGGATACCCCCCGCTCGCATACCATGATCTGTTCATTGCCCACGGCCCGGGCCTTCTCAACGACGTTGACCATGTCCCAGGGCGCGAGAAACTGGCCTTTCTTGATGTTCACGGGTCTGCCCTGCGCCGCCACCCGTTGAATGAAGTTAGTCTGGCGGCAGAGAAAGGCCGGCGTCTGCAATACGTCCACCACGGCCGCCACCTCGTCCAGGGGCGTGTCTTCATGGACATCCGTGAGCAGGGGGAGGTTCAGTTCCCTTTTCACCGCCTCCAGCACTTTCAGGCCCTCTTCCAGCCCCGGCCCGCGAAAACTGTCATGGGAAGAGCGGTTGGCCTTGTCGAAGGAAGACTTGTAGATCAGGGAAATACCCAACTCATCGGCAATCTCCTTCAATGCGCCCGCCGTATCCATGGCGGACTGCAGGCCCTCCACCACACAGGTGCCGGCAATGAGAAACAGGGGCCGGTCCAGGCCGACCTCGAAGCCGCAGAGTTCCATCAGTCAGCGGTTTCCTTCTTCTGGTGTTCCAGGGCGGCTTCAATGAAGCCGGTGAACAGGGGATGCCCATAACGTGGTGTGGAAGTGAATTCGGGATGAAACTGGCAAGCCAGGAACCAGGGATGATCCGGCAATTCGACGATTTCCGCCAGGGTGCCGTCGGCCGAGGTACCGGTGATGCGCAGACCTTTCTCCTGCAACAATTCACCATACTGGTTGTTGAATTCATACCGGTGACGATGGCGCTCGATGATACGCTCCTTGCCGTACAGCTTGCGGGCCAGGGAACCCTCGGCAAGGATGCATTCCTGGCCGCCCAGACGCATGGTGCCGCCCAGGTCGGAACGCTCATCCCGCTGCACCACGGAACCGTCCTTTTCCAGCCACTCGGTGATCAGCGCGATGACCGGAGCCGAGGTATTCTTGTCGAATTCGGTGCTGTGGGCGTCCTTGAGGCCGGCAACATCCCGCGCATACTCGATGACCGCCACCTGCATGCCCAGGCAGATGCCCAGGTAGGGAATGCCTTTCTCGCGGGCATGGCGCACGGCGGCTATCTTGCCTTCCACGCCCCGGTTGCCAAAACCGCCGGGCACCAGGATGGCGTCCATACCCGCCAGGGGACTCAGATCCCCGCCTTCGAAGTCTTCCGAATCGAAGTAATGGATATTGACCCTGGATCCCGTCTGTATGCCGGCGTGGATCAGGGCCTCGTTCAGAGACTTGTATGACTCGGTAAGATCGACATACTTGCCCACCATGGCAATGTTGACTTCCCGGCTGGTATTGAACAGGCCGTCCACAACCTTCTCCCACTCCGAAAGATCCGCCGGCGGCACATCCAGCTTGAGCTGTTCCACCACGATCTGGTCCAGATCCTGTTCATGCAACAGCAGGGGGATACGGTAGATGGTATCGGCATCGACGGCGGAAATAACGGCCCGCTCCTGTACGTTGGTGAACAGGGCAATCTTGCGCCTTTCCGCGTCCGGCAGGGGACGATCGGCCCGACAGAGCAGCACGTCCGGCTGGATGCCGATGGAACGCAACTCCTTCACGGAATGCTGGGTGGGCTTGGTCTTGATCTCGCCGGAAGTGGGGATGTAGGGCACCAGGGTCAGGTGCATGAACAGCGCGTTCTCACGCCCAAGTTCCACCCCCATCTGGCGGATGGCCTCCATGAAAGGCAGGGATTCGATATCACCCACGGTGCCGCCAATCTCCACCATGGCCACGTCGGAATCATCCGCACCCAGGCGGATCTGGCGCTTGATTTCGTCGGTGATATGGGGAATGACCTGCACCGTGCCTCCCAGGTAATCCCCACGCCTCTCCTTGCGGATGACACTCTCGTACACCTGGCCGCTGGTGAAGTTGTTGTGCTTCCCCATGGTGGTGTTGATGAAGCGCTCGTAGTGCCCCAGGTCCAGATCCGTTTCCGCGCCATCCTCGGTAACGAACACCTCGCCATGCTGAAAAGGGCTCATGGTGCCCGGATCCACGTTGATGTAGGGATCGAGCTTGAGCATGGTGACTCTCAGGCCGCGCGCTTCGAGCAGGGCCCCCAGGGAGGCGGACGCAATGCCCTTGCCAAGGGAGGATACGACACCGCCCGTAATGAATATGTATTTTGTCATCAGACCTGAGATTCGGTGATTGGGGAAGCCAACGGACGGAAAGGAATTTTATCAGAGGAGGAACAGGCGCTCAATGAAATTCCCCCCACGCCGAAACGTTACAGGCATGGTCTCGGGCGCATCGATGATCCGGCCTGGCCGTGTTCCCCGCGACAAATAAAACTGGCGCTATTGCATTGGGTGCTCTATATTTATCTTCCCGCTGCGAGAATAACTACAGCAAACCTTGCACTCTCGGTCTGGTTTTGATCGAACGTGAACCAGTACGGGTTTCAGGCACGGGATCACGGGCAAAGCCAAGGCCGGCCCGCGGCCCTCCGCGCTGATTCTTGCGCTGCATCGGCACCCCCCGGGGACGCCACATAAACATTGTGAACATCAAAGGAGTTTCCAAATGCAAAAACTAGCAAAAACACTGGGCGCAGCCGCCATTGCCGGCGCTGCCATCTTCACCATGTCCAGCGCCAGCGCCTGGTGGGGCGGTCCCTGGGGCGACCGTGGTGGTTACAACAACTGGGACAACATGGGCGACTGGATAGGTGATGGTACCGGCAACGCTGATTTCAACATGGGCTTCAGCGGTCGTGGCAGCGGCAGCGGCTATGGTCGCGGTTACAACCGCTACAACAACTACTATGGCTACGGTCCCTATGGCTATGGCCCCGGCCCCGGCTATGGTCCCGGTCCCGGCTATGGTCCCGGTCCCGGCCATGGCTACGGCCCCGGTCCTGGATACGGTTATCCCGGCATGATGCCTCCCCCTGCTCCCCAGGCAGCACCCGCGGCACCATCCAAGTGATACCGGCGCCCTGTCCGGCAGCTTGATATGGCATGGAATGCCAACCAGAGCCATCGACACCAGTCGATGGCTCTGTTTTTTGCAAGTTCAATACCAATCCCTCGCAGGCACGCAAGCGCTCGTGGCGTCAAGTGTTGATCTGGATCAGGTTTGCATTCAAAATTTTTGTTTTTATCGGGCCGTCGCACACCGAGAACGACATTGCCACAAACTAAGGTTGTTTCCCTGGAAAAACTCAAGACCGCCTGCAAGAACTGCGGCCTGGCAAAACTCTGTCTACCCCTCGGTCTGGAGAACAATGACATCGAAAGGCTG
>CAZWRE010000186.1:0-5979 GCA_964636335.1 uncultured Sedimenticola sp. | reverse complement strand
TGCAACAGCCTGTTACTTCCTGAACCTTGTTTCAGATTTGCATTGAGTCTTCTTGTAAAGCAAATGGAACAATGACAAGGTTGAGACTTAGAGATACACGGGGAGACTGGATACCATGAGCAAATTGACTGAACTGTTGAGACAACTGGGCGCTGATGCGGAGCTTGCCAAAGCTTATGAAAAGAATCCTGCAAAGGTAATGGAGGAAGCCGGGTTGAGCAAGGAAGAAATGACCATCCTGAAGAAAGGGGACTTGAGCAAACTGAAAGATGCCACCGGCATAGCCAATGTAAAGCTCATTAATACCATTATCAAGGCATACGACGACTGATCGCTTTCACCCCAATCATCAAGAGTTATCCGTACGAGGAAAACCACATGGTTGCCACATGGTTCGGATTACTTTCCGTCCTTTTTTCCTGGTCACTTGCCTATGCGACCACACTGGAAAACCCCCTGAAGCAATTCGATCCTTTCGCTACACAAAGCACGAAACAACTCGAGCAGATTGTCGAAGCCCTGCGTCCACTGGAAGACAAGGCTTCCGAAGAAGCCAAGCGTGATATCAACCTGTTCAAGATGCGCCTCCTTGCAATTCGGGGTGACTACGACGCCGCCATCAAACTACTGGATTATTTCGACCAGCCAAACATGCCGCCCCGCTACAGGGTAAGAGCCTATACGATAGCCATTCCCATCTATACCATTCAGAGAAAAGAACTCGAGGCCTTTTATCTCCTCAACAAGATGCAACCGTTGTTGCCATGGATCAAGAACCAGAATCTGGCATACCTGGCGGCCAGTGTTGCACCGGAACTCTATATCGATTCCGGAGACCTGGACAAGGCGCTATGGCTTGCCAAAGAAGCAATGAACCATGCCGAGAAAACAGGCAAAGCAATCAATTTATGCACTTCAGGGGACTCTCTGTCAGGCACATACTTCATGCGCAACCAGCTTGATCTGGCCGAGAAGGCAGCAAGAAACATGCTTGAAAACTGCCTCGCCGCTTCCGCCCCGTTATATGTTGGTTCGTCCTACAACATATTGGGCATGATATATCAGGAAAAAGGAAAACATATCGAAGCAATTCAATATTTTGAACAAGCTGCAAATCTCTTCAAGGAAGCAAAGTATATTTATGGATATACCTTCAGCATGCTCAAACTGGCCAGGAATCATTTTTCCCTGGGGCACATCGAACAGGCTACCCGCTATCTCGAACAGGCATTACCTTTACTGGAAGACACCAACGCATCAACAGAGCAGATCGAGGTGTATGACTTGCAAAGCCTATTGGCGGAAGCCAGGGGAGACCTGGACCTGGCCCTGAAATGGCAAAGAAAAAAATCTCTCCTGGAGAGCAAGGTGCTCAACAAACAAAAAGCCATTCGGCTTGCACAACTCCAGGTTGAATTCGAAATAAAACAAAAGGAACAGGCGCTTGCCCAGCTCACACAGGAAAACCAGCTCCTGGCCCTGCAGAAACAGGCTGTCCATCAGCGTTCGCTCATCATCATCCTGGGGCTCATCATCATCGCCCTGGTGGTTGTGCTGCTGTGGCTGAAGGCGCAACGGGAACGCAGCCGTTTCAAGCACATGTCCCAGGTGGATCCTCTTACAGGGCTCTACAACCATGCCTACTGCTATTCCCTTGCCGAGGAGAGTTTTCACGAATGCAGGCGGCAGGGCAAGCCCTTTACCGTAGTGGTGGCGGACATCGACTGGTTCAAATACGTCAATGACACCTACGGTCATGCCGCCGGTGACAAGGTTCTCCAGCACATCGCCTCCATCCTCAGGGAATGCCTGGGCGAGGAAGGCATCGTGGGTCGTACCGGTGGCGAGGAATTCACCTGTTTTCTTCCCGAAAAGGACCTGGCGCAAGCCATGAAGCTGGTCGAAGACTGCCGCCGGCAAATACAGCCGGTGGTGGACTACGGCAAGAGCATCGAAGTTACCCTGAGCTATGGCCTGGCCCATGCCCGTGGGAATTACAACACCCTGGATACCCTGGTGCGCGACGCGGACGAGGCACTGTACAAGGCCAAGCGCAACGGCAGGAACCAGGTGCTGGCCTTCACCCCCGCCAAAAAGACCACGGGAACCTGAATGTCGCCACCACGACAAGGCCGGAACAGGGTAGCGAGACCGATAAAAGGGTCACTGGTTGTGGTGGGCACCGGCATACAACTCGGCCGTCATGTAAGTGAACGCGCCGTCAGCGAGATCAAACTGGCGGACAAGGTATTCTGCATGGTGGACGCCTTCACTTATCGTTGGGTGGAAAGCCTGCGCCCGGACGTCCAACCCCTGCATATCTACTACGACGAAGGGAAGGACAGGCGACGCACCTACGAGGAAATGGAAGCCGACATCGTCGATGCCGTGCACGCGGGCCACGATGTATGTGCCATCTTCTACGGTCATCCCGGCGTATTCGCCCAGGTTCCCCATGCCGCCATCGCCCGGCTGCGCAAGGAAGGTTATCCGGCGCGCATGGAGCCCGGCATCTCGGCGGAAGACTGTCTCATTGCAGACCTGGGCCTGGACCCCGGAAACCGTGGCTGCCTGTCCATGGAAACCACCCAGTTCCTGATATTCGACCGGCAACTGGATCCAACCGTCATGCTGATCCTGTGGCAGGTGGGATTGACGGGGGATCTGAGTTGCAGGCGCTTCGACACCACACCGGAAAAACTGCGGATTCTGGTGGACAAGCTGTACCGCTGGTATGAACCCGACACTCCGGTCATCATTTACGAGGCGCCGGTACTTCCTGTACAGAAGCCAAGGGCTGACAGGACAAGCCTGAAAGACCTGCCCGGGCAAACCCTTGATCAGATCTCCACCCTGGTCATCCCTCCCACGGGAAGCTTACAGCCTGACGAGCAGGCCCTTGAAGCCCTTGGATACGGGCCTGAAGACCTTACCAGTTGACCTTTTCAAACCCGCCCAACAGGTTTCCGGCAGCATCCCGGCGCAACCGGGCCTGACGATAGCGGGGCCTGCTCACCTGCTCGCGAAGCTTGCTGAAAGTCTCCCAGGGACCGTCCACCAGCATGGCGTTCACCAGCCAGTCGGGAAGCCGTCCCCCCGGCTCCGCATGTTGTGTCCAGGTGACCCGGGTGGAACCATCTTCCAACTGTTGCAGCACATGGCGGCCCGAGGCCTGTTTCACCACGAGAGCATCGGATGAGTGAATCAGGTGACAGGGCTGCTCCGAATTGTCTGCGCAATAATCTGGCACCGCACGGGTATCGATGACCACCTCCCGTGTGCTGACCGGTTCCAGTCGGGAATGCAGGATAAACAGCCTGTCATCCAGGGGAAAGGGCATGCGGATATCCTGGTAGTGATACCAGGACGTTTCATCCGGCTGGGACAATACCCCGGACATGCTGACCTTGAACTTCCACTCTGGATAGTGTTTGAAATCGTCGAACACCGCCAGCACCAGGTCCAGGGATGCAGGCAGCGTCATCTCCGCACGAAACTGGCGTATATCGGAAAAAGGCACTTCCCGGGTATAGACCCGGATGCCCTGCTCATCCCTTTCCAGCTCCCATTCCCCGGCCAGGGCTGGAACAAGCAGAGTTACCAATACCAGGACAAGGAGTGTTTTCAAGATCATTCCTCTTCAAGCATGAGACTGTCGTGCATCAGGATACAGGGGTTTGAGCGCGGAAGTCTCGTTCACATGGGACTTCGTGTCCCGGCTGGCAGCCAGCGCCTTGATGCCATTCTCGATGACACTGCCGTTCCAGGAAGCCTGATCGCCGGCGTAGAGCTGCCTGCTCAGTCCCCGCAATTCCTCCGCCATGGCTGGATCGACGCGCTCAGCCAGGGCTTCAAGGCTGCGTGGCGGCTTGTCCGGCCAGAGGCCCTGCGCCAGGATCAGCAATGCGCGCCGGGTTGCCATCGCATCCCCGGACTGGACGGCGGCATGCAGATCCGCCCAGGCGGAGCCCATATCCACCTTTACTCCGGAAACATCTTCCGCTTCCACCGGGGGTCGGGCATACAACTGTTTTCTGGCGCGCAGCCAGAGCACCAGGGTAACCAGCCAGAGCATGAGCAACAGCAGGTTGCCCAGCACCAGCCAGAGATTGACGCCTTCCAGCCCCGCCTGCCCGGTGGCTGTCTTCAGGGATGGCGCTGGAATCCGACTGTCCGTACCGCCCGGCTTGCTGGAAAAATTTTCGGCAGCCTTCGCCGGCCCCGCCGGCGCCGGCTGTTTCATCGCGGCACCCGTGACCCGCAACGTCCGGGAAGGAATGCTGGCGCGTTCCTCTTTTCCTGTGCGGCTGTTCCACCAGGGGATCTTTACCGTAGGCAGCTCATATTCCCCCGGATGGGTTGGAATGATGGCGAACTTGCGCGTGCTGGTGCTGCGCAGGCCCTGTTCCGTAACCTGTTCCCGGCTGGAAGGCTCATCCGGGTAGATGCGCAGGCCCTGTACATCCGGCAGATCCAGTTCGGGGAGCTGCCCCAGGGTAACGCCATCGGCAACGATGCTCAGGGTCAGGGTCACCGGCTCGCCGGTTTTCAGGGCGGAGGTGTCACCGGACCAGCTCTCCTCGAGCTGGACATTGCCGGCCACCAGCCAGTGGCTGCCGCTGAAGTTTGGGGGCACGGGCTGAACCTCCAGCTTCAGTGCTTTACTGCGCACCACCCGGGTACGGTAACTGCGACTGGAGAAGAAATTATCGAAAACGGGATCATTGAAACCGCCAAAGGGGGAACGCTGCTTCTTTCTGCCGTCGGGAACACGCAGGTTCAGGCGCAGGGGCTCCATGCGCAGTTCACCACTTTTCTGGGGAAACAGGGCGTAGCGCCGCTCTATGACCTGCCAGGTATCGCCATCATGCCGTGTCTGGTAACTGCGGTCCTCGCCCAGCTTCTGCATGAGCACCTCTCCGCCCCGGAAACGCGGATCCGACAGACTGGCCTCGCGCCACTGGATACGACTGAAGATGCGCACCGTGAGAATCACCTGCTGCTGCACCCAGGGTCTTGAATTGTCCAGGCTGACTTCCATGAACACATCCTTGTCCGCAGCCGAAGCGTTACCGTTATTCGCGGTGGCTCCCGTATCCCTGACCGGGATCTTCAGCAGCGGACTGGCATCCTTGCCGAAAGACACCGGAGGCACCACAAGCTCACCGCTGCGTCGCGGCAACACGGTAACCAGATAACGGGTGGTGCGGGATGTCTTGCCGTTCACGATGCTGATGTTGCGTGACTGGCTAGTTCCCAGCACTTCAAAATCCCTGTCCAGGACGGAAAAATCCGGCTGACCATCCGGTTCGCCTTCCACGGTGAAGATAAGCTGAAAGGTCTCGTCCACTGCCACCTGGCTGCGGTCCGTCTGCACACTAATTTGCGCCGCCTGTACCCCCGCACTCAACAGGAGCAGGAGAAAGGCGGCCAGCACCAGCCAGGGCTTACCAGGGTTGTTGCTTCGGAACATCATAATGCTTTCTCTGATAGTAATACCTGAACTTGCGCCGCAGCAGACCACCGGGATCGTCGGGAATACGCTTCAGCCACTGTTCACGGGACAATGCCTGTTCATCCAGGGGAGGTTCCCCGCCCGATGACAGGGGCTGTGGAGATTCCGCTTCTTCCTTCTTCTGCCGGCTTTCTTCTTCCTGCCGACGGGCAGCCGTCTTCCTGGCCTCCTCTGCCTTGCGCTCCTCTTCCGCACGAGCCGCCTCCGCCCGGGCCCGGGCCTGTTCCTTTTCCCCACGGCGTTCCTCGTTCTTTTCCTTCCCGGCAGTCTCGTCCTGCCGGCTCTGCTGATTCTGCCGGCTCTGCTGATTCTGCCGGCTCTGCTGATTCTGCTGATTCTGCCGGCTCTGCTGATTCTGCTGATTCTGCTGATTCTGCTGATTCTGCTGATTCTGCTGATTCTGCTGATTCTGCTGATTCTGCTGATTCTGCTGATTCTGCTGATTCTGCTGATTCTGCTGATTC
>CAZWRE010000185.1:0-3907 GCA_964636335.1 uncultured Sedimenticola sp. | reverse complement strand
CGGAAAAACTGGTACAGACACTCCAGGCCCGATCCGACATCGGCGGGGTGCGGCACATCACCCCGGAACAGGCCCTGGCCGAATTCCGCCAGCATTCCGGCTTCGGCGACGCCCTGGACCTGCTGGACAGCAATCCCCTGCCCCATGTGCTGCTGGCGCAACCCGCCAATCCAGACATGGGCCCGGAAAAGGTGGAAGCCCTCCTCGCCGAATTGAAAAAGCTGCCGGAAGTGGATCTTGCCCTGGCGGATCTTCAATGGGTGGCGCGCTTCCAGGGCATCAACCGCATCCTCCAGCGCACCGCCCTGCTCCTGGCTCTGCTGCTGGCCCTGGCGGTGCTGCTCATCATCGGCAACACCATCCGCCTGGAAATCCAGAACCGCCGGGACGAGATCGAGATCATCAAGCTGGTGGGGGGCAGCAATGCCTTCATCCGCAGGCCCTTTCTCTATGAAGGCTTCTGGTACGGTCTGCTGGGGGGCGGCATCGCCCTTGCCCTGGTCTGGCTATCCTCCCTGGCATTGCGGGGTCCGGTCCGGCACCTGGCGGAACTCTACCAGAGCAATTTCCAACTGGACGGCCTGAACCCGGCCACCGCCGCCACGGTGCTGGGCCTGAGCATTCTGCTGGGTGTTCTCGGGGCCTGGACGGCCGTCAGCCAGCACCTGGGGGCCATTGAACCGGCTGACTGACACCCGCCCCGCCATCTCCAGCCCCATGCACACAGGCCTGAGAGCCACCACTTCGCTCCATTCTGCCGATACCGCGGGCACCCACCCGGCCAACACCAGACAAACAATTGATATTTAGAAAAATTTTTTGGTTATCCACAGGGAACTTTTTCTGCTGTTAGCACTCTTACCAGACGAGTGCTAATTTTTCTGGCCAGTTGGCCGAAGCAATGCTATCTTTAATTATGTGTAACGAATTTTGGTGGGGGTAATCCAGAACATGAACAACAAACAACTCGCTACAGCCGCCATGCCCACCGGGAGCATGGAATCCTACATCAGCGCGGCCTTTCAGCTGCCCATGCTCAGCCAGCAGGAAGAACATGATCTGGCCGTACGCTGGCGCAAGAACAAGGATCTGGAGGCCGCACGCCAACTGGTGCTGAGCCACCTGCGTTTCGTGGTGCGCATTGCGCGCCAGTATGCCGGTTATGGCCTGCCCCAACCGGATCTCATCCAGGAAGGCACCGTGGGCCTGATGAAGGCCGTGCGCCGCTTCGACCCGGACATGGGCGTGCGCCTGGCATCCTTTGCCGTACACTGGATCAAGGCCGAGATCCATGAATTTATCCTGCGTAACTGGCGCATCGTGAAGATCGCCACCACCAAGGCCCAGCGCAAGCTGTTCTTCAACCTGCGTTCCAGCAAGAAGCGCCTGGGCTGGTTCAGCGAGCAGGAAATTCAGGACGTGGCCAGGGACCTGGGCGTGAAGCCCGAGGAAGTGCGCAACATGGAGGCCCGCCTGAACAACTATGACATGGCCTTCGACGCCGGCGAAAGCGACAGCGACGATGAACATGTGGCGCCCGTAAGCTACCTGCCGGACATGCGCATGGAGCCCGAGCGCATCATCGAGGCCGAGGACACGGAACGGGACGAGAACGAGCGCCTGTATGCCGCCATGGGGGAACTGGACGAACGCAGCCAGGACATCCTGCGCCGCCGCTGGCTCTCCGAAAAGAAAGCCACCCTGCACGAACTGGCGGATGAATACGGTGTTTCCGCCGAGCGCATCCGCCAGATCGAGAAGGCCGCCATGAACAAGCTGCAGGAGAAAATCGCCGCCTGATCAGACACTTTCTTGACATTCCCCCGAAAATGGCCTGCAATGCCACGCAGGCCTTTTTTTTGCCTCCAGGGATGGAGGGTCGAAAATTGCTCCTGCATTTTCGACACTTCCGCCCTCCATGGCGGTCGTGGATCGCACGAACGGGAACGAAAAGTATTCATTCAAACAACCGGGCGAAAACCATGCATTATTTCATTACCGGCACGGACACGGACTGCGGCAAGACTCTGGTCACCCTGGGCTTCATGCAACTCTGCCGGGAAAGGGGACTGAGCACTGCGGGCATGAAACCCGTGGCCGCCGGCGCCCTGCGCACCCGGGAAGGCCTGCTCAACTCCGACGCCCTGGCCATCCAGGAGCAGTGTAACCCCGCCGTGAGCTACAGGTCAGTCAATCCCTACTGTTTCGAACCCGCCGTGGCGCCCCATCTCGCCGCGGCCCTGGCGGATACGACCATCGATCTGGACGTGCTGGAACAGACCTACGAAAAACTGGAGGCATCCCATCAGGCCGTGGTGGTGGAAGGCGTGGGCGGCTGGAAGGTGCCTCTCAACGAGAAGGAAGACAGCGCCGACCTGTGCCGCCGCCTGGACCTGCCTGTGGTGCTGGTAGTGGGCCTGCGCCTGGGCTGCATCAATCACAGTCTGCTTACAGTGGAATCCATACAGGCCAGCGGCGTGCCCCTGCTGGGCTGGGTGGCCAACCACATCGACGCCAACATGGCCCTGGCGGAAGACAACATCCAGACCCTGAAGCGCCGCATCAAGGCACCGCTGCTGGGGCGCATTCCACGCCTGGACAACCCCCGGGCGGATACTGTTTCCACGTATCTCAGTCTGCCAGTTGTCCCAACGGAATGCTGATCCGGCGTGGCGCGCCCTTGTCCTCCGGCGCCCAGGCGTGGCCATATACCACCTCATAGCTGGCGGGCAGCACGCCATCTCGGCGGAAGGCCTCATAGGCTTCGCGCATGGCCTGCATGCGCGCCTTGCCCGTGAGGCTCCTTTTTCTTTCTGACGCCGCGTTGGTGGCGCCGATCCGCTTCAGATCCCGCATCAGGTCATCTGCCGTGGCATAGGTGAGCAGCATATGCTCCACGTCCATCACAGGCGCGGCATAACCCGTATTCACCAGAATATCTCCCAGGTCGTGCATGTCCATGAAGGGGCTGACATGGGGCATCCGGTCCACTTTCGCCCAGGCGGCGCGCAGTTCCTTCAGGGTATCCGGGCCAAACGTGGTGAACATGAGCAGGCCGCCGGGACGCAACACCCGCAGGCATTCCCGGTACAGCCGCGCCGGGTCCGTGGCCCACTGGAAGGCCAGGTTGGACACCAGCAGGTCGATACTGTCATCGGCCAGGGGCAGATACTCCATGTCACCACCGATACAACACGGCCGCCGGCGCCATCGTCCCCGGCGGCGGGCCAGGGCCAACATGGGCAAGGCGAAATCCAGGGCGAAGACCCGGGAAGACGGGTAACGCTTCAACAGGCCTTCCGCCTGCTCCCCGGTGCCACAGCCCAGATCGAGAACCCGCTTTGGCATCAGGCGCACCAGATCCAGTCGGGCCAACAGCCGCCGGCCCACCTCCCGCTGCAACACCGCCGCCTCGTCATAGGTTTCCGCCGCCCGGGAAAAGGCCCGGCAGGCTTTCATCTTGTCAATGCCGGTTTCAGACATGAGACTTGATCTCCCGCAGCCGCGCCGCGCACCGTTCCGGGTGGGAAAGAAAAGGCGCATGGGCCGCGCCGGGAATCACTTCGATGGTGCCCGGCAGGGCCGAGGCCAGGCTGGCGGGAACCAGGGTATCCCGCTCTCCCAGCAGCCAGTGCAGGGGCACGGTTGAGTCTTCCGGCAGGAGGCGCAAGTCCGTATCCAGCAACAGCTTCAGCCCCATATCCAGCGCCCGGGGATGAGGCGCGGGGCAGGCGTCGAACTCCCGGCGCAGCGCCGCCAGGGTGGCGCGGGCATCCTCCGCCCCTTGCACCTGCAGGGCGAGAAAACGCCGCAGGGTTCGGGCCGGGTCGGTTTGCAGCTCGACGGCAAAGGCGCGCAACACCCGCGGATCGATTCCGTGTGGCCAGTCCTCACGCTGCGCGAAGCA
>CAZWRE010000184.1:0-7374 GCA_964636335.1 uncultured Sedimenticola sp. | reverse complement strand
TCAAATCGGCCCCCGGGCATACCACATTGAAAAGCCCGCTCAAGGCGGGCTTTTCAATGTGGCCCGCCCGAGAGGATTCGAACCTCTGACCTCAGCCTCCGGAGGGCTGCGCTCTATCCAGCTGAGCTACGGGCGGAAAGGGGAATTATACCCGATTCGATCGGGGTGCGAAGCATAGCAGATTGCGTTATCTTCACAAGGGTTTCTTCAGGAAAATCCACCCATGAATCACAACTGCGTTTACATGGGGGCCGCCCTGGCCCGTTACGGTTTCGGCGCCGCCCATCCCTTTGGCACCGACCGCATGGACGCTTTTGCGCGGGAATTCAAAATCCGCAAGCTGGACAGGTTCTGGCGCGTCAATCCGCCCCGACCAACAACTCCGGAGGCCCTGATGCTGTTCCACGGGGCCGAATACATCCAGCGCCTGCAAGACGCTTCAAGAGACGGAAAGGGTTTCCTCGATGACGGCGACACCCCGGCCTTCCAGGGCATCCTGGAGGCTTCCCTTACCGTGGCCGGCACGGTGATCCATGCGGCCGATCAGCTCATGGCGGGAGAATGCCGGCACGCCTTCGTGCCCATTGCCGGTCTGCATCATGCCCGGCGCGACAGCGCGGCGGGTTTCTGCGCCATCAACGATTGCGGTATCGTTATCGAGCACCTGAAAAAACACCATGGACTGGAACGTATCGCCTACGTGGACATAGACGCCCATCACGGCGACGGGGTTTTCTACGCCTTCGAGGACGACCCGGCGGTAATCTTCGTGGATTTTCATGAAGACGGCCGCTTTCTCTATCCGGGCACGGGAGACGCCTCGGAAAGCGGCAGGGGAGCGGCTGTGGGTCTGAAGCTGAATGTTCCTCTACCGCCCCGGGCAACAGACGAGCTGTTCGAAAAGCTGTGGCCGGCCGCGGAGCGCTTCCTGCACCGGCACGACATCCAGTTCTGCATTCTCCAGGCAGGCGCCGACAGTATCGCCGGCGATCCCATCACCAGTATGCGCTTGACGCCGGCAATTCACGCCAGGGTGGCCATGAGTCTGTCGAAGCTCCCTTGCCAGCGTTTGCTCATGCTCGGCGGCGGCGGTTACAACAGGGACAACCTGGCCCAGACCTGGAACAACATGCTGCGGGCCCTGTCGCCCTGACCGGCGCCAAGCTTCCTCATTCACCGCTCACGGCGGATTCAATGGCCTGGGCCAGGGCTTCCGACAGTTGAACCAGCGCCTCGCTCTGGGCCCGCACCACGGCTTGCTGATCCGCGCCCCGCACTTCGACCTGAAAATGCCCGCGCTGCACTTCCACCAGGCGTCGCCTGCGCTGATCGAACAACTGCCACTGGACAGCCAGAATCGCCTCATCGCCGGGACCGGCGTCGAACCGGCTGATGTCCAGCATGATCTGGTAGTCCAGCTCGATAGCGGAGCTCCAGGGATAGGCCAGCACGCCATCGATGGTCATCAGGCGGGACAGGTTTTCCGCCACTACCTGGGTGATATTCCTGTCCAATCCTCCCGCCCAGCGGTTGAACTCATCCAGTTTCAGGCCCACTTCACTGGTGCGGCTGACCAACTGATTGCGATCAAGGTAATCCGCCAGTTTCACAGGCCCCACGCCCACCAGCATTTCAGGCACCCGCATGGCCTGGGGCTGCGCCAGGGGCGACAACATATAGAAACGGGCGGGAGGTGAAACCGTGGTGCAACCCAGCAGCAATACCGGCAACAGCAACAGAAAGACAATCCGCGTTTTCATGGAACGATCATAGCTCATTCGGTTTGCAGCTTCACCTCCAGAGGCCCCGCCACATCCAGATGCACATCCTGTTGCGGGAAGGGAATCTCCATGCCCGCATCCCGGAACTTGTCATCTATGGCATGATGCAGCTCGCTGAGGGTAGCCACCCGATAGTCCACACTGTCGATAACGCAGCGCAATTCCAGAATCAGGGCGCTGTCGCCAAAACTGCGGAAATAAACAAAAGGCCGTGGTTCCTCCTGCACCCTTGGATGCTCTTCGGCGGCCTCCAGCATAAGTCTTTCCGCAAGTTTCACATTGGCCCCGTAGGGGACACCAACCTCCAGTTTCAGGCGGGTGGTCTGATCAGACAGGGACCAGTTGAGCAGCCGGCCGGTAATGAATTCCTTGTTGGGCACCAGCAGTTCCTTGCGGTCCCGGGTGAGAATGGTAGTGGCGCGAATCTGGATGCGGGTTACGGTTCCGTCCGTATCCCCCACGGTTACATAGTCACCCACCCGTATGGGCCGCTCGAACAGGAGTATCAGGCCGCTGATGAAATTGGCCACGATCTCCTGCAGGCCGAAACCAATACCCACGCCCAGTGCGGCCACCAGCCACTGGATCTGCGACCAGTCTCCCCCCATGGCCTTGAACACCATGATCAGCCCCACGGCAATGATGACGTAGCCACTGAGGGTTCTGGCCGCATAGCGGCTGCCCGGGGAGAAGTGGAAATACTGTAGCAGGATGATCTCCAGCAAGGACGGCAGGTTCCTGGCCGCCACCAGGGTGGTGACGGCTATGGCAATGACCAGCACCACGTCGCCCAGGGTGACCGGCACCTGACTCTGAACGCCGTCCCGGGTAATGGTATGCTGCCACAGGGGGATGGTATCCAGAATACTCAGGGCGGGCATGACCTGTGACCAGATGAGCCACATGCCCACGGCGCCGAACAGCAGCATGGAGGCATTGAGCAGTTTGCGGCTCTCCTTGCTCAGCGCCACCAGATCCACCCTGGGCTCGGGCACGTCGGTATCCATGCTTTCCGGGATACTTTCCCCCGCCTCCTTCTTTTCCGCCAGGGCCTTGCGCCGCTGCAACGCCGCCTGGTAGGCGATGCGCCTGCGGCTCAGCAACAACCAGTGCTCGGCAAGTTGCTGGATCAGCACCAGGCCGGCCAACAGCCAGAGGGTGTTGATCAGATAACCGAGCAGCGTTCCCGCCGTATAGACATACCCCAGAAAGGACAACACCAGCAGTGCGAAGGGCATGCCCAGCAGCAGCGGAAACCATAACCAGCGGAAACGGTACAAGGCTCCCCGGGCATTATGCTGCAAGTAGCTGGCGACCACGCCCTTGCGCGGCTGAAACACCATGTAAATAAACACACTCAGGGACAGTACCGCCATGGCGAAAACCAGCTTCAGGGTGACGCCGGCCAGCCCTTCCTCGGACAGGCTGACCATCAGCATGGTGACCAGACTGGCTGGCAGGAAGGTAACCAACAGCCAGTTCACCGCCCTGCGCAGCAGCCTCACATTGTCCTGCCGCCAGCGGAAATGCCGGTCCAGTACGCCATGGGAACGGGTCATGGCCCTCAGCACCAACAGGGAATACAGCGGCGGCACAATCTGCCGCAATGCCCCCGACAGCGCATCGACATAGGCAGGCACCTCGCTGGACAGAAGGGTCAACTGCCAGATCAGGAACATCAGCAGCAACACCACCGGCACGGGCAACAAAAAGCTGATGAACAGGGCCTTTACCGTGGAGAGAAAATTTCCCGATGTCGGTTTTCCCAGCCGTGGAGCATTTTCCATCAGAGCCTGATTCAGCCACCTCCGGCTCCATAAATGGAGCAGCACCAGAATCAGGAACAACAAGGCGGGAAGCGGTTTTCCCAGTTGCTCCACCAATGACCGCCACATCTTCCACCAGGCTTGAATATCGAAGAGTTCATTGAACTCACCGGGGATCCGGCCAAGATCGGCCAGGCGCAACACCGGGGTGTTTCGCACCCACAACAGATGCCCCGCGAGAAACTCGTCATAGGCATTCAGCTTGGCCAGCGCCCGACGCAACAATATGCCGTGTTCACTGAGCACCCGGAGATAGGCTTCGTCTGTGGCGATAAGGCGTTCAAGCAGCGCCTTCTTGCGTTCCAGCAGTTCCTTCAGGGGTTTCTCCAGCAGCGTCCTTTCTTCTTCGCTGAGCCCGGGAATCAGTTGCGCCAGGCCGGGTGGCTCATTTTCCAGCTTGCGCAACGCTTCCTTGTGACGAATCAGGCGCAAGCCGGTTTCCGTGATCTGTTTCCGGACCCGGGCTTCCTTCTTCCTGTAACTGCGGGGATCCGGCAGGTTCTTGCGGCGTTCCAGCAACACCTGTCCCAGGGCCTCACGCAGACCGGCGATCTCGACCTTGCGCTGGGTGCTCTGGTACTCCTCCTCCATCTGCTTGATCTTTTTCCGCAGTCCGTTGTCTTTCTTGCTGGCGTCTTCGAGAACCCGGGTCATCTCCTTGAGCTCTTCCCCCAACCGGGCGTTGTCCCGGGCCAGCGACTTGAGGGCCGGATAGCGCCGGGCCACCTGCAACTCGGCAGCATCCTCGCTGCGGCTTACCTGTTCGGCTTCCTGCTTGCGCCGCTCATTGATGAGGTCTTCCAGGGCATCAATTTCCCTCGCCAGCCGGCTTGTCTCGGCACGGGCTTCCTCCAGCTGGGCGCGTAGCAGTTTCACGCGGGCCGGTTGTGACAAGATTTCCTGCTCCAGCATGTCCACCCTGGCTTTCAGGGCCTGCATCCTGGCCTTGTCCAGCCACCACTTGGCTTCATCCAGAGGCCGGGGTTTCTCGCCCGGCGAAGACAGCGTTCTGCGCAGTTCATCCAGCTCACGGGTGCTGTCCGCCAGTTCCGCGCGCGCCGCATCCGGCCGGCTGGATTCATCGGCTAACAAACGGGTCAGCTTTTCCACACGGGCTTCCTTGGCTGTGAAAGCCGCTTTCTCGGTTTCCAGATGCTGTTCCAGTTCTTCCAGGCTCTTGTTCCGAAAACCCGCCACATCCACGGGCTTGTCCTTTCCTTTCCCCAGTTTGCGCGACAGGGCTTCCGCCTGCCTAGGCGCCTCGGTACGCGAAACAAGATATTCCCTGCCCTGACGGGCATATTCGGAAAAACGGGCCAGCCAGTCCTGCGCGTCCTTGTAGGCGGCCAGCACTTGCTTTCTTTCTTCTTCGGAAAGATCCTCGCGGGACTCGGCATCCGCCACGGCCTTCTCCAACTGCTCCGCCGTCACTTCCAACTGACTGTCCGGAAGCTTTACCGCCCCGGACGGGCCCGCCATGCAAAACAGCGCAAAACAGAAAAACCAAAGAAAATCCAGACGCATGTCATCTTCCCGGAAATACCATTGGGGGAAGATTAGCACAGGCCGCTGAACGGAAAGTCAGTCCTTTCCTTGACCCAGGTCGTTTTTCATATTTCCGGTTTACTGGCATAGTTGGAGCCCAATACCGCAAACACAGCGTCTGTAGGGGGCATCATGACCAAACATATCGGTATTCTGACGGCGGGGGGCGACAGTCCGGGACTCAACGCCGCCATCCGTGGCGTGGGCAAGGCCGCGCAAAACCACTATGACATGCAGATGATCGGTTTCCTGGATGGTTTTCGCGGCCTGGTGGACAATCGCTTTCAGCGCATGGAAGGGGAAACCCTGTCCGGCATACTGACCCGGGGAGGCACCATACTCGGAACCAGCAGGGACAAACCCCACCGCATGCTGTTCGGTGGCAAGACCCAGGACATGACCGATGTCATCGTGGAAAACTACCACGCCAATCATCTGGACTGTCTGGTGTGCATCGGTGGCGGCGGCACCCAGAAGAACGCCATTAGACTCATGGAAAAGGGCCTGAACATCATCACCCTGCCCAAGACCATAGACAACGACGTGGCCCGCACCGATGTGACTTTCGGTTTCGATACCGCCCTGGGCATCGCCACCGAAGCCATCGACCGCCTGCACAGCACGGCCCACAGCCACCACCGCATCATCGTGGTGGAAATCATGGGGCACCGCGCCGGCTGGCTGGCCCTTGGCTCCGGCATTGCCGGCGGCGCCGACGTCATATTGCTGCCGGAGATCCCCTATGATCTGGAAGTGGTGGCCGACGCCATCCGCCAACGTCAGCGCGGCGGCAAGAACTTCAGCATCGTGGCCGTGGCCGAGGGCGCCCTGCCCAAGGACAAGGCCAGCCTGGTACGGGAAGCCGAACAACGCAAGCTCAATGCCAGCAACAAGAAGGAAAAAAAGGAGGCCAAGGAGGAACTGGCCCGCCTGGCGCAGGACTACGCCAACAATACCGTCCTGCTTTCCAGTCAACTGGAGGAAATGACCGGCCTGGAGTCCCGGGTGACCATACTGGGGCATCTGCAGCGGGGCGGCACACCCTCTGCCGCCGACCGCCTGCTGGCCACTCGCCTGGGCACGGCCTGTGCCGATCTCATTCACAAGGAACAGTATGGCGTCATGGTGGCCTCCCGCGGTGACGAGGCCGTTCCCGTGCCGCTGGAAGAGGTGGCCGGCAACAAGAAACTGGTGCCACCGGATCACCCCTGGGTGCAAAGCGCCCTGCATGTGGGCACCTGCCTGGGGATTGCCGGATAGACCGCGGCGGGCAAGGGGAATAGGCGCCGCGTCAGACGCCTATAATGGCGGGAACTCTGTCAACAGGATTGGAATCATGAAGATCACCATCATCAGCGGCAGCCATCGGCCCGCTTCCCAGAGCCGCAAGATCGCCGATCATGTTCGGAACACCCTGCTGGAAGAAGGAATCTGCGAGGACGCCGATATCTTCAGCCTGGAAAACAATCCCCTGCCCCTTTGGGATCAGGGCATCTGGGAAGGCGAGGAGAAATGGGAAACCCTGCTCGCTCCCCTGCGCCAGACCCTGCGGCAAAGCGACGCTTTCGTGATCATTTCCCCGGAATGGCATGGTCAGGTTCCCGCCGGGCTGAAGAATTTCTTTCTTGTCGTGGGCAAGAACGAGGTAGGCCACAAGCCCGCTCTCATCATCACCGTATCCTCGGCGGATGGGGGAGCCTACCCCGTGGCCGAGCTGCGTATGAGCAGCTACAAGAACAACCGCATCTGCTACATTCCGGAACAGGTCATCATCCGCAATGTGGAATCCGTGCTCAATGCCGATCCGGCGGACAACGACGCCGATGCCGACCGCTACTTCCGCGAACGCATACACTGGTCCCTGCGGGTGCTGCGGGCCTACGCCGACGCTCTCCGACCCGTGCGCGAAAGTGGCATCACCAACGATGACAGATTCGGTTTCGGCATGTAGTCCCCGCTTGCCGGGAGATGTTCCATGCTGAACAGGTCTTGCCCCAACCCGCTCCCGGCAACCCGCCCCGCATCATGAAACCACGCATGGCATCAACGGCAGGCATCCCCGGAAACCGCGCCATCTGGGTCGGCATCTTCGCCGAACTGACGGAGTTCACCCTCATGTTCCTGGTGTATTTCATCGCCAGAATCAAACATCCGCAGGCTTTCCATCTTGGGCCGGAAAAACTGTCCCTGCTGGCGGGCACGGCAAACACGGTGATCATGCT
>CAZWRE010000183.1:0-6486 GCA_964636335.1 uncultured Sedimenticola sp. | reverse complement strand
GGGGCGGGCCTCCTACAGGAGATGTAGGAGCGGCGCCCCCGCCGCGACCCGCCGTTAGGAATCGGCCCGAGGGCGGGCCTCCTACAAGGGATGTAGGAGCGGCGCCCCCGCCGCGACTCCCGCACAGGGAAGTGCGGCGCGAAGCGGAGGCAGCGGGAAACCGCGTTTTCCGATGCCGAAAAGGAAACGGGCAGGGAAAGCCCGGCTCCGGTTCAAACAAGCAGCGGCGCCCCCGCCGCGACCAATCGGCCCGGGGGCGGGCCTCCTACAGATGCTGTAGGAGTCCAAAGGCGCGGCAGCGCCTCACCTGTTGCCGCCTCAGTACATGCGGTGCCGGAACAACCAACCCGCCGCCGCCAGGGAAACCACGCCGATGATTGCCATGGGCCAGTACTGATCCATGAGAAGGCTGTAACCGTCACCTTCCAGAAACACTCCTCGCACGATGACCAGGAAATAGCGCAGGGGATCGAGGTAGGTCAGCAACTGCACGGCCTCGGGCATGTTGGCGATGGGCGTGGCGAAGCCGGAGAGAATCACCGCCGGCACCAGGAACAGAAAAGCGCCCAATACCGCCTGCTGCTGGGTCACGGAAATGGCGGAGATCATCAAGCCCACGCCCACGGCAGAGAACAGAAACAGCAACAGCCCCAGATACAGGGCTCCAACACTCCCACGCAAGGGAATCTCGAACCAGAGCATGGTCACGGCAATGATGAAGCTGGCCTCGATGACCCCAATGACCAGCCCGGGAATGGATTTGCCGATGAGAATGGCCGTGGGCCGCAGAGGGGTGACCAGCAACTGGTCGAACGTACCCTGCTCCCGCTCCCGGGCCACGGACAAGGCCGTAACCACCAGGGTCACCACCAACGTGAGCAGGCCGATGATGCCCGGGATGATGAACCAGTGGGAATCCAGGTCCTCGTTGTACCAGGCGCGCATGCTCAACTTCACCGGCGGGCCGGTGCCGCCACGCTTCTCACCAAGGTACTGGTTGAATTCCAGAATGATGCTGCGCACATAGTTCAGGGCCAGCAGGGCGGTATTGGAATTGCGCCCATCGAGAATCAGTTGCAGGCTGCCAACGCGGCCGCTGGCCAGCCGGGCGGTGAAGCGCGGCTCGATATGCAGGACCATCAGAGCCTCTTTGTTGTCGATAAGCGACGCCACCCGGGATTCGTGATCCACAAAGGCAACCACCTGGAAATGGGGCGAGCCCTGGATACGGCTCACCAGTTCGCGAGCCGCGCTGCCTCCATCCTCGTCATAGATGGCCACGGCCACGTTGTCCAGATCGAAACTGGCCGCGTAGCCGAAAATGATGAGCTGCATGATGGGCGGCCCGATAAGCACGAAGCGGCTGCGCGGATCCCGCAACAGGGCCAGGAATTCCTTGAGGGCCAGAGCAAGAATATGCCTCAGCATGGCGGGCTCCCCGATGACGGCGCGCAAACCGGAAACGAAACCAAAGCCGGAAAAAACAGGAAACACACCCGCATCAATCCAGCCTCTTGTACGCCTTGCGACGAACCACGGCGGTCAGAATCACCAGCATGATGGCCATGCCCCCCATATTGGCCCAGTACACGGGCCACACATCCCCGGCCAGGAACAGACTCTGAAGGATGGATACCAGATAGCGGGCGGGCACGGTGAAGGTCACCATCTGAATGGGCGTGGGCATGGAATTGATATCGAAGATGAAGCCGGAAAGTATGAACGCCGGCAAAAAGGTGACGATAATGGCCACCTGCCCGGCCACGAACTGGTTGCGGGACACGATGGAGATGAGCAGGCCCAGGGCCAGGGCCACCAGCATGAACAGGGCACTGGCGCCCAGCAGTGCCGGAAACGAGCCCCGGAAAGGCACCTCGAACTGCCACACGGCCAGGGCCACGGTAAACAACATGCCCCCCATGCCCAGAATGAAATAGGGGATTAGTTTGCCCACCAGCATCTCCTTCATGTTCAGGGGCGTGACCATCAGGGCTTCCATGGTGCCACGCTCCCATTCCCGGGCCACCACCATGGCGGTGAGCAGGGAGCCGGTCAGCGTCATGATGATGGCCACCAGTCCGGGCACCAGATAATGACGGCTGATGAGGGCGGAATTGAACCAGACCCGTTGCTCCATGGCCACGGGCAGAGGCAGGGCGCGGCCCTGATCTTCGGCGTAACCGCCCAGCCAGGCAAGCCACGCACCCTGGATATACCCTTGGGTGATGCGCGCCTGATTGGCGTCCACCGCGTTCACCCGCACGGCAATGGGCGCATCCCGCCCGGAAAGCAACTGGCTGGAAAAATTGCCCCGCAGCCAGACAATGCCATCAATGCGCCGTGCCGCCAGGGCTTGCTGGGCTTCCTGGATGCTGCCGAAATCCCGCGGGCGGAAGAAATCCGAATGATCGAAGGAGGCGCGGAAGCTGGCGGTATTGCTGTCCGGGTTGTCGATGACGAATCCCAGAGGAATGTCTTTCGCGTCCAGGGATACCCCATAGCCAAACAGGAACAGCAACACCACGGGCATGAGAAAGGCGATGGCGATACTGGAAGGATCGCGCAGGATCTGTAGCCATTCCTTGCGAATCATGCCCATGAAACGCATGCTTCTGGCGGCTTGGGGATTCATGGTTTTCCATCCTCCGGAGACGGATATATTCCCCTAGACACCGCCGGGCACCGCGGGGAACCCGGGGCGTAACGGAGTGCAAGCCGCAGGGAGCCCTTTCCTTGCTTGCTTTCTTTGGGCCAGCAAGGAAAGTAACGCGGGTGCGCACCGCCGCGCGCCTTCAAAGAATCCCGGCCGCCTGGCCGCAACGATACCTGACCGCCTGCCGGGAAATTCGAACAGCGGAAAAGCAACAACAGCCTCCTCTCCTTCATGCCGCTTTCTCCCGCCCCTGAACCAGGGCAATGAAGGCGTCTTCCATGCTGGGTCGGGGATTGTCCGGCGTTTGCGCCCGGCTGCGGATATCATGGGGCGTGCCCTCGGCCAGCACCGCCCCTTCCGCCATGATCACCAGGCGGTCGCAATAATCGGCCTCCTCCATGAAGTGCGTGGTCACCAGCACGGTCACCCCCGCTTCGGCCAGGGCATTGGTGCGCGCCCAGAACTCCCTGCGCGCAAGGGGGTCGACACCGGAAGTGGGCTCATCCAGGAACAGGATCTCCGGCTCGTGCATGAGGGCGGCGGCAAAAGCCAGGCGTTGTTTGTAACCCAGGGGCAGCGTGCCGGCATTGGTGTTGGCGTAAGGCTCCAGCTCGAAACCCTCCAGGGCCCAACGGATACGCTCCCGTTGCCGGCGACCCCGCAGGTTGTAGGCCGCGGAAAAAAACGCCAGATTCTGAGCCACGGTGAGATTGGCATACAAGGAAAATTTCTGCGCCATGTAGCCGATGCGGCCACGGGCCCGGGCCGAAGCCGTGCGCAGATCGTGGCCGGCCACGGACACCCGTCCCGAAGACAGGGGCAGCAGGCCGCAGAGCATGCGGAAGGTGGTGGTCTTGCCCGCGCCATTGGCGCCCAGCAGACCGAAGATCTCCCCCCGTTTCACCGAGAAACTGATTTTCTTCACCGCCACGAAATCACCGAAACGCCGCTCCAGCTTCTCCACCTCTATGGGGTCACCCGCATGATCGTCCACCGTCACCCGGCGGATTTCCGGCGTGGCCTGATTATCCCCGGCGCCGCCCAGGCGGTCTATGAAGGCATCCTCGAAGCGGGGAGGAACCGGCAGCACACGGGCCTGTACCGCCTCCGGCACCATCTTTTCCAGTTCCGGCGCCTTCGGGTGGCGGGTAATCAGGCGCACCCGGTCACCGTTGATGATGGCGTCACTGACCGTTTTCCGACCGGCCAGCAGGGATTGCAGGCGGCGGGTGCTCAGCCCCTCGCAGGAAACCTCCCAGGTTCGTCCCGCCATTTCGCGGCTGAAGCTGTCCGGCGGCGCTTGCCCCAGAACCTTCCCCTTGTGCAGCAGGATGACTTCATCACAGCGTTCCGCCTCATCCAGATAGGCGGTGCTGAGCAATACGCTCATGCCGGCTTCCCGAACCTGGGTATAGACGATCTCCCAAAGCTCCCGGCGGGAGACGGGATCCACACCCACGGTAGGCTCATCCAGCAACAGCAGCCGGGGTGGCCGCACCAGGGCACAGGCCAGCCCCAGCTTCTGCTTCATGCCACCGGACAGCTTGCCCGCCAGGCGGGAGGTGAATGGCGCCAGCTTGGTCATTTCCATGAGCCGGGCATAGCGCGCCGGACGTTCTTTGCGAGCCACACCCTGAAGATCGGCGTACAGGTCCAGGTTCTCCTGCACGCTCAGATCCTCATACAGGCCGAAGCGCTGGGGCATGTAGCCCACCGCCGCCTGCACCGCCGCCGGGTCCGCGGCGGCATCCATGCCCAGGGTTTCGATATGACCGCCATCCAGGCGCAGCAGGCCGCAGCACAGACGCATGAGGGTGGTCTTGCCCGCTCCGTCGGGCCCGATGAGCCCGGTAACGGAGCCTTCATTCACCCGGATGCTCACGCCATCCAGGGCGCGCAGCGCCCGCTCTCCGCTGCCGAAGACCTTGTGTACATCGCGCAGGATGAGCGCGGAGCGGTTCATGTCAGGGCTGCTGGCAATCGGGAATGGAACCACTGGTAGCCGCCGCCAGGTCGATATGCACCGTGGCCGGCATGCCCAGGCGCAGCTCCTCCCGCTCGTTACAGGCGATGATACGCATCTGGTACACCAGGCGGGTGCGCAGCTCCGGCGTTTCCACGTTCTTGGGCGTGAATTCCGCCGTGGGCGAAATATGCCCCACCCAGGCGGGATAGCGCCTGTCCGGGTAACTGTCGGTGACAATGCTCACGGGCATGCCGGGCTTTACCTTGCCCAGCAGGCTTTCCGGCAGGTATGCCCGAACCCATACGGGGTTGATGAACGCCAGGGTCAGGGCCGGCTTGAGGGGACTGGCCATATCTCCCGGCTCCAGGATACGGGTGCGGATAACGCCATCCGCCGGGGCGTGCAATTCCGTGTTGGCCAGGTTCTGGCGGGCCAGGGCCAGGGCCGCTTCCGCCGCTTTCAGGTCGGCCTGCGCGGCCGCGATATCCTCCTTGCGTGGCCCGGCTTCCATGAGCCGCAGGGCCGCCTGGGCGGCTTCCAGTTGGGCCTGGGCCGCATTGGCGTTGGAGGCGGCGGTTTCCACTTCTTCCCGGGAGGCCAGCTTTTTTTGCACCAGGCGCTGTAGCCGCTGCCAGGTGTCACGGGCCGCTTTTGCCCGTGCCCGGGCGGCCTCCACCTCGGCCCGCGCCTTGTCGATTTCCTCGGGGCGATTACCCGCCTTCAGCTTGGCCAACTGCTGGCGCCGGGCTTCCACCTGCGCCGCGGCCTGATCCACCTGGGACTGGAACAGCCCCTGGTGCAGACGGGCCAGCAACTGCCCCTTGCTGACATGCTCGCCCTCATCCACCAATACCATGTCCACATGTTCCGAAGCGTTGAAGGCAAGCTGGGCTTCACGAATGTCCACGTTGCCATACAGGGTCAGGACATTGCCCGTCTCCTGCGGCGGGCGCAACTTGAACCAGGCAAAGGCGCCGCCGGCAATGAGCAGGATCAGAATGATGGGCAGCCGTTTTTTCATGGGCAAGTATCCGTGATGACAAGAAGGCAGGTGATGTCATTGTGCCAGCAATCAGGCGCCATGACCTTGAACAGCATCAAGCCGGCGCCTTCACCCGTCCTGTCAACGCATTCCACCCCGCTGGTGATGCCGCTGATGAACAGCAAATTCTTCCGGGGTGATGGCACCGTCCTTGTCGGTATCAATATCCGCGAACACGGCTATATTGCCGATATTGCGCATGGGATAACCTGCCTGGGAGCGCTCGCTGATGCGCTTTGACTGGGCCTGAAGGAACTCGTCCTCGGGAATGCGGCCATCACCATCCAGGTCAAACTCGGCAAAGCTCGGCATGTTGCCGCCGCGCCCCATGCCACGGCGCCCGGCCTGCATCTTCTGCTGACCGGCTGACAGTTCCTCGGGGCTCAACTGGCCATCACCATTGGCATCAAGGGCGGAAAAAGGTGGCATGCCGCCACGCCCCGGCATACCGGTTGCCGTTCTGGCCGCCATGCGCTTTTCCCTGGCGGCATCGAATTCCGCTTTACTGATGGCGCCATCGCCATCCTGGTCATAGGCGGCAAAGGGTATGGGACCTCTCGCGGGAATGTCTTCCGCCGCCACGGAGGCAACGGAAAGCGCGACCATCGCCGCTGATATGATCCGCGCGTTGAATCTGCTCATGGCATACCTCCAGGGTGTTGTTACTCCGCAACTGCCAGGCTGTAGGTCGCATGGCAGGCAATGCAGTTGTTCATCAGCATCGCCAGTTGTTCCCGTGTGTGCTGGGGATCTCCCAACTGCTCGGCATCCAGCGCCAACTCATCAAACTTCCGGTGGGTGGAGAAACCCAGTTTCTTGAATTCC
>CAZWRE010000182.1:0-6300 GCA_964636335.1 uncultured Sedimenticola sp. | reverse complement strand
GCCGGGGTCGGCCAGGAAATACAGGGTGAGCTTCTGGCTGGGCTTGTCGGTGGTGATGTAGAACCAGTCCTCGTCGAACGGATCCAGGGTGTTGCCATGGTAAAACTGACCGAGCAACAGCCCGTCTGCATTGAGAATGTGATCATTGGGTTCGGTTTCCCCGTAGCCCTGCTCCTTGATCATGGGATAGATTTTCACGCCACAGGAGATGGGAGCGTCCCGACAGTCCTGCTGGCCCGTGTCATAGCCGTCCTGGTAGTCCTTGTCCGCGTTGGTGTTTCCGGTGCCTCCTGGCCAGAATATGGCGGCCTGCGCCTGGAACACGGGAATGCTCATGGCTCCCAAGGCCATTGCCAGGGTGGACCAGCGAACCGTTTTCTTGCGTGAGTTCTTCACTTTCATTCTCCGTAACAATGCTGTGGGCTGTACGCGTCTGTTGGCCGCTTCGCCTTTTCATGCCGTATCTTCATGCTCAACTCCCGTCCGCTGGAAGCTTGGTGCTGCGCAGCAGGAAGTTGTAGGGGCCAGTGAGGTCATCGACGGTATGAATGCCGCTTTCGGGATCGACCTGGGGACCGTCCACGGGTTCCGGGGAAAGTTCGAAGAAGTAGGTCCCGGGATAGGCTGCGCCGATGTCGAAGGTCCAGCCGGGCTGCACCGGGCCGTCGAGAAGAACCACGGCATCGTTTACATAGATGATGCGCACATGTACCCGGGCAAAATCGCAGTTGCCCTTGGTGCACAGTTCGAAATGCAGTTGTTCGTTACCGTCAGAGCGGTAGCTGAACCAGTCATTGTCGTAGTCGTAGGCATACTCCCATGTGCCCTTGCCCTCATTCTTGGGCTGGGCGATGCAGATGTTGCCGGGCGCCGTGTTGTCGCAGCTGCAATCGTCCTGTCCGGGAGGCAGGGAGCTGATGTCGGCGGGATTACAGCCAGGCCAGACCCATTCCACGTTGTCTTCCGGCGGCACATACCACCTTACCCACCGCCGGCTGAAGTTGCCGAACATGTGGACGTTGGAGCGCAGGGGGTCGGCATCTTCCTGCAGGTCGTTGGGCTCGGTTTCCGTATCATGGAAATTGGTGTCGGGATTGGGGGACATCTGGTCCGAGGGAGAGATCATGGCCGCGATGTGGTAGGCCCGTTCCGCGCCTTCCTCGTCCCTGGACTCCACGGAGATGTAATACCGCCCTGGCAGTCCCAGGGTGGCCAGCATGATGTGCGCATTGCTGAGAGGTGTTTTCGCCAGGATGGGTTCCTGGGGATCGACCACGTCCTCGGGGTTGTCGCCATTGCGGTACACGTTGCCGGTGCCCGTGGTGGTGGTGTCGAAAGCGGCGATTACATTACCGTAACGGTCGTGAACCTTGACCAGCCAGCCGGCGGTGTCCGTATAGTTGGCTTTGTCACCCAGGAAATTGATCACCAGGTTCTGGTTGGGCTCGGTGGAAGCCAGGTAGAACCAGTCCTTGTCGAACTTGTCCAGGCTGTTGGCCTGGTAGAAACGGTTGAGGTAAATCCTGTCCGCCGCATCCATGAAATCATTGGGCTCGGTTTCGCCCCAGCCGGGCATGGCTACCGCGTCTTCCAGCAGTACGCCACAGTCCTTGGGGGAAGCAACACAGTCCGCCTGGCCATCCTTGTAGCCTTTCTTGTACTCCTTGGACTTCTTGTCGGGGTCGCCGCTGTCGCCTTCACCGCCCGGCCAGTTGATGGCCGCATGGACTTGCACGCTGACAGCGCTCATGATCCCCATTGCCAGGGCAAGGGCGGACCAGCGGGCGGTCTTGTTTAGTGAATTCTTCACCTTATTCCTCCATAATGATGCTGATGGCGGCGCTCGGCTGCCCCTGTTTGTTCGGGGCATGGAGCTGCCAGGCAATGCTCGCCACAATGCAGACAAGCCCAAGCATAGTAGAAAAAACAAGCTTTTTCCAACACTAGCTGATAAAAGTTCTAGCTGAATCCACGATTTTGTGAGCTTGAACAAGAATAGCAGGCGTTCGTTGCCAAAGCTGTGATGCAGTGGTCCTGTTGCGTAATTTGCCTGCCGCCCGAACCTGCTGGATATGGAGACCATTCATGCCTGAAATCACGGATTTTCTGAAGTTGATGATCAAGCACCAGGCGTCCGACCTGTTTTTTTCCTCGGGCTCTCCGCTGCACATGAAGGTCGATGGGGTATTGACCCCGGTGAAGGATGCGCCCCTGAGCGGCAAGGGCGTGGCGGCCCTGGCCCACAGTGTCATGAGCGACAAGCAGCGCCTGGCTTTTGCCGAACGTCCTGAAATGAATCTCGGCCTGTCCATGGAAGGCTATGGGCGCTTCCGGGTGAATATCTTCCGCCAGCGTGGTGAGGTGGCCATGGTGATTCGCTACCTGCAGGACAGGATTCCCACTGTTGCCGAGCTGCACCTGCCGCCGATCCTCGAGGAGCTGGTGATGAAACCCCGGGGCCTTATCCTGGCCGTGGGCGCCACGGGGGCGGGCAAGTCCACCACGCTCGCCTCCATGCTGGACTATCGCAACCGCAACAGCCGCAGCCATATTCTCACCATCGAAGATCCCATCGAGTACGTGCACCGTTACCACCAGTCCGTGGTCAATCAGCGGGAGGTGGGCATCGATACGGACAGCTATGATGATGCCCTGATGAACGCCATGCGCGAGGCGCCGGATGTGATTCTCATCGGCGAGATCCGCGAACGCTCCACCATGCAGCACGCCATTGCCTACGCGGAGACCGGCCACCTGTGCCTGTCCACCCTGCATGGCAGCAACGCCTCCCACGTGCTGCAACGCATCATGACCTTCTTCCCCAAGGATATGCACGCCCAGTTGTTCATGGATCTGGCCCACAACCTGGTTGCCATCATTTCCCAGCGCCTGGTGCGCAATCATGAGGGCAAACGCCTGCCGGCGGTGGAAGTGCTGCTCATCACTCCCCTGATTCGCGATCTCATATCCAAGGGCAAGCTGGACGAGGTGCGCCAAGCCATGGAAAAGAGCAGCGAATCCGGCATGCAGACCTTCGATCAGTCCCTTTTCGAGTTGTACAAGAGTGGCCATATTACCGAGGAAAAGGCCATGGAGAATGCCGAATCACATTCCAACCTGGGTGTGCGCATCCGCCTGGACAAGGGAGAGGGCGAGACCCGGCTGGAGGCCGGGCTGGACGCCAACTGATACAATCACCCCATGGATGTTTCCTCGATACTCGACGGCCTGAACGCGGCCCAGCGCGATGCCGTTTCCGCCCCTCCCTGTTCCACCCTGGTGCTGGCCGGCGCCGGATCGGGCAAGACCCGGGTGCTGGTGCACCGCATTGCCTGGCTGATCCAGGTGGAAGGGGTTTCTCCCTGGGGCATACTGGCGGTGACCTTCACAAACAAGGCGGCAAAGGAAATGCGTCAGCGCATCGAGGAGCTGCTGGGCTTTCCCGCCGGCGGCATGTGGGTGGGTACCTTCCACGGCCTGGCCCATCGCCTGCTGCGCGCCCACTGGCAGGAGGCCAATCTGCCCAAAGGCTTCCAGATTCTCGACAGCGACGACCAGTTCCGTCTGGTGAAGCGGGTTATTCGTGACCTCGATCTGGACGATGCCAGGTGGCCGCCCCGTCAGGCCCAGTGGTTCATCAACGAACAGAAGGACGAAGGGCGCCGCCCCCGGCACCTGGAGGATGGGGGTGACCACTGGCGGCGGAACATGATCCGTATCTACACCGCCTACCAGGCGGCCTGTGACCGGGCCGGGGCGGTGGATTTCGCCGAGCTGCTGCTGCGCGCCCATGAACTGTGGCGTGACCGGCCGGACGTGCTGCAACACTACCAGCAGCGTTTCCAGCACGTGCTGGTGGATGAGTTCCAGGACACCAACGCCATCCAGTACGCCTGGCTGCGTCTGCTGGCCGGAGACAGGGACAATCTGTTCGTGGTGGGGGACGACGACCAGTCCATCTATGGCTGGCGCGGCGCCCGGGTGGAGAACATCCAGGATTTTTCGCGGCACTTTCCCAACACCCAGTTGGTGAGGCTGGAGCAGAACTACCGCTCCACGGGCAATATCCTGCGCGGCGCCAACGCCGTCATCGCCAACAATCCGGAACGCCTGGGCAAGGAGCTGTGGACGGAAGATGGCGATGGCGAGCCCATACGCATTTATGCCGCCTTCAATGAAACCGATGAGGCGCGCTTCGTGGTGGACCGCATCCGCGCCTTCATCGACGAGGGCAATCTGCGCGCCGAGGCGGCCATACTCTACCGCACCACCGCCCAGTCCCGGGTGTTCGAGGAAGCCCTGCTGCAGGCGGGCATTCCCTACCGGGTCTATGGTGGTCTGCGTTTCTTCGAGCGAGCGGAGATCAAGGACGCCCTGGCCTACCTGCGCCAGTTGTCCAATCCCCATGACGATTCCGCCTTCGAGCGGGCCGTGAACCAGCCGCCCCGGGGCATTGGCGCCAAGACCCTGGATGCCGTGCGCGCCCATGCCCGGGATTTCAACTGCTCCCTGTGGCAGGCCAGTGAGGACCTGCTGCGTGGTGGCGGCATGACCCCGAGAGCGGCAAAGGCCCTGCGGGGCTACCTGGATATCATCCACGAGATGAAGGCGGCCACGGAAGAACTGCCCCTGTGGGAGACCGCCGAGCATGTCATCCACCACAGCGGCCTGCCCGAACATTTCAGGAAATCCCGCGATGGCAAGGGTCAGGACCGCATCGAGAACCTGGAGGAACTGGTGAACGCCACCCGCCAGTTCAGCCATGAGCCGGAAGAAGGCGAAGTCATGTCCGAGCTGGATGCCTTTCTGTCCCATGCCGCCCTGGAGGCCGGGGACAACCAGGCCCGGGAATACGAGGACAGCGTGCAGCTCATGACCCTGCATTCCGCCAAGGGTCTGGAATTTCCCCTGGTGTTCCTGGTGGGGGTGGAGGAAGGCCTGTTCCCCCACAGCATGTCCGCCGAGGATCCCGCGCGCCTGGAAGAAGAACGCCGGCTCTGCTACGTGGGCATGACCCGGGCCATGAAGCAGCTCTATCTCAGCTACGCGGAAAACCGCCGCCTGCATGGCAAGGAATCCTACCCGCTGCCGTCACGTTTCCTGCGTGAGATTCCCCCGGAGGTCACCGAGGAAGTCCGCGCCCGCCCGGCCATCGCCCGGCCCTACAGCGCCCGGGGCGGTTCCCTGGATGATGCCGTGGAAAGCACCGGTTTTGCCCTGGGGCAGCGGGTGAGCCATGCCAAGTTTGGAGAGGGCGTGGTGCTCAATGCCGAAGGTCAGGGCAACAGCGCCCGGGTGCAGGTGAACTTCGAGAGCGTGGGCAGCAAGTGGCTGGTGGTGTCCTATGCCAACCTGCAACGGTTGTGAGGCTATTTGTGATAGGGCCGGCTCAGTTCATGCACGGCCTCGATCATGGCGGCAGCATGTTCGGGATCGATACCGGGGTGGATGCCGTGGCCCAGGTTGAACACGTGGCCGGTACCATGGCCATAGCTTTCCAGGATGTTGGCCACGGACTCGCGGATCACTTCCGGTGAGGCATACAGGGTGGCGGGATCCATGTTGCCCTGCAGGGCAACGCGCCCGCCCACGCGGTTGCGGGCTTCGCCGATGTCCGTGGTCCAGTCCAGTCCCAGGGCGTCGCAGCCCGTATCCGCCATGATCTCCAGCCACTGGCCGCCGCCCTTGGTGAACAGCACCACGGGCACCTTGCGGCCCTCGGCTTCCCGGGTCAGGCCTTCCACGATGCGCTGCATGTAGGCCAGGGAGAACGCCCGGTAGTCCGCCGGGGTGAGGGTGCCGCCCCAGGTGTCGAAGATCATCACCGCCTGGGCGCCGGCGGCAATCTGGGCGTTGAGGTAGGAGGTGACGGATTGGGCCAGCTTGTCCAGCAGGGCGTGCATGAGATCCGGGCGGTCGAACATCATGCCCTTGGACAGGGCGAAGTTCTTGGTGCTGCCGCCTTCCACCATGTAGGTGGCCAGGGTCCAGGGGCTGCCGGAAAAGCCGATCAGCGGCACCCGGCCGTCCAGCTCCCGCCGGATGGTGCGCACGGCGTCCATCACGTAGCGCAATTCTTCCTCGGGATCGGGTATGGGCAGGGCGTCGATGGCGGCCTTGTCCCGTACCGGGTGCTTGAAGCGCGGCCCTTCGCCTTCCTCGAAATACAGGCCCAGACCCATGGCGTCGGGAATGGTGAGGATATCCGAGAACAGGATGGCGGCATCCAGGGGAAAACGATCCAGGGGCTGGATGGTGACTTCACAGGCCAGTTCCGGATTCTGGCACAGACTGAGGAAA
>CAZWRE010000181.1:0-16756 GCA_964636335.1 uncultured Sedimenticola sp. | reverse complement strand
TTTCATCGAGGCGCTGGCCGTGGGCTGGCTGCTGAATATCCTGCTGTTGCTGTCGGGAATGGTTGTTCCACGGCGGAAGAATGTTGTTCGCCCCCTATTCCTGTTTACCGGGCTGACGGCGCTGGCCGGGGTCTGGCTGGCCATGGTGCGCCTGCATGGCATGGATGCCCATGGGCCCGGCCTGATGATGTTCTTCCTGCTGCTCATCTGGGTGGCGGATTCCGGCGCCTATTTTGCCGGCAGGAAATTCGGTCGGCGCAAGCTGGCGCCGCATATCAGTCCGGGCAAGACCGTCGAAGGCGTATTCGGCGCCCTGGTCGGCGGACTGGTCTGCGCACTGGTGCTTGCCTGGTTGCAGTGGCTGCCCCTGTCTCCCTGGATGGTGGTGCTGGTCTGCATGAGCACGGTTCTGGTGTCCGTGGGGGGCGACCTCTGGGAGAGCGTGCTCAAGCGTGAACGGGGCATGAAGGACAGTGGCGCCATACTGCCTGGACATGGTGGTGTGCTGGATCGTATCGACAGCCAGATCGCCGCGGGTCCCTGGTTTGCCGCTTCCCTGATGCTTGCCGGGGTGTCCCTGTGATTGGTGTAAGCGTGCTGGGTTCCACGGGCTCCATCGGCAGGAGCACCCTGGACGTGCTTGCCCGTCACCGGGATCGTTATCGGGTCATTGCCTTGAGCGCGAATTCCGATGTGGAGGGCATGCGCCGGCAATGTCTGGAGCATCGGCCCCTGCTGGCTGCCATGGCGGATGACGCCGGCGCGGAAGCCCTGGCCCGGCAGCTCGCGGAGGCGGCCCCTGAAATCAGCGTGATGTCCGGTGTCGATGGGCTGAAGGCCGTGGCCACCCACGCCGAAGCCGACCAGGTCATGGCGGCCATTGTGGGCGCGGCCGGCCTGGTGCCCGTGTTGGCGGCGGTGGAGGCGGGCAAGCGCATCCTGCTGGCCAACAAGGAGGCCCTGGTGGTGGCCGGCGGCCTGTTCATGGATGCGGTGCGCCGTCATGGCGTTACCGTGCTGCCCATCGACAGCGAGCACAATGCCGTGTTCCAGTGCATGCCGGCCGGTTACGAAGAAGGGCTGGACGGCAAGGGCGTGCGGCGCATCCTGCTCACCGCTTCCGGCGGTCCCTTCCGGACCCTGCCGGTGGAGGATCTGGTGACCGTGACCCCCGAGCAGGCCTGCGCCCATCCCAACTGGGACATGGGGCGCAAGATCTCCGTGGATTCCGCCACCATGATGAACAAGGGGCTGGAAGTCATCGAGGCCCACTGGCTGTTCGGCGCTGCCCCGGAGCGTATTCAGGTGGTTATCCACCCCCAGAGCGTGATTCATTCCATGGTGGAGTACGTGGATGGTTCTGTGCTGGCCCAGCTTGGCAATCCGGACATGCGCACCCCCATTGCCCATGCCCTGGCCTGGCCGGCGCGCATGGAATCCGGGGTGGGCAGCCTCGACCTGTTCGAGGTGGCGCGGCTGGATTTCGAGAAGCCGGACCTGCAACGTTTTCCCTGCCTGGGCCTGGCCTTCCGCGCCATCGAGGAAGGCGGCAGCATGCCGGCCATTCTCAATGCCGCCAATGAGGTGGCGGTGGCGGCTTTCCTGGCGGGTCGCAGCGGGTTCATGGATATCCCCCGCGTCATCGAACAGACCATGAACAGCCTGCAGGGGCAGGCGGCGGATAGCCTGGAAGTGCTGCTGGAGGCGGATGCCCTGGCCCGCGAAACGGCGGAACGATTGCTGGCCGCACCGGTCAGATAAGACATGCTGGAAACCCTCGCCAACAGTATCTTCGGTTTTGTTCTCGCCATCGGCATCCTGGTCACGGTCCACGAGTTCGGGCACTTCTGGGTAGCCCGGAGACTGGGCGTGAAAGTGTTGCGGTTTTCCATCGGTTTCGGCAAACCCCTGCTGACCTGGCATCGCGGGAACGATGATACCGAATACGTGCTGGCCGCCATCCCCCTGGGCGGTTACGTGAAGATGCTGGATGAGCGGGAAGGCAAGGTGCCCGAGAACGAGAGGCATCTTGCATTCAACCGGAAACCCCTGTGGGTGCGCACCGCCGTGGTGCTTGCCGGTCCCCTGTTCAACCTGGTGTTCGCGGTATTCCTGTTCTGGCTGGTGCTGGTGATGGGAGAGACGGGGCTGCGCCCCATCGTCGGCGAAGTTCAGCCGGGTACGCCGGCCGAGGCCGCCGGTTTCACCCCCGGGGAGGAGATCCTGCGTATCAATGGCCGGGAAACACCCACCTGGGGCCAGATGCTTTACCATTTCGCCTCGGCTGCCGCCGGTGGAGAATCCATCGTGATGGAAACCCGTGACCGGGATGAACGTCAGCAGCGCAGAATCCTGGCTTTCGACGCCATAGGGGACATGGCCGAGGTGAAAAACCCCCTCAAGGCCCTGGGTATCTCGCCGGAGTTTCCGGTGCTGCCCCCGGTGATCGGCAAGGTGCTGCCGGGGGAACCGGCGGAAAAGGCCGGGCTGCGGGCCGGCGACCGGATCCTGGAGGTGGATGGCGAGCCGCTGGAGAGCTGGTCCCGGTGGGTGAAGATCATCCGGAAGAAACCCCTGCAACCCATGTTGCTGCAAGTCGAGCGTGATGGCCGGGTGCTGGAGGTGGAGCTGGTGCCGGCGGCCGTGGAAGAAGCCGATGGCAAGACGGTGGGGCGCATCGGCGCCGCCAACCAGCCCATGCCGGAACTGTGGAAACGCTATCGCGTGGAATATTCCCTGGGGCCCCTGGAGGCGCTGCCGGTTGCCGTGACCCGCACCTGGGATTTTTCCCTGCTCACACTCAAGGTCATGTGGCGCATCGTCAGCGGCCAGGCTTCCCTGAAGAACCTGGGGGGGCCTATCACCATGGCGGACGCGGCGGGCAGCGCGGTAAGCGCCGGCCTGGTGTCCTTCGTCCGCCTGCTGGCCATTATCAGCGTCAGCCTGGGTGTGTTCAACCTGCTGCCCATACCGGTGCTGGATGGCGGGCACCTGTTCTATTTCCTCATCGAGGCCGTAACCGGGAAGCCGCCGTCGGAGGATTTCATGCTGCGTGGCCAGCAGATCGGCCTTGCGCTGTTGCTGAGCCTGATGGTGCTGGTGTTCTACCAGGATATCGCCCGTCTCGCAGGGTGATATCACCCGGGGGAAAACGCCAGATTCGGATGCAATTTCCCGGTCAGCAGATATAATACCGCATCACAAAAACAATGGCCCTGTAAGCATGCGCACCAGCCGTTATATCTCTGTACTGTTTGTCAGCCTGATGCTGGTGGCGTCGGTGCTGGCCGAGCCCTTCGTGGTCAAGGATATTCGCCTGGAAGGACTGCAGCGCATTTCCGCCGGTACCGTATTCAACTATCTTCCTCTCAAGCCCGGTGATGTCCTGGACGGAAACAATGCGCCGAAGGTGATCCGCGCACTTTACAAGACCGGCTTCTTCAAGGATGTGCGCCTGGAGCGGGAAGGAGACGTGTTGAACATCGTGGTTCAGGAACGTCCCGCCATTGCCCAGATAGAAATCACCGGCAACAAGTCCGTCAAGACGGATGACCTGAAAACCGGCCTGCGTGATATCGGTCTGGCGGAGGGACGCACCTTCAATCGCTCTGTGCTGGACAAGATCGAGCAGGAACTGCGCCGCCAGTTCTTCAACAGCGGCAAGTACGGCGTGCAGTTGGAAACAGAGGTCACGCCGCTGGAACGCAATCGCGTCGCCGTGAAGATCAAGATCCGCGAAGGGGACACGGCGCGCATTCGCGGCATCAACATCGTTGGCAACAAGACGTTTCCCGACGAGGTGCTGATGCAGGGATTCCAGTCCAGCGTGGGGGGATGGCTGTCCTGGCTGACCAAGGACGACCAGTATTCCCGCCAGAAGCTGGCGGGGGATCTGGAGCTGATCAAGTCCTTCTACCTGGATCGCGGCTATCTGAACTTCGCCGTGGATTCCACGCAGGTGACCGTCACGCCGGACAAGAAAGGCGTCTATGTCACCATCAATGTCAGGGAAGGCGAGGTTTTCACCATCAGTGATGTTCGTATCACCGGCAAGCTCATTGTCGATCCGGAGGAGTATTTTCCGCTCATTCATCTGCGGCGCGGCGAGCCCTTTTCCCGGCGCAAGGTGGTGGACAGCACCGACAGGATCACCGAAAAGCTGTCGGAAATGGGTTATGCCTTTGCCAACATCAACCATATTCCTGAAATCGACAAGGAAAACAACACGGTTGCCATCACTTTCTTCATGGATCCCGGCAAGCGGGTCTATGTGCGCCGTATCGACATCAAGGGCAACACGCGCACCAGGGACCGGGTGATACGCCGGGAAATGCGCCAGATGGAGAATACCTGGATGTCCAACAGCCGCCTCAGCCGTTCCCGGGAAAGGCTGCGCAGGCTGGGTTTCTTCGAAGACGTGAACATCGAGACACCGGCCGTGCCGGGTTCCACCGATCTCACCGATGTGGTGGTTACCGTAAAGGAAAAGCCTTCTGGATCACTGGCGGGTGGACTGGGTTATTCCGGTGATCAGGGCATCAGCTTCTCCGCCAGCATCACCGAGGACAATTTCCTGGGCACCGGCAAGAAAGTGACCCTGGCTGCCAACACCAGTAGTTACAACACCCGGTATCAGCTATCCTATTTCAACCCTTATGCCACCATCAACGGCATCAGCCGGGGCTTCAATCTCAGTTACCAGAAGACCAACTATGACGAGCTGAACATCTCCGACTATCGTACGGACAAGTCGGTCGCCTCCGTGAACTACGGTGTGCCCCTGAGTGATTTCAACCGCTTGCGGGCGGGGTTCGCCATCGAGAACACGGATCTCACCCTGGGCGCCGTGCCGCCCCTGGAAATCATTGATTTCGTCAACCAGGAAGGTGACAGTTACCTGGACTTCAAGCTCAACGGCAGTTGGAGCCATGATTCCCGGGACAGCGCCATCTTCCCTTCCGTGGGAACCAAGCAGAGCTTTTCCGGCATCCTCACCCTGCCGGGCAGCGACCTGCAATTCTTCAAGCTTTCATACCGCTACCGCCACTACGTGCCCGTGTACCGCAAGTTCATCCTGTCCGGACGGGTGGACCTGGGCTACGGTGACAGTTACGGCGGTACCAGCAAGCTGCCGTTCTTCGAGAATTACTTTGCCGGCGGGGAAAGGAGCGTTCGCGGGTTCAAGAACAACACCCTGGGGCCCCGTGATTCCACAGGGGATCCTCTCGGCGGAAACATAAAGCTGGTTGGCGGCCTGGAACTGTATATGCCGCCACCCTTCTATGAGGAGTTGGGGCAGACTCTGCGCCTGTCCGTCTTCATGGACGCGGGCAACGTCTTCCAGGACAGGGTAGAATTCGACGAGATCCGCTATTCCCTGGGAGTGGGCGCCACCTGGCTGTCCCCCATGGGGGCAATGACGCTGAGTTATGGCGTACCGATGAATGACCAGAGCTATGACGATGTGGAAAACTTCCAGTTCAGTTTTGGCTCGACCTTTTGATGACAGGAGTGTAGATGATGATGAAGAAAATGCCCGTGTTGGCGCTGCTTGCAGTGTTTCTTGTTTCCCTGAGCGGTGCGGCATTGTCTGCCACCAAGATTGCCTACGTGGAAGTCGGCAAGGTGTTGCAGGAGTCTCCCCAGGTGAAGGCGGTGAAGGAAAAGATCCGCAAGGAGTTCGCCAAGCGTGACGACCAGTTGGTGGCGGAGCAGAAGAAACTGAAGAAACTCAAGGAAAAGCTCTCCCGTGACGGCAGCATCATGAGTGAAGCCGAGCGCAAGCGCCTGGAGCGGGACATCATTGCCCGCACGCGCAAACTGAAGAACGCCCAGAGCGAGTTCCAGGAGGATCTGGCCCTGCGTCAGAACGAGGAATTGGGAAAACTGCGCAAGGTGATTGCCGAGGTCATCGTGAAAGTAGCCAAGAAGGGGGGCTACGACATGGTGCTGGAAAGCGGTGTGGTCTGGGCCAATGACAAGGTCAACATCACTCCCCAGGTGCTCAAGGAACTGAAAAAACGCTGATTTCCGCTCATGGCCGGAACCTACACTCTTGCCGAACTGGCCCGGCGCAGCGGCGCGGAGCTGCGTGGGGACGGCAACCGCGTCATCAGCGGGGTAGAGTCCCTGAACCGGGCGGGACCCGGCCAGATCAGTTTTTTCAACAACGCCAGGTACCGCCGGTATCTGGCGGATACCCGTGCGTCGGCGGTGATCCTGCGGCCCGAAGATGCCGGGGACTGCCCTTGTGACGCCCTGATCACGGACAATCCCTACCTGGCCTGGGCCAGAGTCACGGCCTGTTTCGCGCCGGAAGTGCCGCGGCAGCCGGGGATCCATTCCACCGCGGTTGTTGATGCTCACGCTGAAATTCATGACAGCGCATCGGTTGCCGCGGGCTGCGTGATCGCCGAAGGCAGCCGCATCGCGGCGGACGTCCGGCTTGGCCCCAACTGCGTCATTGGCCGGAACGTAACCATTGGAAGCGGCACCCACCTGGTGGCTTCGGTCACTATTCTGGATGATGTAAACATTGGTGAAGACTGCCTGATTCACCCCGGCGCCGTCATCGGCAGCGACGGCTTTGGACTGGCCAATGACCACGGGCGCTGGGAAAAGGTTGCCCAGTTAGGCGGCGTGACCATTGGCAGTAACGTGGAGATCGGCGCCAATACCACCATTGACCGGGGCGCCATTCACGATACGGTTATCGCCGATGGGGTGAAGCTGGACAACCAGATCCAGGTGGCTCACAACGTGGAGATTGGCGAGAATACGGCTATTGCCGCCTGCACCGGCATCTCCGGTTCCACCCGCATTGGCGCTGGCTGCACCCTGGCCGGCGGCGTAGGCGTGGTGGGGCACATCGAGCTGGCCGATGGCGTGCATGTGTCCGGCGCCAGCGTGGTGAGCCGCTCACTGAAGGAACCCGGCGTCTATACCGGCGGCGTGCTGGCCATGCCGCACAAGACCTGGCAGAAGAACATCGCGCGCATCCGCCAGCTTGATGACATGGCGAGGCGGCTGCGGAAGCTGGAAAAGGCCCTGGCCGAGACACAGGACAACGAATGAGAAACTGGAGATTCCGGCTGTTGTTTTCCGCCGGCATCGGGAGGTTCCCTTGAACAACATGGATATCAGCCGGATCATGGAACGGCTTCCCCACCGCTATCCCTTTCTGCTCGTGGACCGGGTGGTGGAATGCGTGCCCGGGGAACGCCTGATGGCGGTGAAGAACGTGAGCATGAACGAGCCCTTTTTCCAGGGGCATTTCCCCGGCAAGCCGGTGATGCCCGGGGTGCTCATCATCGAGGCCCTGGCCCAGGCCACCTGCCTGCTGGCCATGGAGACCGAGCCTTCCGATGAGGACATCACCTATCTGCTGGCCGGCGTGGACAAGGCTCGTTTCAAGCGCCAGGTGACGCCCGGCGACAGGCTGATGCTGGAAGCTACCCTGGAAAAGCGCAAGCGGGGCATCTGGGTGTTCAGCGCCCGCGCCCTGGTGGACGACAAGATGGCCGCCAGCGCCGAGATCATGTGTACCGCGAGAGAACTTTGATCCACCCCTCCGCCATCATTGACGACAGCGCCCGTATCGGGGAAGGCGTGCAAGTGGGACCCTTTGCCGTCATCGGTCCCGGTGTGGAGATTGGTGACGGCTGCGAGATTGGCTCTCACGTGGTCATCCGCTGCAATACCCGCCTGGGGCGCAACAACAAGGTTTACCAGTTCGCTTCCGTGGGTGATGATCCCCAGGACAAGAAGTACGCCGGCGAGGAAACCTGGCTGGAGATCGGTGATGACAATGTCATCCGCGAGTTTGCCACCATCAACCGGGGGACGGCCCAGGATCAGGGTGTGACCCGCATTGGCAACCGCAACCTGCTCATGGCCTACACCCACGTGGCCCATGACTGCGTGCTGGGAGACAACACCATCCTGGCCAATGCCGCTTCCCTGGGTGGCCATGTGCAGATTCACGACTGGGCCATTCTGGGTGGTTTTTCCATGGTGCACCAGTTCACCCGGGTGGGAGCGCACGCCTTCGCGGCCATGGGCAGCGCCATTGGCAAGGACGTGCCGCCCTATGTCATGGTGGGCGGTGCCCCGGCCGTGCCCCGCGGCATAAACAATGAAGGGCTGAAACGCCGTGGATTCGATGCGGATGACCTGGCGGCCCTGAAGCGGGCCTACAAGCTGCTCTATCGCTCGGGCCTGCGGCTGAAAGAGGCCAGGGAGCAGTTGGCCCGGCTGTGTGAGGAGGCCGAAGCCGTGCGTCCCATGGTCGAGTTCATTTCCAATCCTTCCCGCAGCATCATCCGCTGATGCGTATCGGACTGGTCGCGGCTGAACCCTCGGGAGATCAGCTTGCTGCCGGGCTGATGCGCCGCATCGCTGAATTGCGGCCGGACGCGTGCTTCGAGGGCATAGGCGGCAGGGCAATGATGGAGGCGGGGCTGGAAAGCTGGGCGCCCATGGAAAGGCTTTCCGTCATGGGCCTGGTGGAAGTGCTGGGGCGGCTGCCGGAACTTCTCAGACTGCGGCGCGAGCTGGCGCGGCGCTGGCGGCGGAACCCGCCGGACTTGTTCATTGGTGTGGATGCACCGGACTTCAACCTCGGGCTGGAAACCCTGTTGAAGCAGCAGGGCGTGCCCACAGTGCACTATGTCAGTCCCACCATATGGGCCTGGCGGCCGAAACGGGCGGAGAAGATCCGCCGTGCCGCGGACCTGGTGCTGAGCATCTTTCCCTTCGAAAAGGCCTTTCTCGACCGCCATGGCCTGCGTTCCGCCTACGTGGGTCATCCCATGGCGGCGGATTACCCCCTGCAGCCGGATCAGGCTGCCGCCCGCCAGGCCCTGGGGCTGAAGGCCGATGCGCCGGTGCTTGCCCTGCTGCCCGGCAGCCGCAGGGGTGAGGTGAAGCGCCTGGCGCCTCCTTTTCTCGAAGCCGCCCGGCTCTGCGCGGAATCACTTCCCGGGCTGCGGGTGGTTACCCCCCTGGCCACGGAACGCACCAGGGAAGATTACCGGCAGGCCTGTGATCGCCATGGCCAGGGCCTGGACATCACCCTGGTGCGCAACAATACCCGCCAGGCCCTGGAAGCAGCGGATGTGGTGCTGGTGGCGTCGGGCACAGCGACCTTCGAGGCCCTGCTCTGCAAGCGCCCCATGGTGGTGGGTTATCGGCTGAACCCCCTGACCCATGGCATCATCAGGGGCCTGAACATGCTCAAGATCGAACACGTCGCCATGGCCAACCTGTTGAGCGGCGAGCCTCTGGCGGCGGAGTACCTGCAGGGGCGCTGCACGGGGAAAAACCTGGCGGCGGCAGTGCTCGACCTGTTTCATGACCCGGCCCGGCGCGCGCGCATCGAGGCCGCCTACCGGCGGGTTCATGAGGGCCTGATCGTGGATACCAATGACCTGGCGGCCCGGGCCGTCCTCGAACTCCAGGAGAAAAAGCAGCATGAATGAACCCGTATGCGGCGTGGATGAAGTGGGGCGCGGCCCCCTGGCGGGGCCGGTGGTGGCGGCGGCCGTGATCCTTGATCCCCGGCGGCCCATCCCGGGACTGGACGACTCCAAGAAACTCACGGAGAAACGTCGCGAGGCCTTGTACGACGAGATCCTGGAGAAGGCCCTGGCCTGGTCCCTGGGGAGGGCGGAGGTGGAGGAGATCGACCGCATCAACATCCTGCGGGCTTCCCTGCTGGCCATGAAGCGGGCCGTGGCCGGGCTGGCTGTTACTCCCGGCCATGCCCTGGTGGACGGCAACAGGCTGCCGGAACTGCCTTGTAGCGCGGAGGCCATCGTCGGCGGCGACGGCAGCGTGGCCTGCATCAGTGCCGCGTCCATCATCGCCAAGGTGTCCCGGGACCGGGAGATGGTGGCCCTGGACGCCCGTTACCCGGGCTACGGCCTGGCGCGGCACAAGGGTTATCCCACCAGGGCGCACATGGAAGCCCTGGGGACGCTGGGGGTCACGGAGATTCATCGGCGCAGCTTCGCCCCCGTGCGCCGGCTGCTGGAAACCCGGGCATGAGGCCTGTTCTGTTGCTGTTGGGGATGGGCGGCCTGGCTCATGGCGGCGTGGATGCCTACCTGAACTGGGAAATGCGGGACTACGCCATCGAGCAGCCCCTGGGTGGCCTGAAAGGTGATGCCGCCCGGGGCAGGGCCATTGCCCGGGACCGCTCCAGAGGCAACTGCCTGGCCTGCCATCAGATGCCCATTCCCGAGGAGGAATTTCACGGTACCCTGGGGCCTTCCCTCCATGGTATAGGCGCGCGCCTCACGGAAGGTCAGATTCGCCTGCGCATTGTGGACCAGAAACAGGTCAATCCCATGACCATCATGCCGGGCTTCTACCGTGATCCGCGCCACTTCAACCGGGTGGCGGATGAATACGAGGGCAAGACCATTCTCACGCCCCAGGAAGTGGAAGACCTGGTGGCGTACCTGGTGACCCTGAAAGGGAGCGAAAAATGAAAGCGCTGTCTGGTCTGCTGTTGCTGTGTTCGTTTCCTCTTCTGGCAGAGACGGAGTTCCAGCCGGTTTCCGGCAGCGAGTACCTGTCTCCCCAGATGCGTGAAATGCAGGAGGACGATTTCGCCAACCCCGGCATGGAGGCAGTGGACTACGGGCGCAAGCTTTTCCACCGCGTGGATGAGGAAGGACATCGCTGCGCCGAATGCCATGGTGAGGAGGGCAGCGGGCTGAACCTGGCGCGCATCGCCAGCTATCCGGTGTATGATCCGGAACAGGAGCGCCCCATCACCCTCCAGGAACAGGTGAACATCTGCCGGGAGGAACGCATGGACAATTTTCCCCTGGTGTACGACTGCAAGGAACTGGTGGGCCTGGAAACCTATCTGAAGTATCTGGCCCGGGGGCAGACCATCGCCGTACGGACGGACGGGCCCATGAAACCTTTCTACGAGGAAGGAAAACGTCTCTACCATCAGCGCTTCGGCCAGATGGAAATGGCCTGTTTCCTGTGCCATGACCAGCACCGGGGCGCCTGGCTGCGAGGTCAGCGACTCAACCAGGGGCAGAGCAACGGTTTTCCCGTGTACCGCCTGTCCACCAGCCGCATCACCAGCCTGCACCGGCGCTTCAGTGAGTGCCTGGCGTCCTTCCGCGCCGAGCCCTTTCTGCCGGGATCGGACGAGTACATCAACCTGGAAGTCTATGTGAATGCCCGGGGCAATGGCCTCAAGATCGAAACGCCGGCCATTCGTGATTGATTGTGTCGCCACGACCGGAAATCCCGGTAGCCGCCAGTCTGTCGATACGGCAGGCGCGGCGCCGCGCGCCGCGAACGGATGTAACCCCTGCGCCGCTCCCATGAAAATGTTGTTTCTTTCCGCCTGAAACTGGAATAATCCCTCCATGGAACCCCGTTTCGTACACCTGCACCTGCACACCGAGTATTCCATGGTGGACAGCGTGGTGCGTATCAAGCCCCTGGTGTCCGCCCTGGCGGAGCAGGGGAGCGCGGCGGTAGCGGTCACAGACCAGTTCAATCTGTTTTCCCTGGTGAAGTTCTACCGCGCCACCACGGGCGCGGGCATCAAGCCCATCTTCGGCGTGGACCTGCACCTGCGCAATCCCGAAAACCTCAACCAGCCGGACCGCCTCATCCTGCTGGCGCGCAATGACACGGGCTATCGCAACCTGCGCGAGCTGGTGTCCCGCGGCTACCAGGAAGGCCAGCACCTGGGGCAACCCATGCTGGAACGGGACTGGCTGACCAGGCAGAGCTGTGAAGGCCTCATCGCCCTGTCCGGCGCCCGGGACGGCGACGTGGGCCGGGCCCTGCTGGCGGGCAACGAGGCGCTGGCGGAAGAGTTGCTGGATCACTGGCTGGAACTGTTCGGCGACGGCTATTACCTGCAACTGGTGCGCACGGGCCGTCCCGGCGAGGAAGACTGCCTGCACCTGAGCGTGGCCCTGGCCGCCCGCCGCCAGGTGCCTGTGGTGGCCACCAACGAGGTCTGCTTTCTGAAGGAGGAGGATTTCCAGGCCCACGAAGTTCGGGTGTGTATCAACCAGGGGCGTACCCTGGACGATCCCCGCCGGCCCCGGGACTATTCCCCCCAGCAGTACCTGCGCAGCGCCGAGGAGATGGCGGAACTCTTTGCCGACATTCCCGAGGCCCTGGAGAACAGCGTGGAGATCGCCCGCCGCTGCAACGTGACCATGAGCTTCGGCAAGAATTTCCTGCCGGATTTCCCGGTTCCGGAAGGCCTGACCATGGACGAGTTTTTCCGCCAACTGTCCCGGCAGGGCCTGGAGGAACGCCTGGATCGCATCCTGGACCGGAATGCCCCGGACTTCGAGGAGAAGCGCAAACCCTACGACGAACGCCTGAAGATCGAGCTGGACGTGATCATCGAGATGGGTTTTCCCGGCTACTTCCTCATCGTGGCGGACTTCATCCAGTGGGCCAAGGACAATGATATTCCCGTGGGGCCGGGGCGGGGTTCCGGCGCTGGTTCCCTGGTGGCCTATGCCCTGAAGATCACCGATCTCGATCCCCTGGAGCTGGAACTGCTGTTCGAGCGTTTCCTCAATCCCGAGCGGGTGTCCATGCCCGATTTCGATATCGATTTCTACATGGACCGCCGTGACGATGTCATCGAGTACGTGGCGCGGAAATACGGCCGCGAGGCCGTGTCCCAGATCATCACTTACGGCTCCATGGCCGCCAAGGCCGTGGTGCGCGACGTGGGTCGTGTGCTGGGCCATCCCTATGGTTTCACCGACCGGGTGGCGAAGATGGTGCCCTTCGACCTGGGCATCACCCTGAGCAAGGCCCTGGAGGAGAGCGAGGAGCTGAAGGAAGCCTACGAAACCGACGAGGAAGTCACTCAGCTCATCGACATGGCCCAACAACTGGAAGGGCTGACCCGAAACGCGGGCAAACATGCCGGCGGCGTGGTTATTGCTCCCGGGAAGCTCACGGATTTCACTGCCCTGTACTGTGACGCGGACGGCGGCAACCTGGTGACCCAGTTCGACAAGAACGACGTGGAGGCCGTGGGTCTGGTGAAGTTCGACTTCCTGGGTCTGCGCACCCTGACCATTATCGACTGGGCACTGAAGACGGTGAACCGCCAGCGCCGTGAGCAGGGGCTGGAACCCGTGGACATCAACGCCATTCCCATGGACGATGCCAAGTCCTTTGCCTTGCTCAAATCCGCCCGCACCACCGCCGTGTTCCAGCTCGAATCCCAGGGCATGAAGGAGCTGATCCGCAAGCTGCAGCCGGACAACTTCGACGAGATCACCGCCCTGGTGGCCCTGTACCGTCCCGGCCCCCTGGGCACGGGCATGGTGGAGGATTTCATCGCCTGCAAGCATGGCCAGAAACAGGCCGAGTATCCCCATCCCAAGCTCGAACCCATACTCAAGCCCACCTATGGTGTGATCCTCTACCAGGAACAGGTCATGCAGATCGCCCAGGTGCTCGCGGGCTACTCCCTGGGGGGGGCGGATCTGCTGCGCCGGGCCATGGGCAAGAAAAAACCCGAGGAAATGGCGAAGCAGGGAGAGATCTTCCGCAAGGGCGCCGTGGAGCGGGGCGTGGACGAGGCTCTGGCCACGCGCATCTTCGATCTCATGGCCCATTTCGCCGGTTACGGCTTCAACAAGTCCCATTCAGCGGCCTACGCCCTTGTTTCCTACCAGACCCTGTGGCTCAAGACCCATTATCCCGCGGCCTTCATGGCGGCGGTGCTGTCCGCGGACATGGATAACACGGACAAGGTGGTGCACCTTATCGAGGAATGCCGGGAGATGGAACTGGAGGTGCTGCCGCCCCAGGTGAACCGTTCCCAGTACATGTTCAACGCCGAGGGAGACAGAACCGTCATCTACGGCCTGGGGGCCATCAAGGGGGTTGGGGAGTCGGCCATCGAGGGCATCATCACCGCCCGGGAGGAAGACGGCCCGTTCGGGGATCTGTTCGATTTCTGCCGGCGCATAGACCTGCGCAAGTGCAACCGCCGGGTGCTGGAGTCCCTGATTCGTGCCGGGGCCCTGGACGAGCTGGGCTGCAACCGCGCCACGCTCATGGTGCAACTGCCCCTGGCCCTGAAGATGGCGGAACAGCATCATGCCCTGGAAGCGGCGGGACAGACGGATCTGTTCGGCATGAGCGAACCCGAGGCCCCGCCGGCCATGGGCATCATTCCCGACGACGTGGAGGACTGGAGCGACGAGCAGCGCCTGCGGGGGGAAAAGGAGACCCTGGGCCTGTTTCTCACCGGCCATCCCATTGATTTCTACGAGGCGGAGCTGAAAGGCTTTGCCACGCGCATCGGCGACCTGTCTCTGGACGAGAGCCAGAAGGGCTATGGCCGGGGCAAGGAGGTCACCGTGGCCGGTCTGGTCATGGAAGTGAACAAGCGCAGCACCCAGCGGGGCATGATGGCTTCGGTGTTGCTGGACGACAAGAGCGGGCGCATCGAGCTGACCCTGTTCAACGAGGCCTTCGAGGCCTGCCGGGATCTGCTGGTGGTGGACAGGGTGCTGGTGGTGCAGGGCAAGCTGGTGCATGACGAGTACCGGGGTGGCCTGGGCCTGCGCGCCAACGAGGTGAGCAGTTTCGAGGATTACCGGGAGAGCCGCCTGGCGGCCCTGGATCTGGTGCTGGACGAGCAGTTCATCCGCGGCCGCAAATGGACGGCGGTGGATATGCGCAACCGGCTCCATGATCTGCTGGCCGATGCCCGGGGCGGCAGCGTGCCCGTGGCCGTGCGCTACCGCCGCGCCGAGGCCACCGCCCTCATCCGCCTGGGCGAGGAATGGCGTGTGCGGCCCACGGACGAGTTGCTGCGCCGCCTGCGCCGTTTTCTTGGAGAAGATGGCGTGGTGCTGCATTTTGGCAATTTCGTTCAGGAACAGGCGGCAATTGGGGTATGATATGCCTCATCCGAAACCTGTGAGCGGCCTTCATGGATCTCAACTTTCTTGAATTCGAACAACCCATTGCCGAACTCGAAGCCAAGATCAGCGAACTGCGTCTGCTGGGCGACGATGCGGAGATCAACATCCAGGAAGAAATCGAGCGCCTGGAAGAAAAGAGCCGCAAGCTCACCGAGTCCCTGTTCTCCTCCCTGAATCCCTGGCAGATTTCCCAGTTGGCGCGCCATCCCCTGCGGCCCTATACCCTGGACTACATCGAGCGCATCGTGGACGATTTCGAAGGCCTGCACGGCGATCGCGCCTTTGCCGACGATCAGTCCATCGTTTCCGGTATCGGTCGCATCGACGGCCGTCCGGTGATGGTCATCGGCCATCAGAAAGGGCGGGACACCAAGGAGAAGCTCAAGCGCAACTTCGGCATGCCGCGTCCCGAGGGTTACCGCAAGGCCCTGCGCATGATGGAGACCGCCGAGCGTTTCAAGCTGCCCATCCTCACCTTCATCGACACGCCTGGCGCCTATCCCGGCATCGACGCCGAGGAGCGGGGACAGAGCGAGGCCATTGCCCGTAACCTGCGCGAGATGGCCGGGCTGCGCACCCCCATCGTGGCCACAGTGATCGGCGAGGGCGGCTCCGGCGGCGCGCTGGCCATCGGCGTGGCGGACCGGCTGTTGATGCTGGAGTACGCCACCTACTCGGTGATCTCCCCCGAGGGCTGTGCTTCCATCCTTTGGAAGAGCGCCGACAAGGCGCCCCAGGCGGCGGAAGCCATGGGCATCACCTCGGCCCGTTTGAAAGAGCTGGGCCTCATCGACGAGGTGGTTCCCGAGCCCTTGGGCGGCGCCCACCGCGACCCCGACGAAATGGCCGATAACCTGAAGCGGGCGCTGCTTGATGCCCTCGATCAGCTGCAGGGCAAGCCGGTGGAGCGGTTGCTGGAAGAGCGCTACCGCCGCCTCATGTCCTACGGTGTCTACAACGAGCAGTAGACGCGCGGACCCGCTGCCGCAACGGCTGCTGGAACAGCTTCGCTCCCTGCCCGAGCCGCGCGGCTACCTGGTGGCGCTCAGCGGCGGGCTCGACTCCATGGTGCTGCTCCACCTCATGGCTGCGCTGCGATCCAACCTGCCCGCGCCGCTGCGCGCCGTCCACATCCACCACGGCCTGCATCCCGATGCCGATCTCTGGTCCCGTCACTGCCGCGAGCGCTGCGCCGCCCTGTCGGTCCCCCTGACGGTATGCAGGGTGGAGGTGGCCGCCGGCCCCCGCCGGAGCCTGGAAGCGGCAGCGCGGGAGGCGCGTTACGGCGCCATCGGCGAGATTCTGGGCGAAGGCGAGATGCTGCTGCTGGCCCACCACGGCGACGACCAGGTGGAGACCTTCCTGTTGCAGCTGCTGCGCGGCGCCGGCGTGGAAGGATTGGCGGCCATGCCGCCGGTGCGCGCCTGGCGGCGGGGCTGGATGGCGCGCCCGCTGCTGGGCGAGAACCGGGCCGGGCTGCGCCGCTGGGCGGAGGCGCAGGGGATCGCCTGGATGGAAGATCCCGGCAACGCCGACCGGCGCATGGCGCGCAACTATCTGAGGCACGAGGTGTTGCCGCTGCTGCAGCGGCGCTGGCCCGGCCTGGAGGCCACCGTGGGCCGGTCGGCGCGGCATTGCGCCGAGGCGGCGCAGCTGCTGGGCGAGCTGGCGGTACTGGATCTCGAGAAGGCAGGAGAGTCCCATCCCTGGCGCCTCGGACTGGAGGCGTTGATGCGCCTCTCGCCGGCGCGGCAGCGGAACCTGCTGCGCCACTGGATGCGGCGCAACGGCGTCACGCC
>CAZWRE010000180.1:0-2830 GCA_964636335.1 uncultured Sedimenticola sp. | reverse complement strand
CAACAGGGCTTGGCGTGGGAGGGGATTTGTTTTATTGTTGCCAACTGTATTTTCGTAACCGCGCCAGAACCATGTATTTGCTCGCACATAACAAGACGCTGAAGACCGGAACGCGATGGCAGGCCTGATCCCGACCTGAATCGCCGTTTCGTCTAGCCTGTTATGTGGAGAAAATCATGAACCCCGAAAAATTCGCCGCCCTGGCCGAGCAGGGCTACAACCGCATCCCCGTGGTCTGCGAGGTGCTTGCGGATCTCGATACCCCTCTGAGCGTCTATCTCAAGCTCGTGGGCGACCGCCCCTATGGCTATCTGTTCGAGTCCGTGCACGGCGGAGAAAAATGGGGCCGCTACTCCATTATCGGCCTGCCCTGCCGCACCCAGCTGAGGGTGAGGGACAACCGAATCACCCTGAGCACCGACGGCCAGGTCACCGAGACCCATGAAGTCGAAGACCCCCTGGCCTTCGTCGAGGATTTCCAGGCGCGCCACAGGGTGCCGGAACTGCCGGGGCTGCCCCGTTTCAGCGGCGGCCTGGTGGGCTACTTCGGCTACGATACCATCGGTTATATCGAGCCGCGCCTGCGCAACCGGGACAAGGCCGATCCCCTGGGCACCCCGGACATCCTGCTCATGGTGTCCGACGAGGTGGTGGTGTTCGATAACCTGTCCGGGCGCATGTTCATCATCGTTCACGGTGACGTGGCGGCGGGAGACAGCTATGAATCCTGCCATGCCCGCATCACCGAGCTGGCCGGGCGCATGGGCGAGGCCGCACCCCGTCCCCCGCGAGCCCGGAGCCACCAGGTCAGTGAAGCAGACTTCGTCTCCGGCTTCACCGAGGAAGGCTTCAAGGCCGCCGTGGAGCGCATCAAGGAATACATCGTCGAAGGGGACTGCATGCAGGTGGTGCTGTCCCAGCGCCTGTCCATTCCCTTCCAGGCGGCGCCCCTGGACCTGTACCGCGCCCTGAGGGGGCTGAATCCTTCACCCTATATGTACTTCCTGGATTTCGAGGATTTCCAGGTGGTGGGCTCTTCGCCGGAGATCCTGGTGCGCCTGGAAGATGGTGAAGTCACGGTGCGGCCCATTGCCGGCACCCGCCGCCGGGGGCACACGGAGGAAGAGGACAAGGCCCTGGAGGCCGAGTTGCTGGCCGACCCCAAGGAGCTGGCGGAGCATCTCATGCTCATCGACCTCGGACGCAACGACGCGGGCCGGGTGGCGAAGACGGGCAGCGTGACGCTTACGGACAAGATGATCGTGGAACGCTATTCCCATGTCATGCATATTGTCTCCAACGTCACTGCCGAGCTGAAGGAAGGTATGAGCGCCATCGATGTGCTGCGCGCCACCTTCCCGGCGGGTACGGTGTCCGGCGCGCCCAAGATTCGCGCCATGGAGATCATCGACGAGCTGGAGCCGGTGAAGCGTGGTGTCTATTCCGGCGCCGTGGGCTATCTGTCCTGGAACGGCAACATGGATACTGCCATCGCCATTCGCACCGCCGTCATCAAGGATGGCCAGCTTCACATCCAGGCCGGCGCCGGGGTGGTGGCGGATTCGAAGCCCGAGCTGGAATGGAAGGAAACCATGAACAAGGGCCGGGCCGTGTTCCGCGCGGTTGCTCTGGCCGAGGCCGGCCTGGAAAGGCATCTGTGCGAAGGGGAGGGCTGAACCATGTTGCTGATGATAGACAACTACGATTCCTTCACCTTCAACCTGGTGCAGTACTTTGGTGAACTGGGGGCCGAAGTGAAGGTGGTGCGCAACGACGAACTGGATATCGCCGGCATCGAGGCGCTGAAACCGGATCACCTTGTCATCTCCCCCGGCCCCTGCACACCCAACGAGGCCGGCGTGTCCGTGGAAGCCATTCGGCATTTTGCCGGGAAGATTCCCATCCTGGGCGTGTGCCTTGGGCACCAGTCCATCGGCCAGGCCTTTGGCGGCAGGATCGTTCATGCCGGAGAAATCATGCACGGCAAGACCTCGCCCGTGTATCACGCCGATACCGGCGTGTTTTCCGGGCTGGACAATCCTTTCCGCGCCACCCGTTATCATTCCCTGGTCATCGACCGGGACAGCCTGCCGGACTGCCTGGAAATCACCGCCTGGACGAAAAGGGATGGAGAGATGGATGAGATCATGGGCGTGCGCCACAGGGAGCTGGACGTGCAGGGGGTGCAGTTCCATCCCGAGTCCATTCTCACCGAGCACGGGCATGACATGTTGCGCAATTTCCTTGAGGGGGCGTAGAGTGCGTTGAGCCGGGCGACACCCTGCAAGGTATTGAATAACCGGACGATAATGGGCAAGGCACCACTTTCTTGAACAGGAACGAGAACATGGATATCAAGCAAGCCATAGCCAGGGTCATCGAGCACGATGATTTGAACGCGGACGAAATGACCGCCGTGATGCGCGCCATCATGACCGGCGGCGCCACGCCCGCGCAGATTGGCGGTTTTCTCATCGGCCTGCGCATGAAGGGCGAGACGGTGACGGAAATCACCGCCGCTGCCTCTGTCATGCGTGAGCTGGCTTCCGGGGTGGATATTTCCGGCCTGGATCATGCCGTGGATATCGTGGGCACCGGCGGCGACGCCTCGGGTACCTTCAATGTGTCCACCGCCTCCATGTTCGTGGCCGCGGCGGCGGGTTGCCACGTGGCCAAGCACGGCAACCGCTCGGTATCCAGCAAGTCCGGCAGCGCCGATGCCCTGGAAGCGGCGGGCATACGCCTGGACCTGAGCCCGGAACAGGTGGCTCACTGCGTGCGCGAGGTGGGGGTGGGCTTCATGTTCGCGCCCGGCCATCACAGCGCCATG
>CAZWRE010000179.1:0-1950 GCA_964636335.1 uncultured Sedimenticola sp. | reverse complement strand
GCCTTTCTTCCCCTGGGACACCAGCCGCCACAGGGCCGGCCCAGTTCCAACGCCGCATCGAGAGCAGCCCGGTCCACCCCGGTCTGGCCACCGGAAACGATCCTGATATTCCTGTTGCTGTCCCGCACTGCTGTCATGGCGATATCCTGACATGAAAAAACCCGCTGATTTCAAAAATCAGCGGGTTTCAAAATGGCGTCCCCTAGGGGAGTCGAACCCCTGTTACCGCCGTGAAAGGGCGGTGTCCTAGGCCTCTAGACGAAGGGGACAAGTAAACTTGTCGCTTTACCGGCTGCCGGGAAAGGCCGGTTTGTTGGTGGAGCCAGGCGGGATCGAACCGCCGACCTCAACACTGCCAGTGTTGCGCTCTCCCAGCTGAGCTATGGCCCCGCTTAAAGTACCTCTGGAACCTCGCGGTGCCAAGGCATCCTCAAGAGGCGCGTATGATAATGCAGGCTTTTTTCCCTGTCCATATTTTTTTGCAAAAAAAATTCAGCCGCCTCCCCAGGAATCCCGCAGGGTCACCACGCGATTGAAAACCAGCCCCTCGGAAGCCGTGTCACGACAGAAATACCCTTCCCGTTCGAACTGGAACCGTTCACCGGGTTCGGCCTCCGCCAGGGACGCTTCCACCACGGCCCGCACGGTCTTCAGGGAATCGGGATTGAGAAAATCCTGGAAGGGTCTGTCCTTCTCGCCATCAGGAGCTGGCACACTGAACAGGCGGTCATAGAGACGCACTTCCGCGGGCACCCCGGCGCTGGCGGATACCCAGTGGATGACGCCGCGCACCTTGCGGCCCTCGGGATTCCTGCCCAGGGTGTCCGGGTCGTAGGTGCAGCGAAGTTCCAGGATTTTTCCTTCGTCGTCCTTCACCACTTCCTGGCAGATGATGGTGTAGGCGTTGCGCAGGCGCACTTCTCCGCCGGTGACGAGACGCTTGTACTTCTTGTTGGCCTCCTCCCGGAAGTCCGCCCGGTCGATCCAGACTTCCCGGCTGAACACCAGCTCGCGGCTGCCCATGGATTCGTCCTTGGGATGGTTGGGGCCGGACAGCCTTTCTTCCCGGTCCTCGGGCCAATTGGTGATGACCACCTTCAAGGGATCGAGCACCGCCATGCGCCGGGGCGCCGTGCGATCCAGGTCTTCGCGGATGGCGGCTTCCAGCACGCCCATCTCCACGGTGCCGTCGGATTTGGTGACGCCGATGCGATTGCAGAAGTCGCGTATGGAGGCGGGCGTGTAACCCCGGCGGCGCAGGCCGGCGATGGTGGGCATGCGTGGGTCGTCCCAGCCCTCCACGTGGCCCTCGTCCACCAACTGGGTGAGCTTGCGCTTGCTCATCACCGTGTATTCCAGGTTGAGGCGGGCGAACTCGATCTGGCGGGGGTGGCAGGGCGCGCTGATGTTGTCCAGCACCCAGTCGTACAGGGGCCGGTGATCCTCGAACTCCAGCGTGCACAGGGAATGGGTGATGCCTTCCAGGGCGTCGGAGATGGGATGGGTGAAGTCGTACATGGGATAGATGCACCAGGCATCCCCCGTCTGGTGATGCACGGCACCCCGGCGGATGCGGTACAGGGCCGGATCGCGCAGGTTCATGTTGGGAGCGGCCATGTCGATCTTCGCCCGCAGGGTGCGCGCGCCATCCTCGAACTCGCCTTCCCGCATGCGCCGGAACAGGTCCAGGTTCTCCTCCACCGAGCGGTTGCGATAGGGGCTCTCACGCCCGGGCTCGGTGAGGGTGCCGCGGTACTCGCGCGCCTGCTCGGGAGTCAGGTCGCAGACGTAGGCCTTGCCTTTCTCGATGAGCTCCACGGCGAACTGGTAGAGCTGTTCGAAATAGTCCGAGGCGAAATACAGTCCGGCCCATTCGTAGCCCAGCCAGCGTACGTCGTCCTTGATGGCCTCCACGTACTCCTCGTCTTCCTTGTGGGGGTTGGTGTCATC
>CAZWRE010000178.1:0-2598 GCA_964636335.1 uncultured Sedimenticola sp. | reverse complement strand
CAGGCTTTGCCCCAGGCAGGGGCGGTCTTTCACGTGCACTCCCCGGACATGTGGCGCAAAGCGAAAGAGCTGGGATTGCCGGAGACGGATGCGGCCATCGAGTACGGCACGCCGGAAATGGCCGCAGCCGTAATGACGCTGTTGCGGGACAACCCTGCCCAGGTGTTCAGCATGGGCGGACACGAAGATGGCATTGTCGCCTGGGGCGAATCACCCGGGGAGGCAGGGGCGGCGCTGCTTCAGGTGTTTGCCCGCAGCCTTGTGTAAGTCGGGCAAAGGCGAGCCCGACATCCTCCATCCCATCGTTGGGCAGGTCGCCGCACTCCTTATTCCCAACCTACGCGAAACCGGCCTTGGCCAGGGCCTCCAGGGTCAGGCCGCCCGCGCCAGGCTCCGCTGCCTTGTCTCCCAGCAGCAGCCGTTCCAGGTAACGGGCCACCAGGTCCACTTCCAGGTTCACCCTGCTGCCCATCTGGTAGGTATCCATGATGGTCTCCCGCAGGGTATGGGGCACGATGTTCAGCTCGAAACGGGCGCCGTCCACGCCGTTTACCGTGAGACTGGTGCCATCCACGGTGATGGAACCCTTGTGCACGATGTATTTCGCCAGCTCTTTCGGCGCCTCGATAACAAAACGCACGGAACGGGCATCCTCCTGACGGGAGACTACCGTGCCCAGACCGTCCACATGACCGCTCACCAGATGACCGCCCAGGCGGGTGGCCAGGGTCAGGGCCTTCTCCAGGTTAACCGGACTGCCGGTTTTCAGGTTGCCCAGGGAAGTGAGGGAAAGGGTCTCCCGGGACACGTCCGCCACGAAACCGTTGCCCGGCAGCTCCACCGCCGTGAGGCAGACACCGTTGACGGCAATGCTGTCACCCAGCTCCACGTCGGACAAGTCCAGCTTGCCCGTGTCTATGCCCAGGCGCATATCGCCGCCCTGGTCTTGCATGCTTGTGATACGGCCGATGGCCTGGATGATGCCTGTGAACATGAACGACTACTCCCCGGCAGGTACTGCCGTAATGCGAAAATCTCTTCCCACCTGGCGGACATCCCGGATATTCAGCTCGATGCGATCCGCCATCTTTTCCAGCCCCGGCAGATGGAACAGCCCCCGGGCATCATGTCCCATGAGATGGGGCGCCATGTAGATGATGAGCTCATCGACAAGACCCGCCTGCAAGGCTGCTCCGGCCAGGGTGGGGCCGGCTTCGATAAGCACTTCATTGATTTCCCGCTCCCCCAGGAAAGCCATCACCCGAGGCAGGTCCACGCCATCTTCCATGCGCAGCAGGCGTATACCCCGGTTCACCAGGCGCTGCGCCTTGTCCTTGTCCCCGTGGCTGTGAATGAGGCACACCGGCCCGTCCAGGGACAACAATTTCGCCTCCTCGGAAATACGCAGGCTGGTGTCCAGCACCACCCGCCAGGGCTGGCGGAAATAATCGGGGGTTTCCACGCCGGGAAGCTCTTCCGGTTTCAGGCGCACATTCATGGAAGGGTCATCCGCCAGCACCGTGCCAATGCCGGTGACCACGGCGGAACTGCGGGCGCGCAGGCGCTGCACATCCCGACGGGCGTCTTCCCCGGTGATCCAGACACTCTCGCCGCTGGCCATGGCGGTACGCCCGTCCAGGCTCATGGCCAGCTTGCAGCGCACCCAGGGAAGACCGGTCTTCATGCGCTTGATAAACCCGGGATTCAGGGTTTCGGCATCTTCCTGGAGAAGCCCGGCGGCCGTCTCCACGCCCTGTGCCGCCAGCAAAGCCAGGCCCTTGCCCGCCACCAGGGGATTGGGGTCTTCCATGGCCGCCACCACCCGGCCCACCCCCGCTTCCAGGAGACCATCGGTGCAAGGGGGGGTCTTGCCATGATGGCAGCAGGGTTCCAGGGTGACATAGGCCGTGGCGCCCCGGGCCTTTTCACCGGCATCGGCAATGGCCAGACGCTCGGCATGGGGCTCGCCAGCCTTGCGGTGCCAGCCCTCGCCCACCACCTCACCATCGCGCACCAGCACGCAGCCCACCCGGGGATTGGGATCCGTGGTATACAGGCCCCGCCGGGCGAGCCGGATGGCATGTGCCATGTGGCGATAATCGTCGATGGAAAACATCATGAACGGATTGTAACGCAGGCCGGAAGACAGAACGGGGCAAATTCCCCGCCCGCGTCAAACATCGGCCCGAGGGTGGCCCTCCTACAAGCACCTCACCGCGATCATCGGCCCGAGGGCGGGCCTCCTACAGGGGTTGTAGGAGCGGCGCCCCCGCCGCGACCCCGCACGGGGAAGCGATGAATCGACCCGGTGCAGACCTCCTACGGATGGTCGTCTCGCCGCAACCCATCGGCCCGAGGGCGGGCCTCCTACGGGAGCTGTAGGAGCGGCGCCCCCGCCGCGACCTCCACACAGGAAAGTGCGGCGCGAAGCGGAGGCATGGGGAAACCACGTTTTCCGATGCCGATGAGGAAACGGGCAGGGAAAGCCCGTTTCCGGGTCAAACAGGCAGCGGCGCCCCGCCGCGAGGAATCGGCCCGAGGGCGGGCCTCCTACAAGGGATGTAGGAGCGGCGCCCTCGCCGCGATCCCGCACAGGGA
>CAZWRE010000177.1:0-2907 GCA_964636335.1 uncultured Sedimenticola sp. | reverse complement strand
TGGTGGGAGTGCAGATTATGCAGCAAGCATTTCCAGTGCCCTGCGCCTGCGGCATACCGTCCATCCCTGGACATCGCCGCTCCTGCGCTTCCCTGCGCCCGCGGCATACCGTCCATCCCTGGACATCGCCGCTCCTGCGCTTCCCTGCGCCCGCGGCATACCGTCCATCCCTGGACATAAAAAACCAGCGCGGGGCGCTGGTTTTGATTTTCCAAAAGCCGGATTTTCGGGTCTTACATGGAGACCACGTCCTTCAGGGCTTTCAGAGCGGTAACCTTTACGGTGGTGCTTGCAGGTTTGGCTGCAATCTTCATGGGCTCGCCGGTAGCGGGGTTGCGGCCCATGCGCGCCTTGCGGGCGGGCTTCTTCACGCGGCGGATCTTGACGCCGGTATCGGGGATGGCGAATTCACCGGAACCGCGCTTCTTGATGTGGCGGGTGATGAGGTCGCCCAGGGATGAGAATACGGCTTGTACTTCCTTCTTTGTCAGGCCGGTATCCTCGGCAATAGCAGCGATGATCTGGCTCTTGGTTTGCTTCTTGCCAATGGCAGGCAGTTTCTTGGGAGCTGCCTTGGCAGCGATCTTCTTGGTGGTCTTCTTTACCATCTGATTACTCTCCTCAGGTTATCGGGTAATTCCGTACGGGAACTTACCACAATATTTTTTATTGACATAGTGAAAATGTGGTTTGAGTTGATGTATACGGCATATTCCGCCCATCAGGGGGTATGAAAGCTACCAATCTGTTCCCGGGGAAACGGGGTTGTTCATGCTTGCGCCCGTTATGGAACAGCTACCCTTTCCTTTCCTTTTTCAGTTCTTTTATTTCCTTCTCCACCTTCTGCAACTGGGATTCCAGCCGTGCTGTTTCATAGAAACTCAGTCCGTGTATACGCAGGGCGATCTTCAACTGCATGGCCGAGGCCTCCAGGGCGCCCTTCAGATAGTAGTGCATGGCCATGTGTTGATGACTTTCCGCCTTGCGCCCGAGATCTGCCGCGGCATTGGCCAGCAGCTTGTAGACATGGGTGTTGTCCGGACGCAGCGAAGCAAGAACGGAAAGTTTCCGATAGGCGGTTTCCGCGTTTCCCGCGCGCAGATGAAATTCCGCCAGGGTGATCTGCAACGGGTAGTTCAGGGGGAATTTCTTCACCGCCTGCTCCAGGCGTTTCAGGGCTCTTTGCTTGTTTCCGGCTTCCATGTCGGTACGGGATGCGGTGATGATGAACTCCAGGGTGTCTGGTTTGTTCCGCATGAGCGTATCGAGTTCCTTCGCGGCTGCGGCAAAACTGTCATTGCGCAGCAAGGCCAGGGCAAGCCCGTAGCGTGCCGCGGATTCGTCCCGGTAGCGTCCTTCCCGGAGCGCGGTCCGGAAGTAGGTGATGGCGTCCCGGGGGTCATGGAAGGAACGCTCCCGCAAGGTGGCCCGGACCAGGAGGTAAGAGAAGCTGTCGGCATATTGCTTGTAAGGATAGGTTTCCGCTCGTCCCAGGGAGTCGGCAATCCTGGAGTTGGTAACCGGGTGTGTGCGCAGGAACTCCGGCAGCTCCACGCCATAGCTTTTGTTGGCCCTGCCCATGCGTGTGAAGAAGGTTGGCATGGCGCGGGGATCGAAGCCGGCGTCATGCAGGATGGTGATGCCCAGGCGGTCGGCTTCCTTCTCGTTATGCCGGGTGAAGTTGATCTGTTGCTGCTGCATGGCGGCCTGGGCGCCGGATGCCGCGGCCATGGCGGCATCCCCGCCCACGGTGGCGCCGAGTATGACGGCGGCCACCAGGGCCGCACCCTGCACCAGGCTCATGTTGCTGGCCGCATACCATGCGCGTTGCAGGTGCTTCTGGGTGACGTGAGTGATCTCGTGGGCCAGGACGGCGGCCAGTTCGCTTTCCGACTGGGTGGTGAGCACCAGCCCGGTGTAAACGCCGATGTAGCCGCCAGGTCCCGCGTAGGCATTGATCACCGGGCTGTCCACCAGGAAGAAAGTGAACTTCGAGCCCAGGCCTTCACTGTGCTCCACCAGGGAATTGCCCAGCTTGTTGATGTAATCGTCCAGCAGGGGATCGTCAATGACCGGCTGGGTGGCGCGGATGTAGCGCATGAAGGTCTTGCCAAGCTGCTGTTCCTGCAGGGGGGTGAACAGGTTTCCGGATGCGGCGCCGATTTCCGGCAGGTCGTCGCCCAGTTCACTCCATGCCTGGAGGGGTGCCAGGCACAGGCTGATGCTCAGGACGAGAATCAGCCAGCGGTATGAACGGGGGTGGATCATCAGTTTAATTGTATGCGCTGCCCCCACGGGGGCTTTTCCTTTCCCTTGACTAACCACAAGACAGGATACGAGGGCGCAAGTTCCGGGAACTGTCCCTGGAGATCGGAAAAATACACCAGGATTTCCGGCTTCATGCCCTGTTCTTCCACCCATTGAAACACGGGGCGGAAATCCGTGCCACCGCCGCCGCTGATTTCCGCGCCCAGTTCCAGCTCTTCCCAGGGCTCGAAGACCCAGGGGGCGCCGTCGGCGATGTGTGCATCACAAGGTATCAGGGTAACACGGGCGCGCATCTGTCCCTTGAGGGCGGATATCTCCGACAGGAATTCCCGGATCTCCCCGTCCCTGATGGAACCGCTGGTGTCCATGGCCACCACGATGTCCACCTGGCTGGAATGCAGGGAGGGCAGGATGGCATCACCCTGGCTGCGACGGGACTGGCGCATGTAGCTGTAGTCGTCCCGGGCAACAGCGGTCATGTAACGCGCCAGCAACATGCGCCAGGGCAGGCGGGGTTGCAACAGGTGGTCGATCATGCGCGCCATGGCCCCTCCCATCTTGCCTGCCTGCATGGCCTGCTGGGCGGCGCCGGCCATGCGCTGCCGCCACTGGATTTCCAGGGTATCCTTTTCTTCCGGG
>CAZWRE010000176.1:0-2446 GCA_964636335.1 uncultured Sedimenticola sp. | reverse complement strand
GTTGATCTGGTTGTTCAGATCCAGACCGAAAGGCAGGGAGAACTCGTACAACAACAGATACTGGGCCGCCAGTTCCGGGTTGTCCGGCAATTTGTACCAGGCCGGGTCGTCGCCATGGAGGTTCTTGTTCAGGCGCTTCATGATATCCGTGTAGGTGTTCACGTGCAGCACTTCCGGCTGGGTACGCAGCCAGTTGGCGAAGGCATCCAGATGGCGCAGGTATTCCGGATCAGTGATCTTCCCCTCCCCCGCTGCGGGCAGGGAAAACTCCAGCAGATAGATACCCGTGAGATGATCCACGGCGAAATCCGTGTCCACGCGAAAGGGCACCTCCTCACTGAAATACTTGATGAACTCGTCATTGAGCCGGTTCTGGGGCACCTGGCTGATGAGCAGCAGAATGAACGCCGTCATGCCCCAGAACAACGGCTTGCGCCGGCGGATGACGAACTCACCCAGTTTCTCCATGCTGCCCTGCCCCCGGGTATGGCGCTCACCGGGACGCACGGGCAGAATCATCAGAGCCGCGGGCAGGAAGGTCATGGACAGGGCCCAGGCCACCATCACGCCCATGGCCGCCATGTTGCCCAGATCACGGAAGGGCGGCGCATCGCTGAAATTGAGGCTGAGGAAACCGATGGCCGTGGTGATGGAGGTAAGGAACACCGGCCCCAGATTCAGGCGCAGGCTCTCCATCATGGCCTCCTCGCGGCTCTCGCCCTTGCGCAGCCCCTGCAGGAACAGGGAGATGATGTGTATGCAATCCGCCACCGCCAGAGTCATGACCATCACCGGCGCCGTGGTGGTGGGCGGGCTCATCTGTATGCCCAGCCAGCCCGTCAGCCCCAGGGTGGTGACCACGGACATGAGCAGCACCAGCATGGACACCAGCACGCCGGAAATGGAACGCAGCATGAAGGCCATGGTCACCAGGATGATGAGCAGCATCAGGGGATAGAGGGTCTGCATATCCTGCTGGGACATGCGCGGGAAGGTGGCGTTCATCATCACCAGGCCCGTGACCCGCACTTCCACATCCGGGTTGTGTTCCATGGCCCGCTTGGCCAGGTTCTCGGCAAAGGCCGCCACCTCGGGCACCTCATCCAGCTTCCTGCCTGGTAGCTGCACGGTGACGTTGATGCCCGTGTGAGCGCCATCGGGGGAAATCAGCCGGTTACGCAGCAACGGCTCATTCAGAGCCACCCGGCGGATCTTTTCCAGCTTCTCGGGGGAGAGCCGCAATGCATCCTCCACCAGGTCCGCCACCAGCAGATCATCTTCCTCGGCCTCCGTGTGCTGGTAGTTGCTGATGGAATCCACGCGCAGGGAATAGGGAATCTGCCAGGCTTCTTTCGTCAGCCACTCCACGGTTTCCAGGGTTTTCGGCGTGAACACATCACCGTCTTTCGGCGAGATCACGAACAGCACGTTGTCTGTCTTCGTATAGGTGTTCTGCATGGCCTCGAAGGCCTGGAGCTGGGGATTCTCCTCGCTGAAGAACATGCGGTAGTCGTTGCTGAAAGCGAGAAAACGCGCACCGGAAGCCGCCAGCGCAACAAGCAGAAGGCTTCCCACCACTACCAGCCATCGATAGTGAAGGATCCACTGAAAAAATCTGTTGCTCATGAACGGCCCTTGTACCTGCAAAAGGAGAACGGGGTATGATACCCCGATTTTTTCCAATGAACCTTAGTCCTTCATGAAAAAACATCTTCTCATTGCCGCCGCTGTGTTCGCCGGCCTCATGCTGTTCTACGGTGGCGTATCCGCCCTGGTGAACCAAGGGCATGGATTGGGCAGATCCCTGTTCACCTTTACCGCAGTCATTGCCGGTGGCCTGGGTCTGGTATGGCTGGTCAAATCCGGACGTTAGCAGCAGAATCGCGGTGAAATCGCGGCGAGGGCGCCGCTCCTACATCATCCCCTGTAGGAGGCCCGCCCCGGGCCGATGGATCGTGGCGAGGCGCCGCTGCTCCTTTGGACCGGAAACGGGCTTTCCTTGCCCGTTTCCTCTTCGACATCGGAAAACGCGGTTTCCCGATGTCTCCGCTTCGCGCCGCACATCCCTGCGCGGGGTCGCGGCGGGGGCGCCGCTCCTACGTCCCCTGTAGGAGGCCCGCCCCCGGGCCGATGATCGCGGCGGGGCGCCGCTCCTACATCCCCTGTAGGAGGCCCGCCCTCGGGCCGATGGTCGCGGCGGGGCGCCGCTCCTACGTCCCCTGTAGGAGGCCCGCCCTCGGGCCGATGATCGCGGCGGGGGCGCCGCTCCTACGCCCCCTGTAGGAGGCCCGCCCTCGGGCCGATTGGTCGGGGAGATTTCGGTTTCATCCCCCCTGTGCGACAATACGCGCCCCATGATTTCCGCCACCGAACAAACGGTCTCTCCCCTGAAGCCATTGCTGCCGGGAAAACCCGGCGAGCGCCTGCAATGGGGCCGCTGCCTGGG
>CAZWRE010000175.1:0-2452 GCA_964636335.1 uncultured Sedimenticola sp. | reverse complement strand
TCCTCGGAAAAATCCTCGTGACCCGGCGTGTCCAGCAGGTTTACGATGCGTTCCTTGTAGGGAAACTGCATTACCGAGGAGGTCACGGAAATACCCCGCTCCTTCTCCATCTCCATCCAGTCGGAGGTGGCGTGGCGCGCGGCCTTGCGCCCTTTCACCGTGCCGGCGAGCTGGATTGCGCCGCCGAACAGCAGCAGCTTTTCGGTGAGGGTGGTCTTGCCCGCGTCCGGGTGGGAAATGATGGCAAAGGTTCTGCGTTTGTCCAGTTCGGCAGCTATATCCGCCATGATTGTTCCTGCGCAAGGAGAAAGGGCGGAATTATACCTGAATACATCGCCGGGGCGACGCCCCGCCCCCGGCGGCCCCTGTGATATATTTGCAACATAAAAACCCGCATACAGAGGACATTCAAAATGAAAAAAACCATGCTCGCCATGAGCCTGCTCACAGCCGCAGGCATGGCCCAGGCGGCCGATCTTGAAGTAGCGAAATCCATCGTCAAGGAAAAATGCCACCTCTGCCACGGAGAGGAAGGCGAGGCCTCCAGCGCCGTCTATCCGCGTCTCGCCGGGCAGAACCGCACCTACCTGGTGAAGCAGCTCAGGAACTTCCGCGACGGAAAGCGCAAGAGCGACACCATGAACGAAATGGCCGCAGGCCTCAAGGACGAGGAAATCGAGGCGCTGGCGGAATACTTCAGCAGCAAGCCCGCCCTGTCCCACCGGGTACGGGACAAGCTGTTCGCCGCCGTGGGCGAGTACCTGTTCAAAAAGGGCAACAAATATTCAGGCATTCCCGCCTGCAAGTCCTGCCATGGTGAAAACGGGGAAGGCAATGAGCAGTTGCCGCGCCTGGCGGGACAGCACAAGCGTTATGTCTCGGACCAGCTCCAGGCATTTGGTGACAGGGCACGAACCAACGACAACGCCATCATGCACACCGTGGCCAGCAAGCTGACCGAAATGGAGCGTGAGGCCGTGGCGCTGTACGTGAGCGGCCTCAAGCCGATGACCGGGGAAACACCGTAGCTGCACATGGAGAACAGAGTGGCAATCCTACAGATCCCGCATCCCTGTTCCGCAGGAGAGACCCCGTGAAGAAGCTTTACCTGATATTTCTGACCCTGCCCCTGGTTCCCGGCCTTGCGCTGAGCGCCGCATCCCTGGACAGTTATCAGCAGTGCCTGGTCATTACCATGGAAAACGCGGACAACAGCATGACCATAGGCGAGGTCAAGAAAAAATGTCGCCAGAACACCATCGTGAACCCCGTCAGGCCTGACAGGTCCGCGCTGGAAAAACGCCTGGTCCAGGAAAAGGCCGTGGAAGACAATGAATTCGTCATTACTCCCTACCTGCCCAACTACCTGCTGTTTGCCGCCTATAACACGGCAGATGTGAATACGACTCCCTTTGAAGAGGCCTTTCCCGACGAAAACGTGCAGCTCGACAATACCGAGGTCAAATTCCAGATCAGCTTCAAGTTTCCCGTCGTCAAGAATCTGTTCCACAACAATGGCGATATCTATGCCGCCTATACCAACCGCTCCTTCTGGCAGCTATACAACAAGAACTCGGCCCCCTTCCGGGAAACCAATCATCAGCCGGAAGTCTGGCTGCGTTTCTACAACGATTGGGAATTCCTGGGGTTCCGCAATGTCATCAACGATATCGGCATCGTGCACCAGTCCAATGGACGATCCAGTGCTCTGTCCCGGAGCTGGAACCGGATCTATGCTCGTTTCGTGTTCGAAAGGCGGAATCTGGCCTTCGCCATTCAGCCCTGGTATCGCATCCGGGAAGACGCGGACAGCGACGACAACCCGGATATCGAGGATTACATGGGCAACTTCGAGGTGCTGAGCGCCTACAAGCTGGGAAACCACACCTTCAGCCTGATGTTCCGCAACAATCTCGAATCCGACAGAAATCGCGGCGCGGCACAACTGGACTGGAGTTTCCCCATCCATGGACATCTGCGCGGGTACGTACAGTGGTTCAATGGCTACGGTGAAAGCCTGATCGACTACAACGAGAACGTCAACAGCTTCGGCGTGGGCATCAAACTGACTGACTGGCTGTAGCATCATCCGCTGTTTCACCGCCATCCGGGAAGCGGATCAAATCCAGCAGTGCCCGGTACTTGTCCGGGGCATCCCCAGGCGCGGTCATCAGCCAGTGAAACAGCCGTGGATCGGTTTCCCGAAGCAATTGACGAAAGCGCTTCCGAATCTGCTCGGGCTGCTGCTCGTAGTGTTCATCGAGAAAGCGCCGCAGCAAACAATCCAGCTCCAGCATGCCCCGGCGGCATTGCCATTGCAGGCGTTCCCTTTCCCTGAATCCCAGACGGCTCACACGGATTTCTTCAGCATGAGGTTGCGGATATGGCCGATGGCCTCGGTAGGATTGAGGTGCCTGGGACAGGCTTCCACGCAGTTCATGATGCTGTGACA
>CAZWRE010000174.1:0-2501 GCA_964636335.1 uncultured Sedimenticola sp. | reverse complement strand
TCATTTCGTACATTGTTGTGTCCTCACTCGTATTATGGTGGGTGCAGTCTAGGGCAGGAGAAGGGGAACGGCATTGAAATATCGCAACAATTCCCGCCCGGACGTATTGCGGGAGCGGCGTCAGACGCCGCGAACAGGCCTCTTCGCGGCTCCCGCGTTTCGACGGAAAACTATTTCAGCAGCAGGTAGAGCAATACAAGGTTGCCCAGCAGCAGGCCGGATAGACCCTTCCAGAATCCCGGGGGATTTGTGGAACATGCCCGTGATGTGGGTCTTGCCGACATGCCCCAACTGGGCGTGGCCCACGAAAGGCATCACCCGTTCAAACTGGGTGAATTGCTGCGAACCCTGCGTGAAACCAGCATGAGCGACAAGCTGGACCAGTTCCGGCGCATCTTCACCGGATAGCGAGCGTGCAGGCGGTTGGAGTCGTTTGACTTCAACCGCCGTTGGCCGAGCGTTGAAAATGGCGGTACATCGCTGTACCGCCATCCGTCACCAATAACAGCGTTTATCTACAGCCTGACGGACTTGATTCTCAGGCGGCTTCCTGCCGCGGATGGGCTGCCTTGGCCTGCCGCGCCTTTTCGGCTTCTTCTGCCGAATAGGCCTTTCCTGACCAGAGCATCTCGTAGGCGATTTCCTCGTTGCCGTTCTCGCACAGCTCCAGAACCTTCTGGAACAGGGGCTGGAAGGTTTCGCTGCGGTGGGATTGCTCGTGTTCCTCGAAGGATTTCCAGAAGGTCACGATCAGGGCTTCCTTTCCCTTCAGAGGGCTTTCCACGGCCTGTCCCACGGTGCTGCCCTCGTTGGAAATGTTGCCGCTGTTGAGGGCGACGAAGCCGCCGACGAAGCCGGTATCGGAATGATAGGTCTTCACGTTCTCGCAAAGGTAGGCTACCCGTTCCTGCAGGTCATCCACGGTGTATTCGGGTTTGAGGATGACGCGGTTTACGGTGACCACACCGTCGTGGGGGAAGTTTTCGATTAATGCGGACATTGTTCTCTCTCCGTTGGTTATTAAATTAATTGTTACGTCAATTAAGACAGCTTGTTGTTGGTTTAGTTCATTATCAAATTCTTATGAATGTGGAATGGTGCGTTTCGCCGGCTCGATGTACCCTGCTGTAGGCTGCAATGAGCTTGCGAATTGGGTCATGGAGGGATGACCGGACTGACAAAATCCATGATGCATGTTGGGTCATCGAAACAGTTTGAAACCTTTTGTCCGGCATGGTGGGGTTAACATGCTCGATTGGCAAAATCCTGATATGGCCCGGCCATGAAAAAGCTCCTGCAAAGAAAGTTCATCCTGTTTCCGGTCGTGTTCATCGCCCTGGCCCTGGTGGTGTTCAAGGTAAAGACCCGGCCGCCGGCCGCCCACGAGAAGCTGGGCTATCCGGTGAGGGCCGTCGAGGTCATGGAGGTGCGGCCCATTTCCTACCGTTCTCATGCCACGGGTTACGGCAATGTGGAGCCGCGTGTCACGGTAAAGGCCAAGTCCGAGGTCAGCGGCAGGATCGTCTATATCCACCCGCAATTGCGTAAAGGCGCGAGCCTGCCCAAGGGCACGGTGGTGCTGCGCATCGAGCCCACCACTTTCGAGTTTTCCCTGGAGCAGAGCAAGGCGGGGCTGTCCGGCACCGAGTCCAGCCTGCGCCAGTTGCAGACCGAGGAGGAGAGCACCCGGGCACTGCTGGCCATTGTGCGCAGGAATCTGGCCGTACAGCAAAAGGAATACAAGCGGATCCAGGAAATCTGGAAAAAGAAACTGGTGGCCCGTTCCAGTGTGGATGCCGAGGAGCAGAAAGTGCTGCAGCTCAAGCAGCAGGTAGCGGATCTGGAAGGCAAACTCAAGACCTATGAAAGCCGCAAGGCGGCTCTCGATGCCCAGATCAGGCAATCGAAAACCCAGGTGGCGCAGACCCGGGATACCCTGGGGCGCACGGAGATTGGTCTCTCCATGGATGCGCGTATCGGCGAGGTCTTCGTGGAGAAGGGAGAATTCGTGGCGGCGGGTGCGGTGCTGTTCGAAGCCCTGGGTACCGATGCGGTGGAAATCACGGCAGAGTTGCCCACCCGGCTGTTCCGCCCCCTGTTCGCCAATCAGGAACATGCGCGGATGGATCTGGATGATCCTGAGAAGTTCTGGAACATGGTGGGCTTGATGAAGCTGGAAGCCCGGGTGCGCCTGGTGGGTTTTCCCGAGGCGGCCCACTGGCAGGGAAAGCTGCTGCGTATCTCTGAATCTGTCGATCCGCAGCGGGATACTGTGGGGCTGGTGGTGCAGGTGGACAACCCCTATGCCAAAGTGATTCCCGGCGAACGCCCACCTCTTCTGAAGGGCATGTTCGCCTCCGTGAGCTTTTATGCCCCCGCAAGATCCATGCTCGTGATTCCCCGCAAGGCGGTTCACGAGGGGCGGGTGTATGTGGCGAAGCCGGACAATCTCCTGGAAATCCGGCCGGTGGATGTCCTGTATCGGCAGGGTGAGTTCGTCG
>CAZWRE010000173.1:0-5063 GCA_964636335.1 uncultured Sedimenticola sp. | reverse complement strand
CCGGTTGTATGATATCCCCCACAGCGATTTTCATCGCCATAAGTGTTTTTCGACCAGATGGCGCATCCGGCGCGTGGGAATGGTGGTTGTTCTCGACTGTCGCCACGTTTTCATCAATGAATAACCGCCTCACCAGCATATCTTTCGAAAGGCGTTCTTCCTCACTACCCCCCAGTTCCACTTGTAACCTGGAAATCGGGTAAACCGGAATCTTTCCCCTGCCTGGCTGTGTCTCCATCTGCCCGGACAGACGGCCCGGAAGATCCAACGACGGTTCCGCATTACTCATCAGGGGAGCCAGTGTCAGGTACAGCGCAAGCATCTTGATAATCAAGCGGAGAAGACGGGGTTGTTGGGCATGGCCTGCCGGCCTGTTGCCCCACGCGCCTTCAACATGCCTATCCCGAATATTTCACAAGAACGCTGAAAACCAATCATAACACCGAGATTTGTATGACAAATGGTGCTATTTCAGCAAAACACGAAGTGTCACCAGCGCCGCCATGCGTCGCAAACGGGTCGTTTGGCAAGCTCTATCCTTGATCGCCCGCGGAAAGCAAGGGGCGCGCCAGCACCACGGAGATATTGTCCCGGCCGCCTCCATCCTTTGCCGCCTGCACCAGGGCCCGGGTGCGGCTCTCCAGGGAAAGCTCTTCGCGGCTCATGAGCTGCTGGATGGTGGATTCCTTCACCGGCCCCGTGAGGCCGTCACTGCAAAACAGGAACAGGTCGTTCTCGCATACCGCCGCTTCGTTCACATCCACGTTGATCTCCAGGGTAAAACCCAGGCTGCGGGTGAGCACGTTCTCTCCCACCCCGGCCTCCTTGGCCTCTCCCCGGTTGGGGAAGATGCCATGATCCAGCACTTCCTGGATGAGGGAATGATCGCGGGTCAGTTGCATGAGCCTGTTGTTGCGCAACAGGTAGATGCGCGAATCTCCCACATGGGCATAGAAGATGCGGTTATCGTGGAACAGGGCCAGCACCAGAGTGGTGCCCATGCCCGTCAGTTCTTCCTTGCTCTTGGCCAGTGTGTACACGGACTGGTTGGCCCGCTCCACCGCCTCGCCGATGTGCATCAGGCACTGCATGGTATCCATGTCAGCGAAACGCTGGGCATGGCGCAGTTCCTCCACCGCGACTTCCACCGCCACTTCGGCCGCCACTTCGCCCGCCAGATGACCACCCATGCCGTCAGCCAGGGCAACGATACCCTGTTCAGGCATGACAAAGAGATAGTCTTCGTTGATCTTCCTCACCAGCCCCACGTCCGAGGCGCTGGCGGTGTCCAGCGGTATGGCGCTCATGACAGGTCTATTTCTTCCCCAACCCCCTGGAATCGAGCAACTGCCTCAGGCGCGTGGGTGGAATATATCCGGGAATCAATTCCCCGTTTTCAAGCACCAGGGCCGGCGTGCCGGACACCCCGACGACCTTGCCCAGGGCAAACTGCTCGGCCACGGGATTGTCACAGGTCTTTCCATTCACCGGCTTGCCCTGCTTGGCTTCGTTCATGGCCTTCTTCCGGTCGTCGGCACACCACACGCCAACAGCCTTTCTGCCCGAATCGCTATTTACACCGGCACGGGGATAAGCCATGTAACGCACTTCTATGCCCTCCCTGTTGTACTGGTCAACCTGGGAATGCAGCTTGCGGCAGTATCCACAATCGATATCCGTAAAAACATTGACGACGTGCTTTTCCTTGCCGGTGCCAAAGACGATCATGTCCTTTTCATCAACGGCATCGATGAGCTTCTTGCGCGCTGCGGACACTTTTTCTTCCGTCAGATCCTTGCCGGTCTCAAGATCATTCATCTTTCCCTGGATGAAATACCTGCCGTCAGCGGACACGTAATACAGCCGGGCGCCGATAAGCACCTCGTACAGGCCGGGAACGGGGGAAGCCTCGATGTTGTCCAGGTTGATGTCGCCAAGGCGCTTGGCCAGGACGGCACGGATCTTTTCAATGGCGGGGTCGGAAGATGCTTCGGCTGCGCTGGCGGTTCCGGCGGCGAACAGCGCCAGGCCGAGGAGCAGATGGCGAACGGCGGGGATATGGGACATGATGGTTAAGGGTATCCGATGTTTACAGTCAAACGATATTGGAGCCGCATTGTAACCGGAAGTTCCGGCTCTTGCTCCAGCAGTATATGCAATTCGGGCAGGAATCACGCTATCCACGGGGGTGGTGGGCGGCATGGAGCTGTTTGAGCCGCTCCCTGGCCACGTGGGTATAGATCTGGGTGGTGGACAGATCGCTGTGCCCCAGCAGCAGCTGCACCACGCGCAGGTCGGCGCCATGATTGACCAGGTGGGTGGCGAAGGCATGGCGCAGCGTGTGGGGCGACAGATGCTTTCGTATGCCTGCGGCCCTGGCATGTTTCCTGACCCGGTACCAGAAAGCCTGGCGGGTCATGCCCGATCCCCGGCGGGTGGGGAAAAGAGCATCACAGACACGCGCGCCCAGCAGTTCCTGCCGCGGCCCCTGCATGAAGCGCCGAATCCATTCCTGGGCTTCGTCCCCCATGGGCACCAGGCGTTCCTTGCCACCCTTTCCGGTGATGCGCACCAGCCCCTGGCTGAGGCTGACCTGGTCCGGACGCAGGTTGACCAGCTCCGAAACCCGCAGCCCGGTGGCATAGAGCAGCTCGAGCATGCAGCGGTCCCTGAATCCCTCTGCTGCATCCGTGTCGGGCGCATCCAGCAGCGCCACCACTTCGGATTCGGTCAGGGTCTTGGGCAGTGGGCGCCCCAGGCGCGGTGCCTGGATGTCCAGGCTGGGATCCACGGGCACCCAGCCTTCCCGCAGGGCGTACTGAAAGAACTGGCGCAGGGAAGACAGGCGGCGGGCGCTGCTGCGAGCACTCTGTCCCGACGACACCAGGCTGCCGAGCCAGGACAGGAGATGTCCCTGACGGGCTTGAATCAGGGGGACACCCTGGTTTTCCCGGAGCCATTTCGATGCGTGGCGCAGGTCGGAACCGTAGGAGGAAAGCGTGTTCTTCGACAGCCCCCTCTCCAGCCAGAGCATGTCCGTGAACAGGGCGATGGCCTCTTCGTCATTCATGTTCGAGAAGCCAACGCTTGATATCCATCCAGCGTCCGCTCGTGTGGCCGGCAAACCCCCCGTCACCGTTGGCGGCCACCACCCGGTGGCAGGGAATCAGCAGGGGAATGGGATTGCGGCGGCAGGCGCCACCGACGGCGCGGGGGCTGCTGCCCAGTTCGCGGGCAAGCTCTCCGTAGGTGCGGGTCTGGCCCGGAAGGATGTTCAGCAGGGCCTTCCAGACGCGGCGCTGAAAGGCCGTTCCTCCGGGTTCCAGGGCGATGAACCTGGGCCAATCTCCTCCTTTCAGCCAGGTTGCCAGCGCCTCACAGGCCTCGGCTGCAAGGGCATTTTCCCCACTCGCGATCAGCCCCGGGCGATCCTCCAGAATCTTTACACGCGTCACCGCCACGTCCGTAGTGGCAACGGCCACCCAGCCCACAGGGGTCAGGCAGGCTGCCTGGTATTCCGCAATGGGAAGTTTGTCTGCCATAATCCTTTCCTGCCGCCTGCTGGACAATGAAACCGAAGATATGCCAGACGATTATCAGGAACTTTCCCTTCACCTGCAACGCATGGAAGAAGAGCTGCGCGCCCTGGGCTGGTGGTCGGAGAATCCGCCGGATGCTCACGCCATGGCCAGTACAGCCCCTTTCTGCCATGATCGCATGGAGTTCCACCAATGGCTGCAATGGGTGATGCTCCCCGGCTTCCAGCAGCTCATCAGGCAGGAGTCACCGTTACCACGGGATTGCGCCATCGCGCCCATGGCGGAAATGGCCTGGCGGGAAGAAGATCCCTCCCGGGTACGCAACCTGGTGCGCGTACTCAGGGACATCGACAGCCATGTCACCAGCCATTGATTTTCCGCGCCATTCTCACCGGAAAGTTTTCCACACAAGCTGTGGATAACTCTGTCAGAAAAATGCGCAAAGCGAACAATATCCGCACCAGTCATGGAAATCCTTCAAATTGACCAGTTTTTGAACAAATCACAAATATACGTTTATTAACAATGAGTTAAAAACCTTTCATCAGAACCAGCATTCACAGTTTCTTCTAACCCGAACTTTTTTCCCCTTCCCGGAATGCCTTGTGCATAACAACCAGTAGAAAATGGGTAGGATCCCGGTAGAATGTCCGCCATGAAACAGGCTTCCAACAACTTCTGGCAATACAAGACCCTGGCGGAAATGAGCAGGGACGAATGGGAATCCCTGTGCGACCGCTGCGCAAAATGCTGCCTGCACCGGCTGGAGGACGAGGACACGCGGGAGATCTATTTCACCAACGTGCACTGCCGCCTGCTGGACACGGCAACCAGCCGTTGCTCGGACTACGAAAACCGCTCCACCCGGGTGAGCGACTGCGTGACAATCACCATTGACACCCTGGACGACCCCTACTGGCTGCCCAGCACCTGCGCCTACCGGTTGCTGGCCGAAGGCAAGCCCCTGCCAGACTGGCACCCCCTGGTCTCCGGCGACCCCGAATCCGTTTTCCGCTCCGGCAACGGCATCAACGGCCGCACCATTTGCGAGGATGACGCCGACCGCCTGGATTGCCACCTCATCGACTGGATCAAGTAGGGCAGCCTCTACACAAATCATGAACCCGCATCTTGCCCCACAAATGCCCCAAATCCGCGTTATCCAGATTCATGCGGAGGCTCCCTGATGGCTCAGGGCAGCCAGGTCCACCATGTGGATATCCAGCTTGCGGATACGGACAACGAACGCTATGCAGGCCTTTCCTTCAGCACCCCGCAGCATCCCTCGGAAACCACCGAGCGCCTTGTGTTGCGCCTGCTGGCCTACGCCCTGCTCCACCAGGAAGGCATGGACTTCCGCAAGGGCGGCGTGAGTCAGGGAGGGGATCCGGATCTCAGCGTCCATGACCTCACCGGAGAGCTCCGACACTGGATAGAAATAGGCACACCAGCGGAAGAACGGCTGCGGAAGGCGGCAAGACACACCCCCCGGGTCACCGTGGTCACCCATGACGGCCTGCTGCG
>CAZWRE010000172.1:0-5658 GCA_964636335.1 uncultured Sedimenticola sp. | reverse complement strand
CAAAGGACTGGCCGGGATGCTGCTTGAGCAGGGCCGCATAACGCGGGTCGCGGCGCAGTTCGTCCAGCTTCATGTTCTCGCGGATGGCCACGAACTCCATTTCCGGGGTAATGATGCCCTGGCGGGCATAGTGCATCTGGGTGACGTTTGCGCCGGCTTTTGCGCGGCGCGGCGTGCGGATATGCTCGAAGCGCAGGTGGGCAAGCTCCGGATCGCTCTGGCGCTGGCGGCCGAACTCGGAGCTGGGACCGGAGAGTTTTTCCGTGTCCCCCCGGGCCTCTATCCAGGCCTCGCGCAGGGGCGGCAGGCCCTTGAGCAGGTCGATTTCCGCTTCTGGATCCGTGTAGGGGCCGGAGGTGTCATAGACATAGATGGGCGGGTTTTCCTCGTCGCCATTGAAACCATGGGTCACGTCCTGGGAGATTTCACGCATGGGCACCCGCACGCCGGGATGACGGCCTTCCACGTAGATCTTGCGGGAGTTGGGAAAGGGCCCGGTCACATCCTCGGACAGACGGGTGGTCTGGTTGACGAAATCTTCGGGAATCGCGCTCATGATGTTCTCCAGATCCGGCGGAAGGGAAACGAGCACAGGAAGATCTCTGGCTGCTTCCCTACGCCGACATTACTCGGTTCAGGTTCAAAGGGTATGTCTCAGCCTTTCGGCACCCCCAGCTTTGGAGCATTGTATCAGCAAATTTGCCCGGAAAACCCCATGCGATGCGCCAGAGCCCGACCAGAACCCGGTAACGACCAGGTAGGGTGCAATGAGCACGGCGAATCGCACCAGGCCGGCCACGGTGGTGCGTTTCGTCCCTCAACGCACCCTACATCTGCACCCCCGGGATACGACCGCCAGGGATGGCGGGAGTGCAGATCACGCAGGGAGCAGTTATCTGCCGACCGCCAGGGATGGCGGGAGTGCAGATCACGCAGGGAGCGGTTATCTGCCGACCGCCAGGGATGGCGGGAGTGCCGAAAACGCAGGAGCAGTTTTCGGTCCGTACATCCTGTACATCGCCGCTCCGGTCATCCCTGGCCTCTCGCGGCATACTGTACATCCCGCACATCGCCGCTCCGGCCGTCCTTGGCCTCTCGCGGCATACCGTACATCCTGTACATAAAAACGGCTCCCGAAGGAGCCGTTCTTTGGTGTTCGTCACCCGGCGTGGCCAGGCAACAGCAATCTGACATCAGAGCGCTACGATGTTCTCCGCCTGGGGGCCTTTCTGGCCCTGGGTGACGGTGAACTCGACCTTCTGACCTTCGGTCAGGGTCTTGAAGCCGGAGCCCTGAATGGCGCTGAAATGTGCAAACACGTCAGGACCATTTTCCTGCTCGATGAAACCAAAGCCTTTTGCTTCGTTAAACCATTTTACGGTACCGGTAGTGGTAGACATAATCTTATCCTATGAATTCAATAGTAATGTAAGCCTCGCGGCCAATCAGGGCCAGAAGGCGGGTTTTGCTGGAAGTGATGCGTTTACTTATGAAAAACAGAACGAGGTACCGGGATGGAACTTCGAGGGTGTTGCATAAGACGTACTTTCAAGCTGTAGCCATTATGGACGCACCCCTTGCCCCCGTCAACGACTATTCACGGTTTATTTTCGGCCATGGGAAAACCATTCCCGACTTCCCCCTCAGAAAATGAACCCCGGCCTGTGGTAAAGCCGGCCCGCCAGCCAGGCAAATATCCCCCCAACCAGCAGCGCACCCACGGAAGGCAGAAGCCATTCCACCACTCCCAGGCTTTCCCCGCGCAGCACTTCGTTGATGAGATAGTTGTGGGACCACACGGGCAGCAGCAGCTCCGGCCCCTGCACACGGCTCTGCAACACCATCTGCAACATGGAGGGCATGAGGGCCGCCAGCACCAGCAGGCCGAGATAGGTCTGGGCCTCCTTCACCGTGTGCGCGAAGGCTCCCACGAAGCTCATCACCGCGGCGAACATGAAGGCCAGGGGCGACAGCAGCAGCACCAGCAGGGGAATGGACCAGAGGCTGAACTGCAGCCCCGCCTGATCCAGGTCCACCAGGCGGCTGCCCAGGGCGAAGCCCCCCAGGGAGAGGAGCAGCACCGCCAGGCTGACCAGCACGTTCACCGCCAACTTGCCCGCCATGAACTGTTCCGGCGCCACGGGATTGGCCATGAGGGGCTCCAGGGACTGACGTTCCCGCTCCCCGGCGGTAAGGTCCGCCGCCACCACCATGGCCGCCTGCATGATGCCGATGATGAGCAGGTAGGGCAGGAAGGACAACAGGGCCACCTCGCTGCCGCCGCGCGAAAGGTCCCGGTCATGCAGGGTCACGGCCTGGGCGATGGACGGATCCACCCCGCGCAGGCTCAGACGCAGGCTGCCAATGGCCGCGGAATAGCCCTCGATGGCGCTCTCGATGCGGCTGCGGACGATGCGCGCCCGGGTGCGGGAATGGTCGGACATGAGGGTCAGCTCCGCCGGTCGCCCTTCCCGCAGGCGCTCGCCAAAATCCCCGGGAATCACCAGCACCGCATCCACATCCTGGCGGCGCACGGCGGCCACCGGGTCATCTACAGGATCAGCCACGCGGATACGGAAGGACTCCAGGTATTCCAGCAGTACAGGCGCGTGCTCGGCCCCCTGCACAGGCAGTCTGATGGCCTTCTCCGCCTCGTCCGCCACCATCTTCATGGTGAGGGTAAGCAGGCCCATGGCCAACACCGGCCCCAGCAGGGCGCCCAGCAGCAGGATGTTGGTCATGGTGCGCCGGTCACGGGACAGGTCTTTCAGTTCCTTGTGGAAGACGATGATCCAGGGTCTCATGCCATGATCCCCTCGTCCGTGCCGATGAGCTTCACGAAGGCGTCCTCGATATTGTCCGAACCCGCCTGGGCCATGAGGGCTTCGGGGCTGCCCGCGGCGCGGATGCGTCCCGCGCCAACGATGATGACCTGATCGCACAGGGCCGCCACCTCCTGCATGATGTGGGTGGACAGCAGCACCGCCTTGCCCCGGGCCTTCTGCTCGCGCAGGTAACGGCGCAGGGCCCGGTTGCTCATGACATCCAGGCCATTGCCCGGCTCATCCAGCACCAGGTTCCGCGGATCGCCCACGAAAGCCCGGGCAATGGCCACCTTGGCCCGCTGCCCCTGGGAGAAGCCCTTGCAGGGACGGTCCAGGAACGCCGCCATGTCCAGCTCCCGGGACAGGGCGTCGATGCGCTGCTCCAGTTTGCTGCCCGTGAGGCCCTGCAGTTCGCCGTAATAGGCAATGTTCTCCCGGGCGGTGAGGCGGGGATAGAGGCCCCGGGCATCGGGAACCACCCCCATGGCCGCCTTGGCCTTCAAGGGTTCATTCACGGCATCGGCGCCATCCACCACCACCCGGCCCGCGTCCGGCTGCAGCAGGCCATAGAGCATGCGCAAGGTGGTGGTCTTGCCCGAGCCGTTGGGCCCCAGCAGGCCGGTGATACAGCCGTCGGCGATCTCGAAGCTCACGCCATCCACGGCCTTGACCGCGCCAAAATGCTTCTTCAGGTTCTCCACGCGGATCATGCGCCCGGCCCCAGTGCATCGATGAAGAAGGGCAGACGTGGTGTGTGCTGCACGCAGGCGGCCTTTTTCTCGTCCAGGGTCAGGGTGTCGAGAAAATCCGCCACCAGCTCCGGTACGCAGCCCCGGGGGGAGACGTTGTGGCCTTGCCCCGGCACCACCAGGTGCTTGCCCCGGCTGAACTGCTTGAGGACCTGCTCGCCGTAGGAGACGGGGGTCACGGGGTCCAGCTCGCCGGACAGCAGCAGAGCGGGCGTGTCTGACCGCAGGGGCCGGTGGATATCGGCGAAGCTCTCGCCCCGGGGCCAGAAACGGCAGACAAGCCGAAGCTGGCGCATCATGCGCCCCAGCACCCGATTGTCATCGACGGGAATATCCTTGTAATAAGGCACGTCTTCGGCGCAGACCACGCTGTTATGCATGCCTTCAGCCAGGTTGCCCTCCAGGCCGGCCGCCACCTGCAGGGCCTGGGACAGCAGGGGCTGCCAGTCGCCCGCCGCGGCTTCATGAATGACCAGGGGCAACAGGGCGCGGGTGTCACTGGAATAGCTGAGCAGACGCACGGCCATGTCCAGGGTCTGGCGGGAAGCCTCCAGTTCCAGGGGCTCCCCGGTGCGGGGATGGCGAAGACTCACGGAACGTCTTTCATCCAGGGGCAGTGCGAGATACCTGCGCCAGTCCTGTTCCAGTTGCGGAAAGGCCTTGCGGCAAGCAGCATCCGCCGCGCAATGGAAGAACAGTTTCTGCAGGGAGGCGGAAAGATTGTCGGCAAACTCCGGCCCCAGCACCAGCTCCGGCGGCAATACACCGTCAAGAACGATACTGCGCACCCGCTCGGGATACTCCCGCAACACCAGCTGCGCCACCCGCGTACCATAGGAGACACCCATGACGTTGAACCGCTCGTAACCCAGAGCCTGGCGCACGAATTCCAGGTCCGCCACCGCCTGGCGCGAAGTGAAGAAACGTACATCCACATCCTGCCGCGCCAGGCATTCCCGGGTGCGCCGGGCCAGGGTTTCGTCATCAGAAGCCAAGTCAATTTCCTCATCGGCCTTGCACCCCAGAAACGTGGACTTGCCCGTACCCCGCTGGTCGATGAGCACCAGATCCCTGTGCTTCAACACCTCACGGAACAGGGGCCACATGGGCAACGCGGACTCCACCGCCGACTGTCCCGGCCCACCGGCAATGAAGAACAGGGGATCGGGGCGCGGATTTCTGCCGCTGGCCGGTACAACCGCCACATGCAGACGGATGCGTTCACCATCCGCCCGCGCGGGATCCAGCGGCACCTGATAATCGGCGCAGCGGGCATTCACCACCCGGGAAAGGCGGGGATGAGTGAGCACACAGTCGTCCAGAGCAGCCACACCCGGGACTGCAAATGACCACAACAGCAGGAAAAGAAAAACGACTTGGGTTCTCAAGGGTACGTCCTGAATACCAACACCTGGGAAAGCCTACTACAGCCTTCACCAGCTGTCAGCGTAACCTTGATCTCATTGAAGAAATAGCGGGGCATATCCCTTGTCAGTACCTGACGATCAAGCAATTGCGCCAATCATCAGCCAGCCAGCAGTCTTGAAGCGCCCCTCCCCTATAACCTGTGCAGCGATGGAGGGGGTCACTTCAAGATTGCCGCTTGCTTTGATGATTTTGACGATGCCGATCTGTTCCGAAACCTGCCGGGAGCGGGTAAACAGCTGGCGCCCCGCCTCCTGGTTGCCTTGGGTGAAGATCGCTCCCGCTTTGCTTCCGCACAGGCACTGGGATGCTATGCGGGCATTGCCCCGGTAACCGAGCGATCAGGCAACAAATCCTGGGTGCATTGGCGTTACAGTTGTCCCAAATTCCTGCGCCAATCTTTCATCGAATGGGCCAACCAGACGGTGCGTTTCTCCTTCTGGGCGCAGGCCTTTTACAAGGCCCAGCGTGAGAAGGGAAAAACCCACCAGATGGCCATCCGCGCCCTGGCCTACAAATGGATACGCATCCTCTGGCGCTGCTGGCAGGACAGGAAGCCATACGATGAAGCCAGGTACCTGATGGCCCTGAAGGAAAAGGGTTCTCCGCTTGTTAAAGAGCTGGCAAGTTAGTCGGTTTTTTCTTGACGGACTACCTCA
>CAZWRE010000171.1:0-6199 GCA_964636335.1 uncultured Sedimenticola sp. | reverse complement strand
CCGTACCACAGTCTGGAAATAGCGCTTGATGGCGAAATGTTTTTCCGTGAGTGTGGTGCGGGGACTCTTGCGGAAGATTTCCGCTTCCTGGTAGATGAGGTTGAGTTCCACCTGGTGGCTGATCAGTGACAGCATGCGGGGATCGCCCAGGTTCATGCCGTGGCGGGTCTGGAAGCGGCGGTAGATGGTGCGGATCAGACGGCGCATCTCCTGTGACTGGTTGGCAGCGATTTCCATCTGGTTGTTGATGTCATCGAACAGTTCCCGCATGGCTTCCTTCAGGCCGATGGTGGTCCATGCTCCGGACATGTGTTTCTTCGCCTTGTCGATGATATGGTGCAGGGTCTGGGGTGACAGGGCGTCCAGCAGAATCTTGCCATGGGTGGTGAAATCCGCCCGGGATTGCTTGTAGGCGTTGATGCTGGCCTGGTAGCGGGCCTTGTCCGCCTGGGCCTGCTTCAGCAACTTGTCGATGGCGGCCTCGCTCTTGCTGCTCAGATCCTTGAGTTCCTCGGCCTGTTTCTTCATGCGTTTCAGGCGTGATGCCACCAGGGTCTTGATGTTTTCCAGGGAGCTGCGCACCAATTCGGTGGACTGTTCCACGATGAGCGCCTGGCGATTGTGCACCAGGGTTTCGGCCAGGTGCTTCTCCAGTTCGGGGATGCCGGATCGCTTCTCCATGGCCTCGTCCTTCTTGATCCGTCCCAGTAGCCCCTTGTGAGCGGATACGGCAAAGACCTGCTTGTGTTTCACTTCGAGGATCTGTGCCACTTCCAGGCGCTGGCGTTCAATGGTGAGGTCGATTTCCTCATCGCTGCGCAGCTCGTCCCACAGGGTATCGGTCTTGTTCAGCACCACGATGGCGCCCAGCTTCTTGCGTGTGCCGGGTTGCTGTATGAGCTGCTGCCACATGTCCATGTCGGACTTGGTGACGCCGGTGTCCGCGCCCAGTACGAACAGTCTTGCCTGGGCATTGGGCAGTATTTCATAGGTGAGTTCCGGCTCGGTGCTCACGGCGTTGAGGCCGGGGGTGTCGAGTATGCGCAACCCCTGGGCAAGCAAGGGGTGGCGGTAGTTCAGGTGGGCCAGGCGCCAGGCGGGAACGGCGACCATCCGTTCCAGGTCGTCTTCGGTTTCGTCGAGGTTGTCCAGCCCCATCTGTATGGCCGTGTCCCGGGGCACCATCTTGTTTTCCTTGATCTTCAACAGCTTGTTGTACATGTCCTCGCTGTCGTCGATGTTCAGCGGGATGTGCTCCCATTTTTCCGGCTGTGACTGCAGGTCATAGAGGCTGGTTTCTTCCAGACGGGTTTCTATGGGCAGCAGGCGCAGGTAGGGTTCTTCCTGGTTGTCCTGGAAGATTTCCGTGGGGCACATGGTGGTGCGTCCAGCGTCCGTGGGCAAGAGGCGAAAATTGTGGTCGCCAAAGAACAGGGCGTTGATGAGCTCGGTCTTGCCGCGTGAGAATTCGCCGACGATGGCGACGGTGACGTAGTCCTGGCGCAGGGTGATGCCGGCATGCTGGATGGCCTGCTGTGCCTGGGAGGTGAAAAGCCCCTGTTGTTTGAGCCAGCCCTCCAGCTGTTCCATGGTGTGCAGTTGCCGCATCTTCCAGCGGGCAAATCCCTGCAACTGGTCTTTGAGTTCTGCTGTCCCCATGACTTTGGTTTGCTCCCCCTGTGCCAATTCTTCAAAATATACTCCTCTGCACGGGGGGTTATCAACAGGTAAAATATCAGGCCAGACCGTCGGGAAGTCTTGAAAGTCCTTTCACGCGGATGCGTTTGTTGCGGCTGGCGTGGCCGGTTTCCACCCGGATGTCTGACTTGGGAACCCCCAGCAGTTTCGACAGATAGCGCACCAGGTGATCGTTGGCCTTGCCGTCCACCGGTGCTGCCTTGATGCGCAGTTTGCGGCAGTCCTCCATGATTTCGGCGAAACCGTCCTTGCTGGAACGGGGTTGCACCCTGATGAACAGTAGCAGGTCGCCTTCGTCGTTTCTGTACCAGCTCCTGCTCATGCAAGCAGTGCGGCAACCAGTTGTTGCAGGGGGGGGATGAGCAGCATTTTCAGCAGGATGAGCCCGATGATGGCGACCATGGGCGACAGGTCCAGTCCGCCGATGGGAGGGATGAACCTCTGTACCGGGCGCAGTATGGGCGCTGTGAAGCTGTGCAGCAGGGACGCCGCGGGGTTGTAGCTGCCCGGGTTTACCCAGCTGAGGATGGCCTGGATGATGATGGCATAGAGAAAGATGTTGATGCTCAGTTCCACCAGGCCGGGAATGGCGCCCAGGATGGCCAACCCCGGCATGAAGACACCAGACAAGGCAGTAACGATGAGCAGTTCCAGGGTCTTGAGGGCCCAGGCCAGTACCAGTGCTGCGATGTCCATGCCGGCGACGCCGGGAATCATGCGGCGCAGGGGAATGAGAACTGGTGAAGTGACCCTGACAATGAACTGGGACAGGGGATTGTAGAAATCGGATCGTGTGAGCTGCAGGAAGAAACGCAGCAACACCACCAGTATATAGGCTTCAAACAGAACCTGGACAAGGAATACCAGCGGATTGGTCAGATAGCCGTCTCCCATCACTCGTCCCTCCCGAGAGATTCCGACAGTTCGATGGATCGGTCACGGGCAGCGCCGAGGGCCTTTTCCACCAGCTCTTCCAGTCCACCTGCCGTGAAGGTTTCCAGTGCCTTTTCCGTGGTGCCGCCGGGAGATGTCACGCTCCTGCGCAGCTCGCCCAGATCGGAGGCGCTTTCCAGGGCCATGCGTGCCGCGCCCAGGGCTGTCTGCAAAACCAGCAGGTGGGCGGTCTTTTCCTCCAGGCCCAGCTTGTTGGCGCTTTTTTCCATGGCTTCCATGAACAGGAAGAAATAGGCGGGGCCACTGCCGGATACCGCTGTCAGGGCATCCATCTGGGCCTCTTCATCCAGCCATACGGCGATTCCCGTGGCCCGCATGATATGCTCGGCCTGATCCCGCAGTTCCTCATCCATGTCCGGCGGGGCATAGAGGCCGCTGGCCCCGGCTCCCAGCATGGCTGGTGTGTTGGGCATGACCCGGATGACGGGTACAGCCTCGCCCAGCCATGACCGCAGGCTGGCCAGGCGAATGCCCGCAGCTATGGACAGGCACAGGGGGCGGGTCTGTTCCAGGGCCGGCGCCAGGCCGGTGGCGACTTCTTTCAGAGCCTGGGGTTTTACCGCCAGGATGATAATGTCCGCCTGGCGGGCGGCCTCGCTGTTGTCATCCAGCGTGCGAACGCCGAAGCGGGCAGCCAGTTGTTCCCGTCGGGATTCGTCGGGTTCCGCCACCAGGATACGCTCCGGGGAAGTACCATCTTCGATCAGTCCGTTGATCATGGCGCTGGCCATGTTGCCGCCGCCGATGAATGCCAGGGTTTTTGTCTTCATTTGCTGTGTCTCGGTCCGAATATCGCTGTGCCTATGCGCACCATTGTAGCGCCTTCGCAGATTGCCGCCCGCATATCTCCCGACATGCCCATGGACAGGGTATCCAGCCGATGGCCCTGCCGGTTCATTTCTTCCAGCAGCTCCCGGAGCTTGCCGAAGACCTGGCGCTGCTGCTCTTCGTCGGCGCTGGCTGGCGGCATGGTCATGAGTCCGCGTATTTTCAGGTGGGGCAGGCCTTCGGTGTTTTCAAGCAAATCCGGCAATTCCTCGGCGGATATGCCTCCCTTGCTGGCTTCGCCGGTGAGGTTCAGTTGTATGCAGGCGTTCAGAGGCGGCAGGCCGGGTGGGCGCTGACTGTCCAGGCGCCGGGCGTGCTTGAGTTTTTCCAGGGCGTGAACCCAGGAAAAATGCCCGGCGATGTCCCGTGTCTTGTTGGACTGGATGCGACCGATGAAATGCCATTCCAGATTCCGGTCTTTCAGAGCTTTGATCTTGGGCAGGGCGTCCTGCAGGTAGTTTTCGCCAAAGGCCCGCTGTCCTGCTGCAACCGCAGCCAGGATGTCTTCCACCGGCCGGGTCTTGCTGACGGCAAGAAGTGTTATGTCGGATGGATCTCTGTCACAAGATGAAGCTGTGCTGCTTATCTGCCGGCGCAGCTGTGATAATCTTTCTGCCAGACTGCTCATGGTGTGTTCCAGGTCAGGAAAGGACAAAAAATACCTTATCGGATTTTACCTGCCTGTACTATCATGGCCGGAAAGAAAATCTGATTTTTCTGACTGCTGTTGTTCAGCGATTACAAGGGGGTGGAGCCGGAGTTCGTGGGCAGTTCGCGTCACATTGCAAACCGGCTTCTTCCCGGGGGCACAAGAGGGAATTCATGGATATTACAGAGCTTCTTGCATTCAGCGTAAAGCACAACGCGTCCGACCTGCATCTGTCAGCGGGGCTGCCCCCCATGATACGGGTCGATGGTGACATCCGGCGCATCAATGTGCCGGCGCTTGATCACAAGACCGTGCACTCGCTGGTGTACGACATCATGAACGACAAGCAGCGCCGGGATTACGAAGAGTTCATGGAAGTGGATTTTTCCTTCGAGATCCCTGGGCTGGCGCGTTTCCGGGTTAACGCCTTCAATCAGGATCGTGGCGCGGCAGCGGTGTTCCGCACCATCCCTTCCAAGGTGCTGACCCTGGATGACCTGGGCTGCCCGTCGACCTTCAAGACCATCTGCGAGAACCCGCGGGGCATTGTGCTGGTGACCGGGCCCACGGGATCAGGTAAATCGACCACCCTGGCCGCGATGATCGATTACATCAATGATAACGAGTACGGCCACGTGCTCACCATCGAGGATCCCATCGAATTCGTACACCAGAGCAAGAAGTGCCTGATCAACCAGCGGGAAGTGCACCGGGATACCCTGGGTTTCTCCGAAGCCTTGAGGTCCGCCCTGCGGGAAGACCCGGACATCATCCTGGTGGGTGAATTGCGGGATCTTGAAACCATCCGTCTGGCCCTGACCGCGGCCGAGACCGGCCACCTGGTGTTCGGCACCCTGCACACCAGCTCGGCGGCCAAGACCATCGACCGTATCGTGGACGTGTTCCCTGCTGGAGAGAAGTCCATGGTGCGCTCCATGCTCTCTGAATCCCTGCGTGCGGTTATTGCCCAGACCCTGTTGAAGAAGGTCGGTGGCGGTCGTACTGCCGCCTGGGAGATCATGATCGGCACACCGGCCATCCGCAACCTCATTCGCGAGGACAAGGTGGCGCAGATGTATTCCGCCATCCAGACCGGTCAGGCGGTGGGCATGCAGACGCTGGACCAGCATCTCAAGGAGCTGCTGCAGAAAGGGCTGATAACCCGCCAGGATGCCCGCGCCCGGGCCCAGAACAAGGAGGCTTTCACCTGATGGGTGAAAGCTTTGTGACATACGCATAATCTTGAGGTTGGCACATGGATTTCAATGACATACTCCGCCTGATGGCGGACAAGAAAGCCTCTGATCTGTTCATAACCGTGGGGCGTCCACCCTGCATCAAGGTGGACGGTCACATAAAGCCGGTAGCCAAGACGCCGCTCACCGCGGATCAGACCCGCGAGCTCGCCTATGGTCTGATGAGTCCCGAGCAACGGGAAGAGTTCCGGCATACCAAGGAATGCAATTTTGGCGTCAGTGCGCCAGGTATCGGCCGTTTCCGGGTGAGTGCTTTCGTGCAGCGGGACGCCACTGCCATGGTGTTGCGTCGTATCGAGACGAGCATTCCCCATTTCGAGGATCTCAAGCTGCCACCCATTATCAAGCAGCTGGCCATGGTCAAGCGGGGACTAATCATCTTCGTGGGCGCCACGGGCACGGGTAAGTCCACTTCCCTGGCGGCCATGCTGGGGTATCGCAACCGGCATAGCGATGGTCACATCATCTGCATTGAGGATCCCATCGAGTTCCTGCATCAGCATGAGGGCTGCATCGTGGCCCAGCGTGAAGTGGGTATCGACACGGAATCCTATGAAGTGGCTCTGAAGAATACCTTGCGTCAGGCGCCGGACGTGATACTCATTGGCGAGATTCGTACCCGGGAGGTCATGGAACATGCCCTGACCTTCGCGGAAACCGGCCATCTGGTGCTGACCACCTTGCACGCCAACAACGCCAACCAGGCATTGGAGCGCATTCTGCATTTCTTCCCCGAGGAGCGCAAGGAGCAGGCGCTGATGGACCTGTCCCTGAACCTCAAGGGCATTCTCGCCCAGCAGCTTATTCCCCGGGC
>CAZWRE010000170.1:0-2482 GCA_964636335.1 uncultured Sedimenticola sp. | reverse complement strand
CTTGGAAATATCCGACTATTTTACTCCATTTCTCCCCCGGCTTTCAGTGCAATTGAATCTGCCGGAGATAGCAGGCAAAAGGCGGGAAAACACGGTCATCAAGTCTGTCCGGTATTCAGCCAGGCATTCGGCTGGACAGCCTGAAACAGACTTACTCCTTCAGGGCCGGCCACCTGTTTCTGGCGCCATTTCAGCCGCGTCATGCTTCCTCCTTGACGGCCGTTTCCATCCCTGACAGACTTCGCCCCTCGCCAGAAGGTGCCCTGTTCACGCAGGGTTAAACGGGAAGCCGGTGCAAGACCGGCACTGCCCCCGCAACGGTGATTGGGTGAGGAAACGGCACATGCCACTGCGATCTCATCGTGGGAAGGCGCCGTTTTCAGCAGCCATGCAACCCATCAGTCCGGAGACCGGCCTTCTGAATGTTCCAAAACGGCGCGGGTGTGCGCCCCTGACAAGGAATACGACAATGAAGAACTCCACCCTTTTCCTGGCCCTTGCCGCGGCCATGGGGTCGGCCCATGGCGCCGACACGCTTGATCCCCTGGTAGTTACCGCCACCGGTTATCCTGTTTCCCTCGACGATGTCCTGGCCAGCATGGACGTCATTACCGCCGAGGAGATCCAACGCTCCGCCGCCACGGACATCGCCGATTTGCTCAAATTCCATACCGGCATGGAAATCGGCCGCAATGGCGGTCCCGGCCAAACCACCTCCCTGTTCATTCGCGGCACCGAGAGCGATCACAACCTGGTGATGATCGACGGTGTGCCCATCAACTCGGGCAGTGTGGGCAGTGCCGCCCTGCAGCACATCGATCCCCGGAACATCGAGCGTATCGAAATCTACAAGGGACCGCGCGCCACCCTCTGGGGCTCCGGCGCCATCGGCGGCGTGGTCAACATCATCACCCGCAAGGCGGGCACACGGAAGTTCGACTTCGGTGCTTCTCTGGAAGGGGGGAGCGACAACACCTGGCGCGGCAATGCCCATTTGGGCCATGCGGCGGACAATCACCGCCTGAGCGCCAGCCTTTCCTACCAGGAAACAGACGGCTTCCCACCCCTGGCCTCCTCCGGTATCGACAGGGGCTATGACAACACCAGCTTCGACCTGGCCGCGGGCTTCGACGCCGGCATCCACCGCTTCAACGCCAGCCACTGGCAGACCCAAGGCAACAACGAGTACCTGGACTATTTCGGCAACCCTCTGGACCAGGACTTCCTCAACAGCCGTTCCAGCCTGAGCTGGGAAGCCGCCTTCACGGAGGACTGGACCAGCACCCTGGAGCTGGCCCATGTGCGTGACCACATCGACCAGAACCAGAGCAGCGATTCCGTACACACGGACCGCACGGAGCTGTCCTGGCGCAACCGCGTTACCCTGGGCAAGGATCAGGCATTGCTGGGCATAAAGGGCAGCAACGAGGACGTGACCCTGGACGGCGCCTTCTCCTCCTACGACACGGACACGGACATCCTAGAAGCCTGGGGGCAGTACGACCTGGTGCGTGGCGCCCATCACGCCATTGCCGGCATCCGCTACCTGGATCACGAGGACGCGGGCAGCAAGTTCACCTGGAGCCTCAACTACGGCTACGACTTCGGCCAGGGCACCCGCGCCTGGGCCAGCGCCGCCACCGCCTTCCGCGTGCCCAGCGCCAATGAGCGCTACGGCTTTGGCGGCAACCCGAACCTGGAGCCGGAAGAATCCACCTCATACGAACTGGGCCTGAAACATCGCCTGGGCGGCAGCCACGAGCTGAGCGCCTCCCTGTACCGCAACGACATCGACAACATGATTCAGTGGGTGCTGGTCAACCCGCCCTGGGAGGGTTACAACCAGAACGTGGCGGAAGTGCGCATCGACGGTCTGGAGCTGGGCTACGACTACAGCGACGACACCCTCAGCCTGCACCTGGGCGGCAACTGGCAGAACCCCGAAGACCGCCGCACCGGCGACCGCCTGCTGCGCCGCGCCGAACACAGCCTCAACGCCCGCCTGAACTATACATGGGCTAACTGGAATCTCGGCGGTGACCTGCTCTATTCCGGCGACCGCAAGGACTTTGGCGGCATTACCCTGGACAGCTACACCCTGGTAAACCTCAATATCAGTTACCAACTGAACAGCAACTGGCAGCTCTTCGCCAAACTGGAAAACGCCTTTGACGAGGATTATCAACTGGCCAGCGGTTACAACACCCGGGGACGGGCCGGGTTTCTGGGTATTCGATACGGTCGCTGGTGAGTTCCTGCAACCCCTGTAGGAGGCCCGCCCCGGGCCGATGGGTCGTGGTGGGGCGCCGCTGCTTGTTTGAACCGGAACCGGGTTTTCCCTGTGCGGGGGTCGCGGCGAGGGTGCCGCTCCTACGCTCCCTGTAGGAGGCCCGCCCTCGGGCCGATGGGTCGCGTAGCGGGGTGAGCATCCGTAGGAGGCCCGCCCTCGGGCCGATTGATGGGGGGGTATGGCTCCCACCGT
>CAZWRE010000169.1:0-5990 GCA_964636335.1 uncultured Sedimenticola sp. | reverse complement strand
CAACTGGCCAGCGGTTACAACACCCGGGGACGGGCCGGGTTTCTGGGTATTCGATACGGTCGCTGGTGAGCTTCCGCAACCCCTGCAGGAAGCCCGCCCCGGGCCGATAGGTCGCGGCGAAATCGCGGCGAGGACGCCGCTGCCGGTTTGAACCGGAACCGGGCTTTCCCTGTGCGGGGATCGCGGCGGGGGCGCCGCTCCTACATCCCCCGTAGGAGGCCCGCCCCCGGGCCGATGGATCGTGGCGAGGCGCCGTTGCTGGTTTGAACCGGAACCGGGTTTTCCCTGTGCGGGGGTCGCGGCGGGGGCGCCGCTCCTACGCTCCCTGTAGGAGGCCCGCCCTCGGGCCGATGGGTCGCGTAGCGGGGTGAGCATCCGTAGGAGGCCCGCCCTCGGGCCGATTGATGGGGGGGTATGGCTCCCACCGTTTGGGGAACGGCCCTTCCCCTCGACGGCGCCGAGCACCGATGACCGGCGGCGGGATGGAGCGAGCGCTGTCCGAGCCCGGCAGCGCCGGGCGAGTTCGCGAGCGGCCGCCGCCGGCCGAGGTGCGCAGGGAACCCGCGGCATGGCCGCGGGCCCGTCGCGGGGTGCCCTTTCTTTGCTGACTTTCTTTGGGCAAGCAAAGAAAGTCAGGTGGGTGCGCGCCACCGCGCGCTTCAAAACATCCCGCCGTCAGGCGCACAATACCATGGGGTCGCGGCGAAATCGCGGCGGGGGCGCCGCTGCTCATTTGAAACCGGAAACGGGCTTTCCCTGCCCGTTTCCTCATCGGCATCGGAAAACGCGGTTTCCCGACGCCTCCGCTTCGCGCCGCACTTCCCTGTGCGGGGTCGCGGCGAGGGCGCCGCTCCTACAATTCCCGCCCCTTGGGCCGATTCATGCCAATCACCCCGCCAATCGCTGCTCAGACGCACCCCGTGGGCTTGGGCAGGCCACCATACTTGCTGATGGGCTTCATGGGGCCGGTCATCCACTGCTTGAACAAATCCTTCTTGTCCACGCCGATATACTTGGAAAACTTGCGAATGGGCGGCACTACGTTGTACTGCTCATAATACTCTCGCGCCTTCATTATCTGTTCCCAACGCTCCTCGGTCATGTCAAAACCATCGACCTCAGCCATGGCCAGACCGATCTCGGGCGTCCAGTCGTTCATGTTCAGCAGATAGCCGTCTCCATCACGGGGGGGAATTTGAATACTCATGTTGCTCACTTACCTCTTAATTACCTAGTGTTTTACTGTGTTTTTTGTTTGCATCATACAGGTGATTTAGACAATGTCTACCACAGGGTTTTATGGGTAATTGAAAACGGCGGGAGAGAACAAGGTTCGAAAAATCCGGCAACGGCCCCTTGATTCCCCATCAGCAGGCCTTATACTGCCGAGGTTCATGAAGCCACTGTAGCTCAGTTGGTAGAGCAACGCACTCGTAATGCGTAGGTCCGCGGTTCGATTCCGCGCAGTGGCTCCATTCACACCCTGGCGTAACGGGTATTGCCGCCCAGCCAACGCTTCACCAGGGGCGCCACTCTTTCCGGAAAATCCTCCAGTATCCGGTCCGCCGCCGCCCTGGCGTCGTCCAGGAGCCCCTGGTCCCGCAGTATGTCGGCAATGCGGAACTGCATCTCCCCCGTCTGGCGCACGCCCAGCACCTCTCCCGGACCACGCAGCTCCAGGTCCTTGCGCGCGATGACGAAACCGTCACTGCTGTCGCGCAGCACCGCCAGGCGTTCACGGGCGGTCTCTCCCAGGGGCGGCCGATACAGCAGCACGCAGTGACTCTCCACGCTGCCCCGGCCCACCCGGCCACGCAACTGGTGGAGCTGTGACAGGCCCAGGCGCTCGGGATTCTCGATAATCATCAGGCTGGCGTTGGGCACGTCCACCCCCACCTCGATGACGGTGGTGGCCACCAGCAGGTGAATGTCCCCCGCCTTGAAGGCCTGCATGGTTTCTTCCTTCTCCGGGGCTGACAGGCGGCCATGCACCAGGCCCACCTTCAGCCCCTGCAGGGCCGCCCGCAGCTCCGCGGCCACATCCTCCGCCGCCTGACACTGCAGGGCCTCGGACTCCTCGATGAGGGTGCACACCCAGTAGGCCTGGCGTCCCCCGGCGCAAGCGGCGCGCACCCGCTCGATGATCTCCTCCCGCCGCTGGTCGGACACCACCAGAGTGTTCACCGGCGTCCTCCCCGGCGGCAGTTCATCGATGACGGACAGGTCCAGGTCGGCATAGGCGGTCATGGCCAGACTGCGGGGGATGGGGGTGGCGGTCATGATGAGCTGATGGGGCCACAGGCCATCCCGGGCGCCCTTTTCCCGCAGAGCCAGGCGCTGGTGCACGCCGAAACGATGCTGCTCGTCCACGATGACCAGCCCCAGGGAATGGTAGTGAACATCTTCCTGGAACAGGGCCTGGGTGCCCACCAGCAGCCCCACACGCCCAGCGGCCAGTTCCTCCAGCAAGGTCTTTCTGGCCGCCCCCTTGACCCGCCCCGACAGCCAGCCCACCTCCACGCCCAACGGCTCCAACCACTGGTGAAAGTTCTTCAGATGCTGCTCGGCCAGCAGTTCCGTGGGCGCCATGAGGACCACCTGGAAGCCGGCTTCCATGGCTTGCAGGGCGGCCAGGGCCGCAACGATGGTCTTGCCCGAGCCCACGTCCCCCTGCACCAGGCGCAGCATGGGCCGGGGCTGGGCCAGGTCGGCGGAAATCTCCTCCAGCACCCGCTGCTGGGCCGCCGTGAGGGAAAAAGGCAGTTTTTCCCGCAGGGCCCCACGCAAGGCGCCATCTCCCCGCAGCGCCGGGGCCTGGTGGCGCTGTTGCATCCGCCGGGCCTGGCGCAGGCTGAGTTGGTGGGCAACCAGCTCCTCGAAGGCCAGACGCTGCTGGGCGGGATGACGGCCTTCCAGCAGCAACTCCTGGGGCGCATCCGGCGGCGGACGGTGCAGGTAGGCAATGGCCTCGCCCAGCTCCATGAAACCCTGTTCCCGCAACAGCTCCGCCGGCAGCCACTCCTGCAGGCCGGCAGTGCTGTTGCGCAGCAGGGCGAGGGATTTTTCCGTCAGGTCGCGCCAGCTCTGCTGGTGCATGCCTTCGGTGGTGGGATAGATGGGAGTGAGGCTGGCTTCCACCTGTGCCACATCGTTCTCGCCAATGGGACGGTATTCCGGGTGAATCAGCTCAAGGCTGGCCGGGCCGTTGCGCACCTCGCCGAAGCAGCGCAGGCGCATGCCCTTCTTCAGGGCATTCTTCTGGGCCGCGCTGAAATGGAAGAAGCGCAGGATCACCCGCCCGGTGCCGTCACACAGGTGCACCAGCAGGGAGCGTCGGCGGCCAAAACGAATCTCCACATGTTCGATCTCACCTTCCAGCACCACCTCGTCGCCACTGCGCAGCCGCCCCATGGGTATCACGCGGGTGCGATCTTGGTAACGCAGGGGAAGATGGAAAAGCACGTCCTGCACCGTTTCTATGCCCAGGCGGGCAAGACGCTCGGCGCTTTTCGGCCCCACGCCCTTGAGGACGGTTACCGGCAGCTCAGTCAGGAAGTCTTGTGGACGGTTCAATTCCGCTTATCCCCGTTCACGGGATTGATTACAATTCGATTCATCATTCAAGCCAGGGACGCACCTCGCATCCGTTCCCGGGAATCCAACCAGAACACCATGAAAAAAGTCATTGCCATCGGCGCCCTGGGAGGAAGCGGCACCCGCGCCATTGCCCAGATACTGATCGATGCCGGAATCTACATGGGGGATCACCTGAACCTCCCCCGGGACAACCTGATTTTCACGCGCCTGTTCAAGAATAAGGAGTTTCGCGGAAATGCCGGCCAAGCAGAAATAAGGCAACGACTGGCAGTATTTGAAGAATACATGGAAACAGATCGCCTGTCTTTTTCCAGCGCGAGGATTCTGCTGAATACCACCATCGACGGCCTTGGTCTCCCAGAACGGGCAGGCTTCCACGGCAGGGTCCTGCGGAAACTGCTGGGGCCGGGCACACACCGCGCATCCTGGGGCTGGAAAGAGCCCAATACGCATATCTACCTCGATGAAATCGACGCCTACTTCGACAACCTGAAGTACATGCATGTTATCAGGCACGGCCTGGACATGGCGTTTTCGAACAACAAGATGCAGTTGTTCAACTGGGGCCCCAGGTACGGCATAGAACTGGCGGCGGACATGCCGGAAGAAGAGAAATCCTACAAACAACTGGAATACTGGATCAGAACCACCAGAGACATCATGGAGAAGTCGAAAACACTGCGGGGGGATTTCCTGATGATCAACCATTCCCACCTCTGCGCCAACCCCCGCGAACAGGTCGATCGCATCCTGGAGTTCCTCGGCATGGAAATGGGGGATGACAGGCGGCAACAGCTGTACAGCATCCCGCGGACACCCGGCACCTTGGATCGGTACAGAAAACATGACCTGGGAATCTTCGACCGGAGACAGATCGATTTCGTCAAGGACATGGGGTTCGAAGTGAAGGCATGACGTAATCTCGAAGCCCGGGACCGGGACAGGCCCCATCTCATTCCCGACGGCGGCAACCCGCGCATCCCTTGCTCTCAGGCGCGTCCCTGCCCTCTGCGCCGCGCATGTTCGGCGACATGGGCAATGAGATCAGCCAGGGTCTTGAGCAGCAGGAAGAACACCAGCCAGAACTTGCTGTTGATGAACAGGCCGCCGAACACCAGAGTCAGGTGCATGGGAATGATGCGGGCATAGGGCAGCATCATCAGCATGCCGATATTGGGCACCGCATCCGCCTCGCGCCTGCGGTTGCGGAAGAAGGACCAGGCATGGTTGATGAAGAACAGCAATACCATGAGCAGGGGCCCAGGAGCCAGAAACGCCGGCTGATCCTGAAACAGGCCACTGAACAGGAATGCCAGATAGGCGCCGTGAAACATGCCGTAATGGGCCAGAAAGAACCAGGCCATCTCCCGCTTGGTCCGCTGCGTGGGCAGCACGGGGCCATTGCTGCTGGAAATTCCCTTGGTGGAAAAACGCTTCAGGGTCATCATGCGCCAGAAATTGAACAACCCGATGATCACACTCTGGCACCAGTACACCCACATCACCAGCACCAGGCTCCAGTCCTGCATCACCGCCAGGACGATGGTGACCAGGTTGGCGATGAGCAGCCCCCAGACTGAACTGTCGGAAAGGGCGCTTTCCAGGCGGCTGGGGCTGAATACCATCAGTGGGCTTCCTCCCAGTTGTCCCCCACACCCACGTCCACCACCAGGGGCACGGCCAGTTCGGCGGCCTGTTCCATGATGCCGCGCACCCGCGCCGTCACCGCCGGGACCTGTTTCTCCCTCACCTCGAACACCAGCTCGTCGTGAACCTGCATGATCATGCGCACTTCGGGCCTTTCCTCCCGCAGCCAGGCATCCATGCGGATCATGGCGCACTTGATGATGTCCGCGGCCGTGCCCTGCATGGGCGCATTGATGGCGGTGCGCTCGGCGGCGGCGCGGCGCATGCCGTTGCGGGAGTTGATCTCCGGCAGGTAGAGGCGGCGGCCGAACAGGGTCTCCACATAGCCCTTGTCATGGGCCTCGGCGCGGGTGCGGTCCATGAACTCTCGCACGCCGGGATAGCGCTGGAAGTACAACTCCACGTATTCCTGGGCCTCCTGGCGGCCGATGCCAAGCTGCTTGGCCAGGCCAAAGGCGGACATGCCGTAGATGAGGCCGAAGTTGATGGCCTTGGCCCGGCGCCGGGCCTCGCTGTCCACGGCCTCGGGGGAGTCGAAGCCGAACACCTCCGCCGCCGTGGCGCGGTGGATGTCCAGGCCCTGCTCGAAGGCCCGCAGCAGGCCTTCGTCACCAGACAAATGGGCCATGATGCGCAGCTCGATCTGGGAATAGTCCGCCGCCAGCATCTTCCAGCCATCCTCGGGCACGAAGGCCTTGCGGATGCGCCGGCCCTCCTCCGTGCGCACGGGAATGTTCTGCAGGTTG
>CAZWRE010000168.1:0-10787 GCA_964636335.1 uncultured Sedimenticola sp. | reverse complement strand
TGCGCTGGTGTACCGGTTTCTTTCCTGAACATTTATCCTTCCCTCAAGCGTAGATGTCGATATGCTGTTTCCCGTCCGGGTGATGATCCGAATCACCCTTGCCCCGATTCCGATCAGGCTTCACATCGGGCCTGTTCTTGCGCTCTTCCCGTTTTCCCGCCGGCATCACGGCAGCCACCGGCCATACGGGGAACAGTGGCTTGATCCTGTTGTCAGGCATGTTTCCTCCTGGCGGGACGGCAACCTGGCCAGCCCGCGGTTATTCCGGGTCGTCCTCTACCCAGTCTCGCATCCTGGAACGGAGCCGGGTAAGAGCCTGGGCATGGATCTGGCAAATCCTGGCTTCGGTGACGCCCAGCACTTCACCAATCTCGCGAAGGTTGAATTCATCGTCGTAGTAGAGCGACAGCACCAGCTTCTCCCGTTCCGGCAGATTGGCGATGGCCTCGGACAGCCCCTCCTTGAACATGTTCTTCTGCAACTCCGGGAGCAGTCCGGCTTCCTCGTCTCCGTCTTCGTCGTCGTGTCCCCAGCTATCCACGGACAGGTCGTCGTAACTGAGCACATGGCAGCCGTTGGTGTCCGCCAGAATCTTGTTGTAGGACGCCAGATCCAGCCCCAGCTCGGCCGCGACTTCCTCATCACGGGCCGGACGCTGTTCACGGTTTTCAACGGCACGCATGGCCTCGGCCAGCTTCCTGGCCTTGTGATAGACGGACCGGGGCGTCCAGTCGCCCCGCCGCACCTCATCTATCATGGAGCCGCGGATCCTGATGCGCGCGTAGGTTTCAAAACTCGCCCCCTTGGACGCGTCGTAGTTGTTGATAGCCTCGAGAAGACCGATCATGCCTGCCTGGATCAGGTCGTCTATCTGTACGCTGGAGGGCATGCGGGCCATCAGGTGATAGGCCACGCGCTTGACCAGCGGCGCATGCCTGGTAACGGTTTCTTCGTAGTCCAACTGCTCCGAGGCTTTCTGATACATGGCTGCCATGTTCATGGTTCCAACCCACCTGCTTCACTCTCGTTGTTGACAAGACGCTCGACGAAAAACTCAAGCTGTCCGCCGGCATTGCGAACATCCGGCCACTTTTCCACATTTCCGGCAATCTTGCGGAATGCCCCCGACGACGGGCTGCTGGGATACAGGGCCACTACCGCCTTCTGTTTCTGCACAGCCTGCCTGAGCCGCTCATCCTGGGGAACGATTCCGAGAAAACTCAGGGTGGCGTCCAGGAAATGATTGGCCGCCAGCGCAAGCTTGTTGTACAGCTCGGTTCCCTGCCGGTTCGAATACACCATGTTGGCCAGCACGTGGAAATGATCCACACCGTGTTCACGATTCATGACCTTGATCAGCGCATAGGCATCAGTGATGGAAGCCGGCTCGTCACATACCACTACCACGACTTCATGAGAGGCCTTGCAGAAGCTGATGACCGAATCGGATATTCCCGCGGAGGTATCCACCACCAGGTAATCCACATCCCAGCTGAGTTCACTGAAGGCATGGATGATTCCCGCGCGTTCCGCCTGCGTCAGATCCGCCATGCGCGAGATTCCCGAAGACGCGGGAATGATCTTGATTCCCCCCGGTCCCCGGATGATGATTTCCTCAAGGTTCCTCTCTCCCGAGACAAGATGTGAAAGATCGTATTCAGGGCTAAGCCCAAGTTGTACGTCCACATTGGCCAGGCCAAAATCGGCATCCAGCAGCATGACTTCATTGCCCATGCCCGCCAGGGCCAGTGACAGGTTCACCGCCACGTTGGTCTTGCCCACGCCTCCCTTACCCCCGGTGACGGCAATCGCCTTCACGGGACGAGGCTGTTTCATTCTCCTCAATCCCATGGCCTGGTCACCGGGCTTTTCCTTTGTTAGTGCCGTTTCATACATGAGCATTTGCCACAAGTCCTCCGAAGTTGAATGCCAGCGCATCTTCTGTGAGCGCTTCCTGATGCCGTTGCATCAGTTCAACGGCATGTTTGACCAGTTTTTCCGCACGGGCGGGATGAAGATCATCAGGCACCTGCTGGCCATCACTGACGTAGGCAGCCGGCAGACCGTGTCGTGCCAGTGTCGCCAGGGTGCCTCCCAGGCTGCCAGCTTCATCGATCTTGGTCAGAATGCAGCGGTGCAGGCCCGCCTTGCGGAAGGACCGGATCACTTCATTCTGAACCTGGGCCTGGCCGGTAGCGGAAAGCACCAGGTAGTTGCGGATGCCCTGCTCCCCGGCATTCAGGCTGGAAAGTTTTTCCGTGAGGTGCATATCCCGCTGACTGACACCCGCGGTGTCAATCAGAACCAGCTTTCTGTCCCGGGCATGATTCAGGGCGGCTGCCAGCTCATCCCGGTCTCCAGCCGTCTGCACGGGAATGCCAAGAATGCGCCCGTAGGTGCGCAGTTGTTCATGAGCGCCGATGCGGTAGCTATCAGTAGTGATAAGCGCCACATGGCGGCGACCGTGGCGCAGGGCAAAACGCGCTGCCAGCTTGGCGACCGTGGTCGTCTTGCCCACCCCGGTGGGACCCACCAGGGCGATAACCCCGCCCTCCGACAAAATATCGTCATCGGCCACGGGCAGCATTTCCGCCAGCAGCTTCAGGGAAGCGGCCCAACCATTGTCCATCTGGCCACAGTCCACTACCTTGTCCACGATTTCCCGACACAGGACAGCATCCAGGCCGAGAGTCATGAGGCGTTTCAGCAGATTGGCTCGCAGGGGTTGAACCTTGCGCATTTCTCCCCAGCCGAACTGCAGCAGGGGAGCTTCCATGAGATCCCGCAGGGCCTTGAGGTCTTCACGGATGCTTTCCATGGAGAATGCCGCATCCGGACGGCTGGCCTCGCCGTCATGAAAGGTCGCTTCTGCCTCCCCCGGCGCTTCCGGATCGGCAGTATTGTTTTCATACGCGCCCAGGGCCTGATTGATCAGGGCTTCGTCATAGTCAAGGGCGGCAATGATTTCCACTCCGCCGGCAACCCGCCGATTGGACAAGATCACCGCGTTGGGGCCCTGGTCTTCCCTGACCTTGCGAATGGCCTGACGCATGTCAGGAGCAAAATACCGTTTCATCTTCATGACCGTTGCACCTTTTATATAGATGAGAGGCACCCGGAAGCGGTCGTTCCGACCAGGTACCGGCAGGAGATCATCCTCATACCGCCTGCTCCAGCTGGCGCCCGACATGGGCAGTCACCATGATCTGCCTGTTGTCCGGAACTTCGTCGTAGGAGACGACATGCAAGCTCGGCAGCGACCCGCGCAGCAGGCGTGACAGCAGGGGCCTCAGGGGCGGGCTGACCAGCAGCACGGCGGTTTCTCCGTTCATTTCTCTTTCCTGTACGATCTCTTTCATGTCAGTCATCAGCCGGTCCATGATGCCCGGCTCCATTCCCATGCCGCCGCCCTGGGCGCCCTGTACTGTTTGCTGCAAGATGTGTTCCAACTTCGGATCAAGAGTTATTACTTTAACTTCTTCATTCATTCCATTGATTTTCTGGAATATTTGTCTGGAAAGCGCGCGCCTGACTGCTGCCGTCAATGTGTCAGCGTTTTGACTGTCGCGGCCATATTCCGCCAGGGTTTCCGCAATCGTCCTCATATCCCGGATGGGAATGCCCTCCCAGAGCAGGTTTTGCAGCACCTTCAGCAAGGTGCCCAGGGGAATCAGTTTCGGCACCAGGTCTTCCACGAGTTTCGGAGAATGCTGCTTGAGAATATCCAGCAGTTGCTGAACTTCCTCGTAGCCCAGCAGCTCATGGGCATGTTGCTGGAGAAGGTGGCTGAGATGGGTGGCGATGACCGTACTGGTGTCAACCACGGTATAACCGAGCGTCTGCGCTTCATCCTTGAGCGAGGCATCGATCCACACGGCTTCCAGACCGAAGGCGGGATCCCGGGTATCAATCCCCTTCAGCACGCCATAGACCTGGCCCGGATTGATGGCCAGCTCCCTGTCCGGATACACCTCTGCTTCCCCGATGGGAACCCCCATGAGGGTTATGCGATAGGCGCTGGGCGCGAGTTCCAGGTTGTCACGTATATGTACCGCCGGAATGAGGAAACCGAGCTCCTGGGAAAGCTTCCTTCTCACACCCCGGATGCGGTTCATCAGTTGCCCGCCCTGTTCCTTGTCCAGCAGAGGAATCAGCCGGTACCCCACTTCGAGGCCGATGGTATCCACCTGGGCAACTTCTTCCCAGCTCAGTTCCGCTTCGCCGCCTTCTCCGGAGGAGGCTGTTTCTTCTTCGGACTCCTCCTCCGCAGGCATGGACTGCTTGACATGAAGCAACCAGGCGCCTCCCGCAAGCAGGGCCGCGAGGAGGAGAAAGACCAGGTTGGGCATGCCCGGCACCAGTCCCAGTATGCCCACGATCACAGCGGTAACCACCAGGGCCTTGGGATTGCTGAACAACTGGTCCGCAATCTGCTGGCCCATGTCCCTGGCGGCCGTAACCCGGGTCACGATGATGGCGGCAGCCGTGGACAGAACCAGGGAAGGAATCTGGGCAACCAGACCGTCCCCGATGGTCAACAGCGCGTAGTTGTGCGCGGCCTGGGCAAAGTCCAGGTCGTGTTGCGTCATGCCTATGGCCAGGCCGCCGATGACGTTGATGAGCAGAATGAGAATGCCGGCAATGGCGTCACCGCGCACGAACTTGCTGGCGCCATCCATGGCCCCGTAGAAATCCGCCTCGCTGGCGATCTCTTCCCGCCGGGCCCGCGCCTGGTCCTGGGTTATCAACCCTGCGTTCAGATCTGCATCCACCGCCATCTGCTTGCCCGGCATGGCATCCAGGGTGAACCTGGCGCTCACCTCGGAAATCCTGCCGGCGCCCTTGGTGACAACGACAAAGTTGATAATGGTGATGATGGCAAAGACAATGAGACCCACGGCATAGTTGCCACCCACGACGAACTCCCCGAAGGCCTGGATGACCTTGCCCGCCGCATCCCCCCCGTTATGACCTTCCAGCAGCACCACCCGGGTGGATGCCACGTTGAGAGACAGGCGCAACAGGGTGGCCACCAGCAGAACCGTAGGGAAAGCGGCAAAATCCAGAGGCCTGTGGGTGTAGAGCACCACCAGTATCACCATCAGCGCGATGGCGATATTGAAGGTGAACAGCACGTCCAGGGCCATGGGCGGCAGCGGCAGAACCATCATCGACAGCATGACGACCAGCAACAGGGGCGTGCCCAACCCCCGATGGTGCAATGCTTTCAGATGTCCCATGAGTTCCTGTGTCTGCATGTCTGCTTACCCTTGCTTGTCCGTTGGTTCCGCGATTCGATATCCGGGTGAGTACATTGGCCCCGTGTTCATCTGAATTCATCCGGCACGGGAAGGTCCGTGGGCGGAGCCGGCTCGTCTCCACCCTGTGACCGCGCCGCGTTAAGCTGGTACACATAGGCAAGAACATGGGCGACCGCCACGTAGAGTTCCGCGGGAATCTCCTGCTCGATTTCCGTGGTCGCGTACAACGCCCGTGCCAGGGGAGGAGCAGATACCACGGCAATGCCGTGTGCACCCGCGATCTCCCGTATGCGCAGCGCCACCAGATCCGCACCCTTTGCCAGCACCCGGGGAGCACCGCCGGCGTCCCTGTCATAGGCCAGGGCAACGGCGTAGTGCGTGGGGTTGGTAATTACCACGTCGGCTTCCGGTACACGTTCCATCATGCGCCGCTGCGACATTTCCCTCTGCAATGCCCTTATCTTGCCCTTCACCTCCGGCCTGCCTTCCGTTTCCTTGTTCTCGTCCTTGATTTCCTTGAAGGACATCTTCAACTGCTTCTTGTGCTGGTAAATCTGGAACGGCACATCGATGAGTGCGACCAGGATCAGCACGGAACTGAGTAGCAGGAAGGCCCTTGCAAGGATTGTCCCGGCATGACCGAGAGCGGCATCCAGAGACTCATGGGAGAGAAACAGCAGCTCATCTCTCAGTGACCAGATCAACAGGACCGAGGCCGTTGCCACCAGCAGGAACTTGGCCAGGGTCTTGACCAGCTCCATCAACCCCTTGGCCGAGAAAATGCGTGCAAGCCCCTTTACCGGATTGATTTTTTCCGCCTTGAACCTGATGGCCTTGGTGCTGAATACCATGCCGCCCATGCTGGCCGGCCCCACCAGTGCCGCCAGCATCAGCAGGATGAACAGGGGTGCCAGCACCCACAGCCCTCTGCCCACCAGGGAACCGAATTGCTGCACCAGCGCCGCCGGATCCATGGTCATGCCGCGCTCCAGAACCAGCCCTTCACGCATGATGGTGGCCAGGTCGCCAACCAGCAGGTACCCCAGACCCCAGAGGCCCACGGCCGAAATCATCAGTATCAAGGTGCTGTTCAGCTCACGGGAACGGGCAACCTGCCCCTTTTCCCTGGCTTCCCGTAGCCGTTTGGGTGTGGGTTTTTCGGTGCGTTCTTCGGAGTTTCCGCCAGACATGCCAATTTCCCCGCTACATGCTCAGCAGGCGCCTGATGATGCCCAGGGCATCCGTCAGTATCCCGGCGAAATGATCCGTGAGTGAAGGAGTAATAAGCACGAGCAGGGTGAACCCAGCCATGATCATCACCGGGAAACCGACGGCGAATATGTTGAGCTGGGGCGCGGCCCGTGATGCCACACCAAACGCGATGTTCACCAGCAGCAGGCCGGCCACCGCCGGCAGGGCGACGAGGAGTCCACCGGCAAACATGTAACTTCCCCAGTAGGCCAGCGCCTTGAGCTGATCCGCGGGCGGATGCAGGGTTCCCACGGGCAGCAGGCGAAAACTCTCCGCCATCAGTTCCAGAAGGATGAGGTGCCCATCCAGGGCCAGGAACAGCAAGGTCACCATGATAAGCAGGAACTGGCTGACGACAGGCACCTGGACACCATTCTGTGGATCCACGGCGGAAGCGAATCCCAGCCCCATGGCCATGGCGATGCTTTGCCCGGCAACGATGAATACGGCGAACACCAGTTGCAGGATGAAACCCATGGCCAGTCCGACAAGGATCTGGTAGAAACCGATGAGAAAAGCCTCTCCACTGATCAGGTCCACCTGGGGCGGCCGCGGCAGAACCGGCAACAGCACCCAGGCGATAAGCGCCGCGAGCAATATCCGCACCCGGACAGGCAAGCTGGACGCGGAAAAGATGGGCGCGGAAACGAACATGGCGCCAATGCGCATGAAAGGCCACAGCAATCCCGCCGTGGTATTCATCAATTCCGCGCCACTGAACTGGTACATCCCGCTCAACCGCCTCCAACCAGTTCCGGGATGCTGTGGAACAACTGGATGGTGAAATCGGTGATCAGCCCCAGCATCCATGGGCCGGCGATGACCAGCGCCAGCGCCAACACCATGAGCTTGGGAATGAAACTGAGAGTCATCTCCTGTATCTGCGTGGCCGCCTGCAAGACCCCGATGAGCAAACCGATGGCGAGGGCCGAAAGCAGCAGGGGCGCGGCCAGCATGATGGTGACCGTCAGCGCATTTTGACCCACCTCAAGAATGGTCTCCGGTGTCATGAGCCGCCCTGCCCCTTGTCGTTGTCTGTTGATTGCATGCGCTCTGTCCTTCCCTACATGTAGAAACTGGACGCCAGCGTTCCCATGATCAGTGACCAGCCATCCACCAGCACGAACAGCATGAGCTTGAACGGCAGGGAAATGATCATGGGCGACAGCATCATCATGCCCATGGCCATGAGTACGCTGGCCACCACCAGGTCAATGACCAGGAATGGCAGAAATATCAGAAAACCAATCTGAAACGCCGTTTTCAGTTCGCTGGTGACAAAGGAGGGAAGCAGCAGGGAAAACGGCACCTCATCACGGGACGGCAGGCTGCTGCGTCCGGAAATACGGGTAAACATGAGCAGGTCCGCCTGCCGGGTCTGATCAAGCATGAAACGACGAAAGGGATCGGCGGCGTTTTCCAGCGCCTGCTCGGCGCCTATCTGTTCGTCCAGATAGGGTTTCAGGCCCGTGTCATAGGCCGTCTCGAACACCGGCGCCATGATGAACAGGGAGAGAAACAGGGAAAGCCCGATGAGAATCTGGTTGGACGGCGTCTGCGCCGTGCCCAGGGCCTGGCGCAGGATGGCCAGGACGATGATGACCCGCGTGAAGGAAGTCATCATGATCAGGGCAGCGGGCAACAGACTCAGTACCGTCATGAGCAACAGAATCTGGATGCTGACGGTATAGGTCTGTGTTCCACCCGCCCCCGGCGTCACCGTCACCGCGGCAAAGCCGGTCTGGGCCCCTGCGCCCTGGCTGAACAGCAGCAGGAAGACAAGGCCACAATACAGGAACAACCCTTTACGGCCTGGAGCTTTCTTCCCACATGCAATGAAATCCCGCGCCCGGTTCATTTCAGCTCTCCCTGCCCTGGTCCAGAAGTTCGGATACCTTTTCCGGGAATCCCGGCATTGTCCGGGCCTCCCCGGTCAGCGGCTGCTCCAGCACGTGCAGGGTCTGTAGAAAGCCCGGTGCCACGCCGACGAGAAGCTGCCGATCTCCAACCTGGATCAGAACGACACGCTCCTTTGCACCCAGAGAGACTCCGCCAATCAGCCGCAACCCCCGGGTCTGAATGGTTCTGGAACGGGATAACCGCTTCGCCAGCCAGGCCAGAACCAGAACCAGCACCAGAACCACACCCAGGCTGCCGAGTACCTGAACCAACTGTTGTCCCACATCCAGGCCGGAACCGCCGGTAACGACATTGCCTTGCCCGACCAGGGAATCCATGGGCGCACCGGGTGTTGCGTTCAGAATGGAGAATAACGGCATTTTCAGCCCCCTCCTAACGCAGCTTCTTTACCCGCTCGGCGGGACTGATGACATCCAGCAGGCGTATGCCGAACTTCTCGTTGACCACCACCACCTCCCCGTGGGCGATCAGCGTGCCATTGACCAGCACATCCATGGGTTCACCCGCCATGCGATCCAGCTTGACCACGGAACCGCGGTTCAACCGCATCAGTTCTTCTATGGTCATCTGGGTCCGGCCTATCTGCATGGACAGGGTTACCGGAATGTTCAGGATGACATCCAGGTTCGGCTCTATCCCTTCAAGCTCGACATCGTTCTCCAGGGTTTCGAATTCCGCACTGCGATACTCCGGTTCCTTTGCCCCGGTTTCCGCTTCCTGTCCTTCTTCCTGTCCCGTGTCAGGCGGAGAAACCTCGTCATGGATCTCCGTTTGCCCAGACATGTCCATTTCAGGCGGCGCCTCTGGCTCCGCAGCGGTTGTGGCTGCTTGCTCACTCATTTTCAACTCCTGTGCTTTGAATCTTTTCCTGTGACCGCATTTGAGAAAGCGGCTCCAGTATCTTGATGGCGTTTCTGCCCTTGGCCACGCCGAACGACCCCTGGATCACGGGCACCCCTGCCGCCCGCAGGCTCACACATTCATCCAGATCCATGGGAATGACATCCCCTGGCTGAAGCCTGAGAATTTCCCCCAGGGTCATGGGAATCTCCACCAGGACACTGTCCAGGTCCACTTTCACCTTGAGAAGATCCGCCTGCAGGGCCTTGAGCCAGGATCTGTCGCCCTTTTCCTCGGCGGAAGGCATGCCGGGCTCCAGTTGTTCCCTCAGGGGCTCCAGCATGTTCAGGGGAATGGCCAGATCGAATATGCCGCCACCACCACCGAGATTGATCTCGATACTGGTGACTGCCACCAGCTCGGAAGGGGTGGCGATATTCACGAAATGGGGATTGGTTTCCAGCTTGTCGAACTGGAACTCCAGGGGGGCTACAGGACTCCAGGCCTTGCCAAGGTCATCCAGAGCCAAATCGATGATGAGCTGAATGACCCTGCGCTCCGTGGGCGTGAACTCCGCGCTCACCCGGCCGCTCTGGAAACGGCCGTCACCGCCGAAATAATTGTCCACGGCGATGAACACAAGCTTGGCATCCATGGCCAGCAACAGCTTGCCCACCAGTGAATCCACCCGGATGAGATTGATGCTGGACGGCATGTCCAGGCTGTCCATGTACTCGGCATACTTCATCAGCCGAGGTTCACCCAGCGCCATCACCGGCGTGTGCTTGAGCAGGCGGTACAGGCTGATGGTGAAATGCCGGACAAAGCGCTGGTGGATGGTATCCAGCACCGGAAGCTGATTCCGGGGCAGATACTCCTGATCGTTGAAATCGAAAGGCTGTATCTCGGCATTGGCCGATGGCAGCCCTGTGCCGGCTTCCACCTCGCCACTCTCCACCCCCACCAGCAGGGCGTCGATTTCATCCTGGGACAGTAGGTTCTCGGCTGTCATCGCATTACTGCGCCACAAAGGCGGTAAAGTACACGGCCTCGACACCATCGATGCCAGCTTCATCACTGAGGGTGTTGTTCACTTCCTCCAGGGACTGCTCCAGCAGCCTTTCCTTGCCCTCCCGGGTAATCACATCCTCGAATTTCTGCGAACTGAAGAGCAGCAACAGGTTGTTGCGCAGCATGGGCTTGTACTGATCTATGGCCTCGATCACTTCAGGATCACGGGACATGAGTTCCACGCTCAGCTGCATGAAGCGGGCCTGACTCTGATCCTTGAAACTCACGACAAATGCCGGATCCAGGGCGGTAAACAGCGGGGGCTCATTGCTCCTTTTCTTTTTCTTCTTCTTTCTCGCGGCAGGTTCGTCGGCTTCTTCCATGCCCACGTCAGCCTCCGCCACCATATCTCCCTTCATCACCAGGAAATATCAGGCGGCGACACCGCCCCCCCCGAGAACCAGTATTCCCACAAGCAGAATGACTATGAGCTTGAGCTTTGAG
>CAZWRE010000167.1:0-17892 GCA_964636335.1 uncultured Sedimenticola sp. | reverse complement strand
TCGCTGCCGCCATTGTAGATGCGAAAGTCCGAGTCGCCGGGCAGGCTGTTGCTGAACCGGGCGCCGGGCAGGTCGATGGTGGCGGTCTTCACCAGGCCGCTGTTCGTGCGGGGCACGGGATCGCTTTCCACAAGTGAACTGCTGTCGGGGTACTCCACCCGCCAGCTGCTGCTGCCTTCGTCCACATAGGTCACCTTCAGCTGCCATTGCTGCCCGGGGTCGTTGGCGAAAACGTCGTCCACGAAGAAATAGAAATAGTCCTGGCCGTTGGCGTGATCCGTGAGGCGGCCTTCCCAGGATTCGCCGTTGTCCGGGTCCACCTCGTTGACCCTGTGATCCGTGCCGCGGCGGGTCATGCCGCCACTGCTTACGTCCTTCTGCACCAGCCAGCGTTCCAGGTTGTGTACCCAGGGGGCGCCGTTCCAGGTATGGCTGTTGTCGTCCATCCAGTATCTGTCCTGGGCCGTGCGCAGGGCCACCCAGGCGTCCGGGGCATTCTCGCGCTGTTTGCCCAGTTCGTGGCGCACCCAGTTCCAGTGATCGGGATAGCTGGTCAGGTAGCTGTCCTGAGGCACCACGTACAGATGCTTGGTGCGCATCTGCAGGGCCTTGAGGTTGGACAGGCGTATGGCGTAATAGAGATCCGATACCTGGTAGCCGCAGCTGGTGTAGCACTCGTTCTCGGCGCCGATGATGCGCCTGTCCCGCAGCAGGGGCCAGTTCTCGTCGATGACGATATGGCCGTCCTGTGCAATGGCCGCGCCATAGGCGGGGGTGTGGTTGAGATGGAAATTGAACAGTTCGGTGATGCCGTTGCGTATGCCCATGCCGGCCTGTACCGCATCCCGGGCAAACAGGTTGGTTGCGCCGTTCCAGGTGTCGTCGAAGGGGTAGTCCTCCCCCGTGTACACCAGCTTCCAGGCGAAGTCGTCGTTGCCGTCATTGTTTTCGCCGTTGGCGATGGCCACCAGATCCGCCATGGCCTGGTGAAACCAGGCGTCGAAGGTGGCGAAGTCCAGGTCCCCGCTGGCGGCGGCCTGGAAGGGGATGTCGAAATCGAATTCCGTGTAGTAGAAGCCGCCGGGTACCTGCACGAACAGCAGCTCCGGGTCGCTGATGAGGTTCCAGCCCAGGAACAGCTGGCGGAACAGGTCTTTCGCATGGCCCCATACGCAGGGGTTCCAGATGGGCAGGTGGTTGGCCTGGCCGTCGTGATCCGGCCAGGTGGTGGTGATGCCGCAGTCGGATTTCACCCAGGCCGGCGCCCAGTCTTCCCCCGTAACCCAGACGCGCAGCCAGTAGGGGCCGTCCACCGCCAACTGGTCTTGCAGGGGCGGGAAGTTCATGCCGGCGGCGCTGCCGCTATTTGTCATGGAGAACAGGCCGGGAGAGGGATTGACCTGGCGCCAACTGATGTCGATGACCCGCACGTTCACATGATCCGCCGGGGAGGCTTCTTCGGAATAGAAGCGCCGGTCGTCCAGGGGGGTGCTCCAGGCAGGCAGGCTCCAGTCGTCGCCTTCGACGATGGGGATGGCAGTGGGCGTGTCGCGGAATACCGGCGTCTGGGAACGGTCGTCGTCGATGAGCCTGGGTGGACGCAGGACAGGGTGCAGCCATTCGTCACCATCGATGCGCACTGCCGTGGCCTGGGCATTTCCCGCCTGCAGGGCCAGTAGTGCGAGCAGGAAATACCAGGGTTTCATATTCAGCTCCGGTTGGGGTCCACCAGCACCAGGCGGGTGTTGGAAGCCATGTCGTGCCAGGCCAGCTTGTCCGGTTGCCAGAGTATCCACAGAAAGCCCAGGCCGCCTGCCGCCAGGGAGAGGACGGCCACGGCATAGCGTATCACGGCCTGCTTCAGGGTCACCGGGCTGCCGTCGGCGGAGAACAGCCGCATGCGCCAGGCGCGCATGCCCAGGGTCTGGCCGCCATGGGTCCAGAACCACAGGTGAAAGCCCACGCCCACGAACAGCATCCAGGCGCTCATGGCGTGTTTGTACAGGGGGTACTGGCGCAGGTCTTCCAGGCCCAGGCCCAGGGCCAGGGGCAGATAAATCAGGGTAAAGGCCGCGGCCATCAGGGCCAGCACCAGCACGCTGTCATAGAGGATGGCGGCCAGGCGCCGGAACAGGCCGGGAACGGCGGCATGGCTGAGGTCGGCTCGGGGTTTGCTCATGGGTCGAAGTTTACCGGGTCTGCTACCATTACTCCATGCACAGACCCCGCCGAGCCCATCTGCGTAATCTGCTGCGCCGGGTACCCATGCCGGTGCTGGCGGCCCTGTTCGGCCTGCTCACAGCAGCGGCCATGTGGATTGTCATCGACCCCATTCAGACCCGGGCCATCGGCAACATCTTCGACAAGGAACTGCAGGGGCAGCTTGAAACCCGTGCGTCCGAATCACTGACCCGTTTCGACAGTTTCACCCAGTCCTACGTGAACACCACCCGCCTGCTGGCCAGTCACCGGCGCATGGCGGATTACCTGGAGCCCGTGTTCTGGTTTGCCAATGACGAGGACCGGAAGCCGCGCCTGTACCGGGAACAACCGCCGGTATGGCTGCCTGCCTCGGCCATAGACGGTCTGCCGGTGAAACCCAGTCACGCGTTGCTCACGGATTCGGATGGACTGATTCGCGAGGTTTATCAACTGGGAAACAGATCCTTGCCCAGGGAGACGGCATCCGAATTGCGGCATGCCCTGGCGGATACCCGGCAGACGGCCTATATCACCCGTCTGGACGGGCAGTTGTACATGCTGATTGCCGAAAAGGTGGAAGACGCCAGCTATAACCTCATGGGTTCCCTGGTGCTGCTGGTGCGTATCGATGGCGCATTCCTCGACGCTTCCCAGCAGCGGGCCAGCACCTCGGAGACCACCGTCGCCCTGGTGGATGGCGAGAACCAGACCATACTTGCCGCCAGTCATGGGGGGGAGACCCTGGTGGGCGCCAGGATTCGTGACCTGGAATCCGATTATGTGATTACCGCCCAGTCTTTCTTCGAATATGGCAACTCGCCGGTCAACCTCTTGTTTGCCACCCTGATTTCCCGGGATGTCATCGAGGCCACCCGCCAGAGCATCATCGCCGTGGAGCGTCGCCACCGCCTCACCGGCGCGGCCATTGTGGGCTTCATCTTCGTGCTGCTGTTCATCCTGGTGTCCAGCCGCATCAACCGGTTGCTCAGAAGGGTGGCCAACTTCTCCAGCCGCGCCCTGCATATCGAGCATCCCACCCCCCGGGGCGGCAACCAGCTACTGATCATGGAAGACTGGATACGCAGCTTCACCCAGGCGGTGATGAAGGCGCGGGAAGAGATGCGCGCCCGCTATACCGCCGAGATTCAGGAGCGCGAAGCCCTGAAGACCGCGGTGCTGGATGCTTCTCTCGACCCCATCGTTACCATCGACCAGGCCGGGCATATCGTGGATTTCAATCCCACGGCGGAGAATACCTTTGGCTACAGCCGGGAGGAGGCCCTGAACCGTTCCCTGGACGAGCTGGTGTTCGACAAGGGCTCCCGTCAGGCCTTCAATGCCCAGCTCTACGATTGTCTGGAGGAACAGGAAGCGGATGCGCCCCCGGTGCTGCGCACACTGACGGCGCGTAACAAGGATGGCCGCCAGTTTCCCGTGGAAGTGGCCATCAAGCCGGTGATGCTGGAGGATCATCTGTTTTTCACCACTTATATTCGTGATATTTCCGAACGCAAGCGCCAGGCCCAGGAGATCACCAGCCTGGCGGCCTTTCCCGGTGAAAGCCCTTTGCCGGTGCTGCGTATCAATCAGCCGGGTGTGGTCATCTACGCCAACAAGGCCAGTGACGGCCTGCTGGATTACTGGGGTTGCAAGCGTATGCAGACGGTGCCCATTTTCTGGAAACGTCTGGTGGAACAGGTGCTGGAGCAGGGCCGGGCCAGGGAAGTGGAGGTGGAAACCCGGGACGGCATCTTTTCCCTGTTGCTGGCTCCGGTGGCCAGCCTGGGTTACGTGAACATCTACGGCCGGGACATCACCGCCGTGCGCCGTGCCGAGGAAGAAGCCCGTCATCGCCAGAACGAGCTGATTCACGTATCCCGTCTGAGCACCATGGGCGAAATGGCCACGGGTATTGCCCACGAGCTGAACCAGCCCCTGTCCGCCATCGTCAACTTCGCCAAGGGTTGCAGCCGGCGCATTCGCCTGGGCATGGGTGAAAAGGAAGAGCTCATCACTGCAATGGAGCAGATTTCCCAACAGGCCAGCCGCGCCGGCGAGATCATCAAGCGCCTGCGCGGCATGGTCACCCGCCAACAGCCGGTGCGGGAAAAGGCCGATCTCAACGCCCTGGTGAGGGATGCCTGTGCGCTTATCGCCCATGACCGACAGAAACGGCGGATCACCATTGATTTCCAGCTCAGCCCGCAACCGGTGCTGGCCTGGGTGGATCCGGTGCAGATCGAGCAGGTGGTACTCAACCTGTTGCGTAATGCCCTGGATGCCCTTGAGGAGCAGCCGGTGGAAGATCGCCGGCTTGTCCTGGAAACCGGTTTTACGTCCCGGGGCAATGCCTATATTCGGGTGGAAGACAACGGCAGTGGCATCGCCAGTGAAGATCTCAGGCACCTGTTCGATCCCTTCTTCAGCACCAAGAAGACGGGCATGGGCATGGGCCTGTCCATCAGCCAGACCATCATTGCCGAGCACAAGGGGCGGATCAGCGCCGATTCCCTGCCGGGGCAGGGGTCCGTATTCACGGTGGAGTTGCCGGTAAGTGGTGCGGTGCCGGAAAGCATGGCGTCGTGAATCGGTCGAAATACGCTGAACTTGCCGGTTGACCCCGGTCGCTTCCCTGGGCCACACTCTTGCCAGATTCAAACACTCCGCCGGGCCGGGTTCCGGCCCAGGGATGCCTTATGAGTGAAAACGAAAACAGTCCCCGTCCCACTGTGTTCGTCGTGGATGATGACGAGGCCATGCGCAGTTCCCTGCAATGGCTCATCGAGTCCGTGGGGCTGGCGGTGGAATGTTATGCCTCCGCGGAGGCCTTTCTGGACGCCTACTATCCCGGGCGCTCCGGCTGCCTGCTGCTGGACGTGCGCATGCCCGGCATGGGCGGGCTGGAATTGCAGGAATACCTGCGCCGTCATGAAATCAGCATTCCCGTGATTATCATTACCGGCCATGGTGATGTGCCCATGTCCGTGCGCGCCATGAAGGAAGGCGCCGTTGATTTCATCGAAAAGCCCTTCAACGACGAGTTGCTGCTGGATGCGATACGCAATGCCCTTGCGGTGGATGAGCGGCAGCGCCAGGAACAGACCCTGCGCGCCGAGCTGGCGGCTTGCCTGGCGACCCTGACGCCCCGGGAGCATGAAGTCATGGACATGGTCACCGCGGGCAAGTCGAACAAGGAGATCGCCAGCGCCCTGGGGGTGTCCGCCAAGACGGTGGAGGCTCATCGGGCCAAGGTCATGGACAAGATGAAGGCGTCCTCCCTGGCCGAGCTGGTGCGCATGTCCATCATGGCCAGGCAGTAGGGGAAGCCTTCCGGGCCTGGTGCAATTCGCTGTGCTCATTGCACCCCACGGGGCTTGTTCTACCCAGTCCTGCCGTTCGTGGCCCGGGTGGCGGACCTGAACGCAATCACCCGTTGGAATCGTCCTGCTTGCCATACAGGCTGGCATAGAGCCCGGCTTCACGTATCAGCTCGTCGTGGCTGCCCTGTTCCACGATGCGTCCGTCCTCGAATACCAGTACCCGGTCAGCCTGTTTCACGGCGCTCAGGCGATGGGCGATGATGAGGGTGGTGCGGTTTTTCAGAAAACCCGACAGGGCCTGGTGCAGGTGGGCTTCCGTGTCCGTGTCCAAGGCGGATGTGGCCTCGTCTAGGATGACCACGCGGGGGTTGCTGAGGATCATGCGCGCCACCGCCAGGCGCTGGCGCTGTCCGCCGGACAGGCGTATGCCGTTGCGGCCGATGAGGGTGTCCAGGCCCTGGGGCAGCTTCTCCACTACCTCGCGCAGTTGGGCGATCTCCAGGGCCTGCCGGAGTGTTTCGTCCGGTATGTCCGCCCCCAGGGTGATGTTCATGCGCAGGGTGTCGTTGAGCAGGGCCGGGTGTTGCAGTACCGTGGCCACGTTGGCGCGCACCACGTCCAGGCCGATTCGGGTGACCGGCACTTCATCGAAGCATACGCAGCCCCGGTCCGGCGGATAGAGTCCCAGCACGATCTTTACCAGGGTGCTCTTGCCGCCGCCGGATGCGCCCACCAGCGCGACCTTTTCTCCGGCGGCGATGTTCAGGTTCACATCTTGCAGGATGGGTGGCCCGTCACCGTAGGAGAAGCCGATGTCGCGCATCTGTATGGAAACGGTTTCCTTGCCCTGGAAGGGGTTTTCCTCGTGGGGGAAATCCGGTTCCAGCTTCACGTCCACCAGCTCGTTGATGCGTTCAAGGGCGGCGCGGGCGGCATGGTAGGCGTACTGGATATTGAGCAGTTCCTGCATGGGGCCCATCATGAACCACAGGTAGGCGAATACCGCCAGCATTTCGCCGATGCTCAGATCCGAATACAGCACCATGAACATGCTCACCGTGCGGAATATGTCGAAACCGAACAGGAATACCATGAAAGACAGGCGGTTTGCGGCGTCGCTTTTCCAGGCATAGCTGGCGGAGCTGCCGCGGATGCGCTCCGCCTTGTCGATGATACGCCTGATGTAGTGGCGTTCACGGTTGCTGGCGCGGATCTGCTCGATGGCGTCCAGGGTTTCCGAAAGGGCTTCCTGAAAGGCCTGGAAGGCGCGGTTCTCCCGGGCCTTGAGTCGCTTCACCTTGCGACCGAACAGGGTTGTGATGTAGATGACCACGGGGTTGAGCAACAGAATGAACAGGGCCAACTGCCAGTGCATCCACAGCAGCACCACGGCGGTGCCGATGACCGTGAGCAGGGCGACGATGAACTTGCTGGTGGAATTGCTCACGAACTGATCCACGGCGTCCAGGTCCGTGACCAGATGGGAAGCCACGGTGCTGGGGCCCAGCACCTCGTACTCCGCCATGGAGAAATACTGTAGCCGTTGCAGCAGATCGCGGCGGATGCGGAAGATCACATCCTTGGAGATGCGCGTGAACTGACGTACCTGCCAGACATTGAATACCAGAGCCAGCAGGCGCAGGATCAGGGTAAGAAAAAGCACCCCGAGGATATAGAGCAAGGGGCCTTGCCAGCTCTCCGGAAACAGGCGCTGGCCCCATTCCGTGAGCGTGCCGGGCTTGTGCAGCAGCACTTCGTCCACCAGCAGGGGCATGAGCAGGGGAACGGGGACGGCCGCCAGGGTGCCCAGCACGGCGATGATGTTCGCGGCGATCAATTCCTTGCGGTGAGCAAGCACCATGCGCATGACTTCGCCCCAGGAGTAGGGACGGGATCGAACCTGGTGCTTGTTGCCGCTGGGGGGATTCATCAGGCGATTCTATCAAGTTTTGCTAAAATGGCTTTTTGATTCGTCAATCCGGACCGGTTTTACATGCGCATCATTCTTTTCCTGGCCCTGTCACTGGTTTCCAGTCTCTGCGCGGCTTCCGTGCAGCTTGACGGCAAACTCGTCCAGGGCGGGCTGGTTTTTGGCAAGACCGTGCCGGGTGCCACGGTGTTGCACGACGGTGAGCGGGTTCCCGTATCACCCGCGGGGGATTTCCTCATTGGCTTCGGTCGTGACGCGCCGGCGGAATCCGTCCTGGTGGTCAGGCTGCCTGATGGCAGCGAGGAACGGCGCAAGCTGCGGATAAGCAAGCGTCGTTACGACATCCAGCGTATCGATGGCCTGCCACCGCGCAAGGTGACGCCAAAGGAGAAAGACCTGAAGCGTATCCGCGCGGACCAGGCGGCGGTAAGGAAAGCGCGCGCCAGGCTGGATGACCGGATTGACTTTTTGCATGGTTTCGACTGGCCGGTTACCGGTAGAATCACAGGCGTGTACGGCAGTCAGCGCATTCTCAATGGCAAGCCGAAATGGCCCCATTATGGTGTGGATATCGCGGGTCCCGTGGGTACCCCGGTACGAGCGCCGGCGGATGGCATCGTGACCCTGGCGCATCCGGATATGTTTTATTCCGGCGCCACCCTGATCATGGATCACGGGCATGGGTTATCATCCACCTTTCTCCATCTGAACAGGATTCTGGTCAGAGAGGGGGAGCGGGTGAAGAAAGGGCAGATTGTTGCCGAAATGGGCGCCAGTGGCCGGGTTACCGGGCCCCACCTGGACTGGCGCATGAATCTTCGCGGAAAGCGCCTGGACCCCCGGCTGGTGGTGGGGCCCATGCCTTCTGAACGAGCGGAACACAGCAAATGAAAAGAATACTGATCGCCTTCCTGCTGGTGGTGATGTCGCAGGCGGGCAGCGCCGAGGACCTGATGCAGGTGCTCAATATGGCTTTCGAGAAGGATCCCGTATTGCGGGAGGCGGCTGCGGTGAGGGAATCTCGCCGGGAAGCGCGCCCCCTGGCCCTGTCCGGCCTGTTGCCCAATATCAGCGTCACGGGTGATGTCAGCGCCCGCGACAGCGAATTCGACAACGGTTTCTCGGACAGCTACAGCGTCAGCAATCTGGGTATCAATCTCCTGCAGCCCATCTATCGCCGGGATCGTTTCGTGCGCCTGGAGCAGGCGGATTGGCAGTTGGAATTGGCGGAAGCGGAATATCGCGCCAAGGAACAGGAGCTGATATTGCGGGTGGCGGATGCCTACTTCAACGTGCTTTCCGCCAAGGAAGGGGTGACCTATGTGCAGGCCGACAAAAAAGCCATCGCCCGCCAGTTGGAACAGGCCAAACAGCGTTTCGAGGTGGGACTTATCGCCATTACCGGGGTGCATGAGGCCCAGGCCCGCTATGACCAGGCGGTGACGGATGAGATTCTGGCCCAGAACGAGCTGGACAATGCCTGGGAGGATCTGCGTCAGATCCTGGGCATGGTTCCCGAACAACTGGCGGTACTCAAGGAGAAGATCAAACTGGAGCCTCCCGTGCCCGCGGCCATTGACGAATGGAGCGCCTTTGGTCTGGAGAACAACCCCTCCGTGAAGGCGGCATCCGATGCCACCCAGATCGCCCAGCGGGAAATCGAGGTGCAGAACTCCGGTCATTATCCCACCCTGGATCTGGTGGGGGGCTACAACGCCTTTCAGACCAGTCAGGATCGGGTAGTGGACGTGGACACGGGCACCATAGGCATTCAGCTCAATGTGCCCCTGTATTCCGGTGGTGGCGTGACGGCGGCCACCCGTCAGGCGCGGGCCGAGCTGGTCGCCGCCCAGGAACGTCTGGATCAGGCGCGGCGGGCCACGGACAAGGCCGTGCGCAATGCCTATCGCGGGGTACAGGCCAGCATCAGCGCGGTGCGCGCCCTGGAAGCGGCCAAGGTATCCACCAAGAGCGCCCTGGACGCTACCCAGGCGGGGTTTGAAGTGGGCACCCGCACCCTGGTGGACGTGCTCAACTCCCAGCGGGATTACTACCGTTCCTTGCGGGACTATGCCCGGGCGCGTTATGTGTACATTGTGAACATGCTGCGCCTGCGCCAGGCGGCGGGTGTGCTCAGCGTGAAGGATATCGAAAAGGTCAACGCGCTGCTGGTGGACAAATAATGTCGGGAAATACCATAGGCAAACTTTTCACCGTGACCAGCTTTGGTGAAAGCCATGGGCCGGCCATCGGCTGTATCGTGGATGGCTGTCCCCCGGGCATGGAACTCAGTGAAGCCGACATTCAGCCGGATCTGGAGCGCCGGCGGCCCGGCAAGAGCCGCCATACCACCCAGCGCCGGGAGATGGACCAGGTGCGGATTCTGTCCGGAGTGTTCGAGGGCAGAACCACGGGCACGCCCATTGGTTTGCTGATCCACAATACGGATCAGCGTTCGAAAGACTATTCGGAGATCGCCGCCAGCTTCCGGCCGGGCCACGCGGACTATACCTACCTGCAGAAATACGGCATTCGCGACTATCGTGGCGGTGGCCGTTCCTCCGCCCGGGAAACAGCCATGCGCGTGGCGGCGGGCGCCATTGCCAGGAAATACCTGCGCGAGCGCTTTGGCGTGGTGGTTCGGGGTTATCTGTCCGCCCTGGGAGAGAACCGGCCGGACGCCTTTTCCTGGAACCCCGTGGAGGAAAACCCCTTTTTCTGGCCCTGCGCGGAACAGGTCGAGGCCCTGGAAGCCTACATGGACGCCCTGCGCAAGGAAGGCGATTCCGTGGGCGCCGAGGTCACCGTGGTGGCCGAGGGCGTGCCGCCGGGCTGGGGAGAGCCGGTATTCGACCGCCTGGATGCGGATCTGGCCCATGCCCTGATGAGCATAAATGCCGCCAAGGGGGTGGAAATCGGCGCGGGCTTTGCCTCCGTGATCCAGAAAGGGACGGAACATCGTGATGAAATGACCCCCGAAGGTTTTCTGAGCAACAATGCCGGCGGTATTCTCGGGGGTATTTCCTCGGGCCAGGATATCGTTGCCCGGGTGGCCTTCAAGCCCACGTCCAGCATTCGTCTCGGGGGGCAGACGGTGAACACCAGTGGCGAGGCTTGCGAGGTGGTCACCAGGGGGCGTCACGATCCCTGCGTGGGCATACGCGCCGTACCCATTGCCGAAGCCATGCTGGCCATCGTGTTGCTGGATCATGCCCTGCGCCACCGGGCGCAGAACGGAGACGTGCAGCCCCCCGTGAATGTTATTCCGGCCGCGCCATAGCGCGGTCTGACGGGCAATGAAAAAGGCGGGACATGGGGCATGTCCCGCCTTTTTTGTTTTGGGCTATCCTGCCGTCAGTTGCGCAGAGGCAGGTCGAAGGTGCGTTGTACGAAGACCGCCATCTGGCCCCGGGTAACGGATCCCGTGGGGCAGTAGTTGCCATCACCGCAGCCGCCGGTGATTCCTTCCGAAGCCAGTTGCTCTATCCAGGCGGCGTTGGGTGTATTGACGCTAACGTCGTTGAACATGTTGCCGGTGGCGGGCGGAGGTGTGTAGGACGCACCATGTTTCGCCCGCAGCAGGAACACGGCCATCTGCGTGCGATCCACATTGCCGTCGGGACAGAAATTGCCGCCGCCGCAACCCGTGGTAATGCCGTCCGTCGCGAATTTTTCCACCCAGGAGACGGCCCAATGGCTGGCGGGGACATCGCCGAACTGGCTGCCGCTCCCCGGGGGAGGCTGATAGTCGCCGCCGTTCATTCCGCGTTCCAGGAAGACCGCCATCTGGGCGCGGGTAACCGTGTTGTCGGCGCAGTAAGTGGTTGCCGTGCATCCGGAAGCAATGGCCGCGTAACCAATGGATTGTATCCAGTCGTAGAAAGTGTGCCAGGATGGAATGTCGTTGAACAACTGGCTGTAGGCGATACAGGCTTCCGGTGTGGAAATGCTGGCCGTGCGCTGGGAGGTGAACGCGTCCAGGTGCAGGTTGCCGGTTACCGTGGCGTCGTTACCGGAAATTACACCGAGTTGCGAAGTGACGATGGCATGAGTGTCGTTGTCCAGGGAAGACAGGGACAGCACGTTGTCCACGTCGTCCAGCGCGAGGGTCAGGGACCCGTTGTTGGCGCCTGCCGCGGTGGCGGCAGTCCACATGAGCTCGATGGTATGCCAGCCGTCGGTCAGTTCGCTGGCGGCGCTGTTGGTCGCCACCTGGCTGCCGTCGTCGCGATGCGCAAAGATGTGGGCGTATTTCTTGCCGTTGACCTGTACCACCTGAAGACCAAAGGCGGGAGCCGCGCCATTGGTGTTGGAAGCAAACACGGTGACTCGCTGCCCGTCATTCATGTTCAGCCAGGTGGTGTCGATATGGAATCTGGCGTAATAGGAGGTTACGTCTTCGGCCAGGTTGCCCGGGGTGTTGTCCTCCACATAGGCGGGCTGGGTGCCTTCGAGCTTGATTCGCAGGCCGCAACCACCCGTACATCGCGATTCCGGCCGGGCGAAGAGGGTGACTTCCGGATTCTCGACGCGACTCCATGCCGCTGTACTGCAGGCCAGTACGGGTTGGGTGAAAAAGCTGCCCAGCAGCAGCGGAGCTGCGGCCATCCAGAACTTCACGGGTTTTTTGCTAATCTTCAAAGCCATCGGAGAATATCTCGTCACTGGGGTTATCATAAATCGGGTCAAGGTCGGTTCCCTGTACCACGCCGAGGGGGGAATAACCGGTATATCCGGGAAATATCGTTCCCAGATAGGGGTTTTCCAATCGCCGGATGAGTATTTCACTCAGTACCTGGCGGAAGTCTGTGGTGACGGCAATATCCATCCCCTCAAACAACTGGGTGCTTGCCAATCCTGGCCAGTTTCCATGGAAACCACCTATGATCTGGCTGGCTGCACCTGAAATCAGTATATCAGCTCCATACCCGTGATCAGTGCCGTAGTCGGCATTTTCACGCACCCGTCTGCCAAATTCCGTCTGTACTATGACTGTGGTTCGCTGCAGATAGTTTCCTTCGGCGCCCAGATCCGTGAGGAAAGCGAGCAGTCCATTTGCCAACGGCGTCACGAGATCGTCGGAAAAATAGCCCGTGGCCCCGTTTCCCTGGTCGCTGTGCGTGTCCCAGCCACCGAAATCCAGGGCGCCCATGCGCAAACCGACGTTCATCTTGATGATCTGGGCCAGCATTTTCAGCTGATCGCCGAAATAGCCATTGGGATAGACGGCGCCGCCGCTGGGCACGTAGCCTGAAAAATCCTCTCCCGCGATGATCTGCATGGCGGTCAGGGCCTGTGATCCCGCCTTCTCCACCGGGCTGTCCCCGGCGTGCAGGCCGGGCAGCACGGCCTCCAGGCGACCGTCCCAGGCCCAGTGGGCGTTGTCCAGGCTGAAGTAGTCCGGGTCGTCCATGGTCAGCACGGCCGGGTCGCCCAGGAAGGAGGTCGGCGTGTAGCTGGATGCCGCCACCGAAGGGATGGTAATGCTGGGCGGCAGGTTGGGGATAGTGGAGAAATAGCGGGCCAGCCAGCCGGTGCTGGTGCCCTTGGTGCCGGGCGTGCCGGATTCCAGCAGGGCCTGGGCATCGAAATGGCTGCGGGAGGGCTGAACCGTGTTGCCCACGGCGCGCACGATGGCCAGTTGGTTGTTGTCGAACAGGGTCTTCAGGGCGGCCGCGGCCGGATGCAGGCCGAACTGCCCATCCAGGGGCAGGGTCTGGGAAAGAGGAATGTGCAGGTTGGGGCGGGCGGTTTCGTATAGCTGGCGGTCATCCCCGCTCACCGGGGGGAACAGGTTGAGAAAGTCGCAGGCGCCGCGCAGGAAGATCACCACCACGATGTTCTGGGTGTCGCTGGCATCGGCAAAGGCCATGTTGCGCCATCCCAGGCCGGCCAGTCCGGAAACCCCCAGTGTCTTGATGAATCCGCGTCTGTTCATGCTGGTCATGGATCAGGCCTCAACGCTGCAGGAAGTCCGGTGACATGAGAATCAGCGCTACCAGGGTGCGCAGGCCGGACTGCCAGTAGTGGGGCCACTCGTCCTGGCTCAGGTCGATGGCCTGGTCCAGCCCCCAGGGCGTGCCGTCGTAGCTGTCGGAATGGGTGAGCATTTCAGCCGCCCTGGCGATCTGCGCGGCATCCGGCTCATAGCCCAGGGCGCGTTTGAACCAGAAGCGGGCCAGATTGCGCGGTGTGTGACTGGCTGGATCCGCCAGCTCCGCGGCGTTCAGGGTCTGGTTCAGGACGTCCAGCTTGTGGATTCCGCTGTCGTCTGTGATGCGCATCAGCCAGTTGATGATGCGCCAGGTCATGATCATTGGGGTGCTGCCCTGCCAGGTGGTGCGGGTGTCTGGAAAGCCGTCGGGGGGAATCCAGGAGAAGGGGTGATGCCCGGTCTTCTCCATGAGCCAGCTCAGCTCCTGGCTGTCGTTGTCATCGGGATGCAGGGTGATTTCCGCGCCACAGACGCGCATGGCGCCCATGAGGGTTTCGAAAGGCCGTTTCATCTTGGCGCCCCAGGTATTGCGGAACTCGGTGGACAGCAGGATGTGGCGAACCACCCGCCTGATCTGGTCCGGGGCCTGCCAGTTGTCGTGGAACACCGCGGCGGCGGATTCCACCAGGCTTTCCGGCGGGTTGTCGCTCACCAGGCGGCGGCACAGCTTGCGGCAGATGTAGCGAGCCGTGCCGGGATGTTCGGCGAGCTTGTCCAGGACACGCAGACCGTCCCGCAGGGCCGCCTGATCTGCGGGAATGAATTCGCCCAGCACGTATTTCTGGAAGCGGTCGTGCCAGAAGTCCCGGTAGTAGAACTCGCCGCTGTCGGGATCGTTGGGGTCGGACCAGTGACCATTGGCCACCGTCCAGCCCGTGAAGCAGCGCGCCACTTCCAGTACATCGCCGTCCACGTAGCCGATGGGGCGTCCCTGGCTGTCCAGGGGCACGTCCCACTGGGGCATGATGCCCAGGTAGTTTTCCGCGCCCAGGGTGTGCAGCTCCAGCAATTCCCGGGCGTAGTTCTCGTTGGGCCCCTCGTCGCTGCTCTCCACGTTGTCCAGGTAATAGAGCATGGCGGTGCTCTTTGCGTTGGCTTCCAGCATCTGGCGGAAGTTGCCCAACGTGTAGGGGCGGATCACGTTGCGGTCGTAGTGTACCCAGACGCAGGCGTTGGGGGTTTCGTATCCATAGACATTGAAATGGTTGTGCCAGAAATCCACCATGACTTCCTTCAACTGGCGACGGCTGTAGATGGCGCGGGTCATGGTGGCGTATAACACTTCGTGGGCAGGTCGCACCCGTTCTTCCCAGGTGATGTTCTCTTCCCGGTAATGATCCGCCCAAAGCTGGCTCAGGGGTTTGTTCAGGGTACGGAAGGCCGGGTTGGCCAGTCGGGCCTCCAGCTCGCTGTCGTCGATGGACTGGGGATCCAGTTGCTCGTCCACCCAGGAAGTCAGGCGGGCGATATCCGTGCTGCCCCGGGCGTTGAAATCCTCGATGTCGCCGGGAGCGGGCCCGAAGGCCGCGCGGGAAAGGGTCATGGCCGCCAGCGGGGGCAGGGTGGTAAGGGTGCTGGGCGGCGGGGTTGCGGGGCTGGCCTGGTACATGGCCGCTCCCCCGGAGGCGGTTTCAGCGGTTTCAGCGGTTGCGGCAGTGCGGGAGACTCCTGCCGCCGACAGGCCGATTCCGGCTGCGCCCGTGAGCCTGAGAAAATTTCGTCTGTCCCTGTTTGCCGTGGAAGACATGAAATGCCGTCTGTATTGCTTTTCAGGATTCCAACTGTAAGAGAGTGGTTGGCGTCTATCCGTGACCTTCTTCTCAGAAAGAGTTTTCGTGGCCCCTGTTCCGCGTCACGTATAGAATTGGGCTTTTCGCCTCCAGCACCGGTTTCCCATGCCTTACTGGCGCCTGTCCGCCTTCTACTTTTTCTACTTTGCCGCACTGGGCACCCTCATGCCCTACTGGGGCCTGTACCTGCAGTCCCTGGGCTTCGATGCCTTTGCCATCGGCTCCCTGATGGCCATACTCATGGCGACAAAGGTGGTGGCGCCCAATGTCTGGGGCTGGCTGGGGGATCACCTGGGACACCGCATGCTGTTGGTGCGCCTGGCCTCGGCCCTGTCCCTGGTCGCCCTGCTGGCCATGTTCGGGGTTCATGGTTTCCTGGCCATTGCCCTGGTAATGACCTTCTACAGTTTCTTCTGGAACGCTTCCCTGCCCCAGTTCGAGGCCGTGGTGTTCAACCATCTGGGGCAGGATGCCGAACGGTATTCCCGTCTGCGCCTGTGGGGTTCCGTGGGCTTCATTCTCACCGTGGTGATGGTGGGCTGGCTGGTGGACCGCCGGGGCACGGATGTGGTGCTGCCCGCGCTGGTGGTGGTGTTTGCGGGCATCCTGCTTTCCAGTCTGCTGGTCGGGGATGGCAACGGCGAGCTCCATGAGTCCCAGCCTTCCATCCTGGCGGTGCTGAAGAAACCCCATGTTCTGGCCTTCTTCACCGCGGTGTTCTTCATGCAGATGAGCCATGGTCCCTACTACGCGTTCTTTTCCATCTACCTGCAGGATCATCACTACAGCAAGAGTGACATCGGCCTGCTGTGGAGCATCGGCGTCATCGCCGAAGTGCTGCTGTTCCTGTTCATGCACAGGTTGCTGCGGCGCTGGCGTTCGGCGGCCATACTGAGGGTGAGCCTGGTGCTGGCGGCGCTGCGCTGGCTGCTCATTGGCTGGTTCCCCGGGCAGGTGCCGGTGCTGGTCCTGGCCCAGTTGCTCCATGCCGCCAGTTTCGGCAGCTTTCATGCCTCCGCCATACACATGGTCCATGAGTATTTTCGCGGTCGTCACCAGGGCAGGGGACAGGCCTTGTACGCCAGTCTCAGCTTTGGCGCGGGTGGGGCCGTGGGCACTTTCGCCAGTGGTGTCATCTGGGAGCAGTGGGGTGCGGCTTTGGCTTATACTATGGCGTCCGCCACGGCTTTGCTGGGCGCCTGGGTGGTGTGGCGTTACATTCCGGCCGGGAAGGTCGAAGTTTCGATAACAACCGAAGAAGAAACATGAATAGACTACGCAGGCTCATTCTGCCCCTGCTCATCATCGCCCTCGCCGTTGGCGTGTTCGCCATGCTCAAGGCGACCCGTCCCCACAGCAAGGCCATCGAGGTCAAGGAGAAGTCCTGGCCCGTGGCCGCCCAGACCGTGGAACTGGGCAGATGGCCCACCAATATCCTGCTCTACGGCGCCGTGGACGCCCTGAATTTCTCCGTGCTCACGGCGGCGTTGTCGGCGGACGTGAAGCAGGTGCATGTCATCGAGGGCAGCAAGGTCAAAGGTGGTGACCTGCTCATCGAGCTGGACGATGCCGACGCCCGCCTGGATGTGCGGTTGGCGGAAGCCGATCTGGCCAAGGCCCGGGCAGCCATTGGCGCCCAGGAATCCCGCCATCTGGCGGATCTCCAGACCCTGCCCAGCGAGCGCGAGCTTTACCAACTGGTGCAGGCGGAGGTGAAGCGCCTGCAGGACCTGAGCAGAAAACAGGTCGGTTCCCGGTCCGCGCTGGATACGGCGCGTCAGAGCGCCGCCCGCCAAGCCATCAGTATCACCCGCATCGAGGAGAGCATCCGCACCCATGAATCGCGTATGCAGGAGCTGCAGGCGGCCCTGGCCCGTGCCGAGGCGGCCCTGGACAAGGCGCGCCTGCAACTGGCCAGGACCCGCGTTACCGCGCCCTTCGATGGCCGGGTAACACGCGTCTACGTGGCCCAGGGGCACAGAGTGAACCTGGGCGGCCGCCTGCTGGACATGTTCGAGAACGACAGTCTCATGTTCCGCGCCATGCTGCCAGCCGTCTATGTGCCCCAGGTGCGCCAGGCCCTGGCTGACAAGGCGGTCCTGAAGGTGTCCGGCAGTGTGGACGGTCGCGAGCTGGAAGGTCATCTCATCTCCCTGGGAGCCGAGGTGCGCCAGGGCAGCGGTGGCGTGGAAGCCCTGTTTCTCATCGACCGGGGACAGGACTGGCTGCAGAAGGGCCGGGTGCTGCAACTGCGCCTGACTCTGCCGGACCAGGAAAACGTCATGCCCGTGCCTTTCGAGGCCCTGTATGGTTCCGACAAGGTGTATGTCATCGATGACGAGAACCGCCTGCGGCCGGTGAAGGTGGAGCGCGTGGGCGAGATCTGGCGAGATGGCGGCAACCAGGTGCTCATTCGTTCCGCTGACCTGGAGGACGGTCAGCGCCTGCTGGTCACCCAGCTGCCCAATGCCGTGGAAAGCCTGCTGGTGGAGATCGTGGCGGATGACTGACGGCTTCCGCCACAAGAACGACATCATAGGCATCTTCGCCCGCCATCCCGTGGCGGCGAACCTGGTGATGATCATCATGCTGCTGTCCGGCGCCCTGGCCCTGTCGTCCCTGAACACCCAGTTTTTTCCCACCTTCGACATCCAG